>DCHL01000129.1:0-30269 GCA_002317595.1 Lachnospiraceae bacterium UBA1753 | reverse complement strand
CGGATGCATGTCATTCCCTTAACCCAGCCCTTCTCATCCTCAAGGATTTCGATTGGATTGCAGAGAAGATTGAAGATAACACCCTCTTCCTTAGCGTGATGTACTTCTTCAACTCTTGCAGGAAGCTCTTCTTCAGAACGTCTGTATACCACATGTACCTCAGCGCCAAGTCTGAGTGCTGTTCTTGCTGCATCCATTGCAACGTTTCCGCCGCCGACAACAGCAACCTTCTGTCCCTTCATGATAGGTGTAGGAGAATTCTCCTTGAATGCCTTCATAAGGTTATTTCTTGTGAGGTACTCATTTGCTGAGAATACACCGAGAGCCTGCTCACCAGGAATTCCCATGAACTTAGGAAGACCAGCACCAGAACCTACGAATACAGCATCAAAGCCTTCCTCTTCCATAAGCTCATCAATTGTTGTAGCCTTACCAATAACTACGTTAGTCTCAATCTTAACTCCGAGAGCCTTAACGTTCTCGATTTCCTTAGCAACTACCTTCTCCTTAGGGAGACGGAATTCAGGGATACCATATACAAGTACTCCGCCAGCCTCGTGAAGTGCCTCGAAAATTGTCACATCATATCCAAGCTTTGCAAGGTCGCCAGCACATGTAAGACCTGCAGGGCCAGAGCCGATTACAGCAACCTTCTTGCCGTTCTTGTTAGGGTTAGCCTCAGGCTTGATTCCCATCTCACGTGCAGTGTCAGCAACATATCGCTCAAGCTTACCGATTGAGATAGGCTCACCCTTGATACCTCTGATACATCTGCCCTCACACTGTGACTCCTGAGGACATACACGACCGCATATAGCGGGAAGTGCTGATGCCTCACCGATAATCTTGGCAGCGCCCTCAACATTGTCATTCTTTACCTGCTCAATGAATGCAGGAATGTTGATTGATACGGGGCATCCCTCGATACACTTTGCATTCTTACAGTTGATACATCTTGAAGCCTCTTCAATAGCTTCCTCTTTATTGTAGCCAAGGCAAACCTCCTCGAAGTTGGTTGCTCTTACCTTGGGATCCTGCTCCCTTACGGGAACCTTCTTTAATACGTCCATTTTAAGTTCCTTTCGCCAATGAAATTAATTGCAGTTTCCGCAGCCGCCGTGGTGTGTGTCACCCTCGGTAAGTTCAAGCATAGCTCTTCCCTCAGCTGTTCTGTACTGTGCCTGACGGCGCATTGCCTGGTCAAAGTCAACCTTATGACCATCAAACTCAGGTCCGTCAACACAAGCGAACTTAACCTGGCCATCAACAATAAGTCTGCAAGCTCCACACATTCCAGTACCATCAACCATGATAGGGTTCATTGATACGATTGTGGGAATCTCAAGCTCCTTAGTAAGGAGACATACAAATTTCATCATAATCATGGGTCCGATAGCTACACAGAGGTCATACTTCTTTCCCTGATTCTGAACAAGGTCCTTAAGTACGTCTGTACCCATACCCTTGCGGACATAAGAACCATCATCTGTAGTGATATAGAGGTTGCCGGCTACAGCCTTCATCTCCTCCTCAAGAATGATGAGTTCCTTATTTTTTGCACCAACAATAACATCAACATCAACTCCATGCTCGTGAAGCCATTTGACCTGAGGATATACAGGAGCTGTTCCAAGTCCACCAGCAACGAACACGATGTTCATCTTCTTAAGCTCTTCTATATCCTTTTCGATAAGTTCAGATGCGCATCCAAGAGGACCAGTAAAGTCGTTGAAATACTCTCCCTCTTTAAGCTTACCCATCTTAATTGTCGATGCACCAATCTCCTGAACAACAATAGTTACTGTTCCCTTATCTCTGTCGTAATCACAGATAGTAAGTGGAATTCTCTCACCATCCTCATCCATTCTGACGATCACAAACTGACCGGGCTCGCAATGTCTGGCTACTCTCGGTGCCTCTACATCGCACAGAAAGATGTTCTCAGACAGTCTCTCGGCTTTTACAATCTTGTACATATCATTACTCCTATCCAACTTTTTATTATCTTAAAAGGCACTAATTTCAAAGTACCCCTCAGAGTTCCTGTTTGCTCTCATGAGCATTCCTGTCAGGGTGTCAACCGCATAGCAGGTTCCACTCTTCTGTGGAGTCTGGTCAGGCTGCTGGAACAGTTCCTCGACTATGTAATAGTCCGACTCTCCCTCACTGACAATACCGTTGCACTGGTAGGTGTATATTCCACTGCCATCAGCAGCAGTGCCATACACATCCACTATCTGTCCGACTGCCATCATTGAAGCAACTACATAATTGACAGCCTCAGACTCGTGGCATTTTTCATCCACGGCAAGCACATATGTAACGCTTGCCATATCGCTTCTGACACCATCCTCATCAACAGCTATGAACCTGTATGTATGTCGTCCGCTCTTCATGATAATTGGGCCCTCATAGATCGAAGAACCCTCATTGGGCACAGTACCATCGTCCGTGTAATATATTACAGTATCAGGGGCAGCCGTGGCCTCAATATATCTTGCATGCTTAAAGTCACCGGCATCTGGAGATACCTGTGGCGCATCAGGTGTCGCTTTGGTAATCTCATAAATATGAGAAACGCTCTCACTCTTTACACCCTTCTCATTAACAAACACTGCCCTGACAACATTTTTTCCATAAGTAAGTGTTATTGGCGAGATGTATTCCTCTGAATTCTCATCCGGTTCGCTGCCATCTAATGTGTAAAAAATCTTTCCGGGAACTGAACTCATCAGCTTAAGAACCACTTCGCCGGTATATGTACCCTCCTCCTGATCAAATTCAGGAACCGCAGCAATATATGAAGCGTACTGAGCTTTAATATAAGGGTCCTGACAGGTCTCAATCAGTTCGGAAATTGCAGGATAATTCTTTTCACTCTCATATAGTGAAACCAGCTGTGCATAAGCCTCTTCGCTTCCATTTCGCCTGATAAGTTCAAGAAGAACGCTCTTAGCACCCTCCTCGTCCCCTGTCATCATTAGATTCCACGAAAGACCAAGCGTTGCTGCCTCATTCTCAGGTTCAAGGGCCAGCGCCTCCTGATAGAGCTGCGCCGCCTGCGAAAAATCATTCTCCGAGGACTCCTTCTGAGCCCTCTCCATAAGACCTTCGGCAGAATTCCGATACTTATAAGATGACACAGCAGAACTGATTCCCACAACCAAAACAATAAGGACCACCAGCGGAATTATAATTAAAAGCGGATTAAATGGCAATCTGAATTTTTTATCCCTGCCAGGATTTCTTCGTTTATCATCCGAATCAGTATGCCTTAAATCGTGTGTTCTTGCAAGTTCAAGCCTGCGTTTCAGGTCATTTGTTGCCTCAAGGTCGAGAGTCTGTGACAGACGCTGTACATCTTCGTCAGTCAGCTCCTCGAGGTTAATTCCCTCAAGAAGTGCCGACAAGGTCTCATCCATTTCAGTTTCAACCTGTGCATCAAAATCCGGAACCATCTGAATGTCATAACCACAGGAATCACATAGTACATATCCTTCTTTAATTTTATGATTACATTTTGGACAGTTCATCCCCAATCAGTCTCCAGAAAATTTAGAAAAGACCAACAATCTTTCCGTCGTCATTGACATCAATATCATAAGCAGCAGGATGTGCTGACAGACCTGGCATCGTCATGATGCTTCCAGTAAGTACAACGACAAATCCAGCACCAGCACAGACATACGCATCTCTTACAGTTACCGTAAAGCCTTCAGGACGTCCAAGCTTCTTAGGGTCATCAGAAAGCGAATACTGTGTCTTTGCCATACATACCGGAAGATTTCCAAATCCAAGCTGCTCAAGCTGGTCAATGGCCTTCTTCGCATCTGCGGTATAGCTGACACCATCTGCACCATAGATTTCCTTTGAAACCTTTGAAATCTTGTCCATAAGGGGCAGGTCATCTGTATAAAGAGGTGCAAACTCTGACTGCTTCTCCTCAAGAGACTTAAGAACCTTCTCTGCAAGAAGGATTCCGCCTTCGCCGCCCTTCTCCCACACTTCAGAGAGAGCAAACTCACAGCCTCTTGCCTCGCAGAACTGCTTAACATACTCTGTCTCGGCCTTCGTGTCAGTGATGAAGGAATTGAGAGTCACCACAACGGGTACCCCGAACTTATGGAGGTTCTCAATATGCTTATCAAGGTTGACAATACCTCTGCGCAGTGCCTGAAGATCCTCATGCTTGAGATCCTCCTTGGGAACGCCTCCGTTATACTTAAGGGCCCTGATAGTTGCAACAAGCACAACTGCATCAGGCTTAAGTCCAGCCTGACGGCACTTGATATCAAAGAATTTCTCAGCTCCAAGGTCAGCACCGAATCCAGCCTCAGTAATGACATAGTCAGCAATCTTAAGCGCAGTCTTTGTCGCTCTTACTGAATTGCAGCCATGTGCAATGTTGGCAAATGGGCCACCGTGAACGATTGCAGGTGTATGCTCAAGTGTCTGGATGAAATTAGGCTTCATTGCATCCTTTAACAAGGCTGCCATTGCACCTACTGCCTGAATATCAGCTGCGGTAACAGGCTTTCCATCAAAATCGTATGCAACAACCATTCTTGAAAGACGTGCCTTCAGGTCCGCAAGGTCAGTTGCAAGACAGAGAACAGCCATAATCTCAGATGCAACTGTAATTACGAAATGGTCTTCTCTAACAAAGCCGTCTGTCTTCCTTCCAAGTCCGACAATGATATTTCTAAGAACCCTGTCGTTCATGTCAAGACATCTCTTCCAGACGATCTGTCTCTCGTCGATATTGCATTTATTTCCCTGCTGGATATGGTTGTCAAGCAGTGCAGCACAGAGATTGTTTGCCGATGTAATAGCATGGAAATCTCCTGTAAAGTGAAGATTGAGGTCTTCCATAGGAACGACCTGTGCGTATCCGCCACCTGCAGCTCCACCTTTGATTCCAAAACAAGGTCCAAGTGAGGGCTCTCTCAGTGCAATAACAGCCTTCTTTCCAAGCTTTCCAAATGCTTCTCCAAGGCCTACTGTTGTAGTTGTCTTTCCTTCTCCTGCTGGAGTTGGATTGATTGCAGTCACGAGGATTAATTTTCCATCATCATCATTCTTCCTGCTCTGAATAGCATCCTCTGAAAGTTTTGCCTTATACTTTCCATAGAGTTCAATCTCATCTTCCCTGATGCCGATGTCTTCAAGAACATCTGTAATTGGATTAAGCACGGCTTCCTGTGCAATTTCAATATCTGTCTTCATAATAATCCTCCTTGCCTCTTTTTCTATATCTCACCAGCCTCAATCAAATTCTCCAGCTGTGAGATATCCATTAGTATCTTTCTTGATTTGGTTCCTTCTTCATCACCGACAACTCCAGCATCATGAAGAGAATCCATTATTCTTGCGGCTCTGTTGAAACCGATCTTGAACTTCCGCTGAAGCATACCGATTGATGCCTTGTTGCTCTGTATTATGAATCTTGCTGCATCAATGAGATATTCGTCACCAGAATCAGAAGTACCAGCTCCGCCCTGTCCACTAGAATCCTTCAGGCCGGCTACCGAACCACTCTCTTTATCAATTTTCTGGAGTTCGTTTAGTTCACCCTTCTCATTTTCATTCATCTGGTTAACCCAGAAATCAATGACATTCTGAACCTCTTCATCAGAAACGTAAGCGCCCTGTACACGCTCGGGATGATTCTTTCCAGCAGGATAAAACAGCATATCTCCCATTCCAAGGAGCTTCTCTGCGCCATACGCATCAATTATTGTTCGGCTGTCGGTTCCAGAACTTACCGCAAAGGCTATTCGGCTTGGCATGTTCGCCTTGATAAGACCAGTAACAACATCCACCGACGGACGCTGCGTTGCAATAACAAGATGGATACCGCAGGCTCTGGCCAGCTGGGCAATTCTGACAATCGAAGCCTCTACTTCCTTGCCGGCAGTCATCATGAGGTCAGCAAGCTCATCAATGATAACAACAATATGTGGCATAGGCTTGCTGAGGTCATGCTCTGAAATCTGTCCTTTTCTGACTTTACTGTAATAGTCATTAATTGACTTAGCTCCGGCATTTTCCAGTGCCTTCTCATTATAACCTTTTATATCCCTTACCTTGGCGGTTGCGAACTTGACATATCTGTCATCCATCTCCATGACAACACTCTGGAGCATGGCAGTTGCCTGTTTTGGATCAGTAACAACATTCTGACCGTACAGATGAGGAATATCGTTGTACACACTAAGCTCTACAACCTTAGGGTCAACCATATATAATCTTAGCTGCTGAGGTGTATACTTCATCAGCAGACTGATTATGATTGTATTTATGCAGACTGACTTTCCGGAACCAGTCGCACCTGCAACAAGGACATGGGGCATCTTGGCAATATCATGAATGACATTTTCTCCAGACATTCCCCGTCCAACTGCAAAAGCAAGCTTTCCACTAAAATCCCTATATTCACGGGAAGTAAGCAGTTCACAGAAGGCTACGGAGTCCTTGGTCCTGTTTGGTATTTCAAGACCAACTCTTGAAACACCTGGAATCGGAGCTTCAATTCTAAGACTTTCAGCAGCAAGACCAAGCATGATGTCGTGCTCAAGATTAAGAATCTTACTTACCTTAACTCCTCTGACTGGTGCAATCTCGAACCTTGTAACTGCAGGACCCTTTGTCGCCTCTATATCAGGCTCAATACTAACGCCAAAGCTATCAAGAACATCCTTGATTTTTTCCTTCATCTCATTTATTTCAGACATCGTGTCCCCATTCCCCTTATTGTCCGGGAAATTGAAAAGTGAAGGATATTCCTCTCTTCTTGGGAGTCTCCAGCCCTTCTTAAGGATAAATGGAAGTTCAGGAAGTTTCTCTTCTTTTCTGGCTACCGGCTTAGTAAACTGAGCGCCAGCAGAAGCTCCCCTATTATCAGCAGGAGCACTGTCAGATTTAAAAATCGAAACAGGTTCCTCTTTCACTTCCTCAAACGGAGCAAGCTCTACGAAAGGTATTTCCTCTACCTGCGCTTCGTCAAACTGATTCTCGCTCTCATCGCTCTCATCATAATAAACATTGTCGAAATCTTCTTCGTATACTTCCTCATACTCAGTTTCAACGGCTACAGGTTCTTTTACAGGCGTAGCAGGCACCGCTGCAGATGCAGAGACAACTGAAGATACAGGTCTTGGAATATCTGTAACAGAATCCCTTCCACCGCGAGGGCTCTCCATACGACTTAAGACAGTTGAAAAATCATATTCCTCCGATGAAAGATCATCTACGGTCAAGGTCGGCTCTGGTTCTGGTTCCATCTCATTTTCCACAAACCCATCACCATCACCATAACCATCATCGTAATAGCCATCCTCGTAATCACCATCACCATCGCCGTCACCATAACCATCATTATCATTATCGTATCGATTCTGGCCGTACGAATCAGCATCGTCGTAATCCTCAACAGGAATCTCACGTGCCTTAGCAGCGCGATTCTCCATCTCAGCCTCAAAGCCCTCTTTCATCTCTTCTTCTGAGATACGCTCATCTGACTTCTTCTTTCCCCATAAATTCTTCAAAGAAAAAGCACCGGCAAGTGTCTCTTCAATAGGATTAGGTACAGCGTTTACCCCTGAAGTACTATTGTCGTCCTCGTCGTAATATACTTCACCCGTCTCCTCATCAAGATACATAAGTTCATCCGTATCCGATGACTTCTTGGGAATGGACGAATTTGAGAGGTCAAATCCCTCCTGCCTTTTTTCTCTTCTGAGCTGCTTATCTTCCTTCTCCTCGATTGACGCACGTCTGCTGTCAAGCTCGGCCCTTCTTCTATTCTGCTTATCCCGTCTCTCAAGATTTTCTTCTCTTCTCCTGAGATTCTTCTCATACCTGTCATTGCTTCTGTCCCTGGCTTTCTGGGCACTCTCATCAAGCATACTGCCAGCGGCATCCAGCGCACTGAAAAGTGATACACCGGTGAGAATCATAATGCAGACCAGCATAAGCAGGACAAGCACTATCCACGAGCCAGCCTTACCAATAAAATCAGAAATATGCTTTGCAAAAAATGCACCAATTACACCGCCGCCATTCAGATTGTCGCGACAGAACACAAAAGCATTATCCTTGGAAGCAAGCTGCTCATCAAGAACAAACATATGGCTCATACTGCAGAGGTCCAGAAACAGGATAAAAGAGATAAACATCTTAAACGGACCATTTGGATTACCAATGAAAAAGTAAAGTGCCACAATAAAGGCTGCAAGCAGAATAGGGAAAAGATATGCAAGCATACCAAAAAGACCGAACTGGATTCCACTTATGAATTCACCGATCGATCCCATTATCTTCATGTTCGAGAGAAACAGAATAATTGAAAAAGCAATAAATACAAGAATAACGATCTCGTCCTGGAGACCGTTTTCATTGAAATCAGCTTTCCTTCTGGTGCCCTTTCTTCCCGATGTTTTTCTTTTTGAACTAGTTCTTCTTCCTGAAGATGATGAAGTACGTTTTCTTCCGGAAGAACTGTTTCTTGCTGCCATTAAACACCCAACTCCATAATCACTTGCCAGCGAGGAAATATCCTCCGAGGGATACAACTCCGACAATCAGACAGTATATTGCAAAATAAGTAAACTTTCTCTTTCTAATCACAATGAGCATGGTCTTGATACATGCATATCCGACGATACAGGCAACAATCATACCCACAATATAGTAAGGCACCTCTCCAGTAGGAATCTTGTAATCACCAATATCCTTAAGCTGAAGCAGTGCGGCTCCCAGGACAGCCGGAATTGACATGATGAACGAAAATCGAACTGCAAATTTCTTGTCAAAACCACAGAGCAGGCAGGCTGTCATTGTTGAACCCGAACGCGACAGTCCCGGAAGCGTCGCCAATCCCTGAACCATTCCAATCTCAAATGCATTGAGATAGCTTGTCTTGGCAGGACCCTTACTGCCGCCCTCACATCTATCCGCAATAAATAGCAGAATGGCTGTAACAATAAGACAGATTCCAGGAACAAGAAGTGTAAGCGAAGCCGCCTCAACAAAATCCGAACCAACTACTCCGAGAATACCTGTCGGAACGGTTGCCACAAGGATAAGAATCACAAATTTCCTATATGAGTTGGTCACGACCTTCTCATAAGGCTCCCAGCTTCCACCGCCAAAACGGTTTTTGAAAAAAATAATCAGATTCCTGAACCAGGTAAAGAGGATTGCAAAGCCCTCCCTCACAAGTTCAAAAATATCATGATAAAATGCAATGCAGATAGCGATAAGCGTTGCAAAATGAAGCATGACATCATAAAGAAGTCCTGTATCAGTATTCACATTAAACATTATCTTGAACAGGGCCAGATGTCCGGAACTGGAAACAGGAAGGAACTCTGTCATTCCCTGTATTATTCCCATGATAATCGCCTGAAGCAGTGTCATCATTCACCTCAATATCATTCATCTACATAGTAGTCGTAGTCATCATTTTCATCAGTGTCAACATCGTAATCCTGAGCCTCCACTTCCTTCTTCACTGGAACCGGAAGGGGATTTTCAAGTTCGTCAAGGCCAAGGGACTCGACCTCCTCGACGCTGCGTGCAGATTCAGAGAGAATATCATCAATAGTGATGACTCCTGTATCCTCATAATCATCAGCTGATTCACTGTTAGCTTCTTGAAGTTCATCTGAAAAATTCACATTCTCATTTTCATCAGATACTTCACTTACAACGTCATCATCTGCTGATTCACTCTCATCATCAAGCTCTAGTTCCTCAACAGAATCCTCAGGCTGACCTGATTCCTCATTTGAATCCTTTTCTGTAGTTTCTGCCACAGCATTGGCGCCGATTCCCTTGACATCCCCAGCAGGGAAATATCCATTCATCTGATATGCGAGGAACGCCTTACGTCTGAGCGTTGAATAAATCTTATCAAACAGTCCACCTGCAAGGATAGCCAGTATTCCAATGGCCGGCAGATGCTCAATAGTGTTCTTACCATTAAGGAGCGAAGCAACAACAATTGACAGGAACAGCATTCTCAGAACAAAGAATTCCTTCTCCTGAAGATACCAGCACAGAAGCATACATATGAAAGCAAGTCCAAGCATACAGCCATATGAAATCTGATTTTCAAACGCAGTATGGAAATACAGCACCTTCTCTGCATATGAGTCAGTTCCCCACACAAGGGGCAGATTAACTGGAACAAAAATATTTGGTCTGTAGGAATTAAGATATCCGGAAATAATCTCAGCAGGCGACACCATGATGTCAATACACTTAAGTGCAACAAGTCCTGCAAAAACCAGCGCGCTTCCAAGCCCAAGTATTATGCTTCCTGCTATTCTTACAGGAACGGAATCAGGGTTAATTCCTCTTCTGTTCCTCTGAAGTGCACATACATAGTATATCTCTGCAAACGGCACGATAAATGCAGGAGTAAGCGTAAATGTCGCAAGCCCTGCAAGGATTGCCGAAATAGTGAGAAGAAACAGACGAATAAAAATGCTCTTTTCCATTCGCGACAGACGTCTGGAATACAGGAAAACACAGAGCTGAATCATCACCAGCGTCTCACCATATATCTGAGGATTCCTGACTGAGACAATACATATCTGTGACGGAATAAGCATCATAAGTCCATAGACAACAATAGATGCTACCCTTCCGGTCAGCATCCTGGCAATGCGGTATGTAAAAAATGCACACAGCAAATGCATAATAAGAACTATATAATTCGCTACATCGCTGCTGTATCCTGCAATTCTGAATATGCCCGAAAAAAGTCTTACCACGCTATATAAATCAGGATGATAGGTAAGCGCCTGAGGCACTGCCGGCTGAATGCTGATTATCTCTCTGCTTAAGGAAAGCACTCTTCCAAGATCTGCAATCTGCCATCTGTCAATAGTCTTGACATTGTTCATGGCGATTTCAGAAAGCTCCATTCCAGCAAGCGTAATAATGAAAATACAGATAAACTCAATAAAGTTAAAAAGGAAAGCAAACTGATGTGACCTTCGATCAGGGAACATCTGACTGAGACAGAACCCGACCACAAGTGCCACAAACAGAAGTGCCGCCAGTGTGCCCGCCCAGAACACAACACCAGGTGTCCCATGTCCTTCGTACAACTGAATGCAGTAAAACACAATAAGAAGACCGAGCACAAGATATGTGATCATATTTGTGCCCGATATTATCATCTTTTTAATAAATTCAGCTACTCCGCTCTTCTTTTCCATCTACTGTCCCACCACCCTACTAATGTCGTAAAATTATAAGTCTAATCCAGGGGTATTCCAAAAATCTTGCGCTTAAAGCCGCTGTGGATCTCTTCCTTAGTAGCCGCGCCTATGTTGCTGACCTTGGGGAACACCTTCCCCCATTCAGAAGAAACAATCTCACATACCCGGCCAATTTTTTCATTCTTCTCAGAAAGTGTAAGCAGACCAGGAAAGACAAAACATGTAATGCCGTACGCCATATCTATTTCCTGCTTCTGACGCTTGAAGAATATGGATTTCTTAATCCTTGCCTTGGCATTCTCGGCCATAATGGCTGCAGCCTCGCAAATCTGTGCTTCCCAATCCTCATCATTCTCCATTGTACTGAGAATGAGGTCATATACTTCAGTGTTTCTCTCGCAGTAACCATCCATAAAAGGGAGATACTTCTCTCTTGTGAAGTATTTCATTGCAAGGTCAATATCAAGATCCTCGAGAATAAATGAAAATTTCTCGTTCAATTCCTTTGACATATACGTCTCCTAAATTACTCGTCCCAGTTGTGGTATACTGCCTGAACATCATCGTCCTCATCAAGAAGATCAAGAGTTCTGTTGAGCTGCTTGATATCAGCTTCATCAGTAAGTGCAACATAGTTCTGGGGAATCATTGTAACCTCAGCTGAAATCATAGGGATGCCTTCCTTCTCAAGCGCTTCCCTTACAGCCTCAAAGTCATCAGGAGCAGTGATGATTTCAAATGAATCCTCCTCCTCAGAAAAGTCCTCAGCCCCTGCATCAAGTGCAAGCATCATAAGCTCGTCAGCATCAGCCTCATACTCTTCCTTATCGATGATGATCTGACCCTTCTCATCGAAGCTGTAGGATACACAGCCAGGTGTTCCAAGTGAACCAGAACCCTTTGTGAATGCCATTCTTACATTGGCAGCTGTACGGTTCTTGTTATCAGTAAGGGCCTTAACGATGATGGCAATTCCCTTAGGACCATATCCCTCATAGGTAACATACTCGTAATTTACACTTCCGTCGTCGCCGGCAGCCTTCTTGATACCTCTGTCGATTGTATCATTTGGCATGTTGTTTGCCTTAGCCTTGGCAATAACCTGTGCAAGCTTAAAGTTGTTGGCAGGATCAGGGCCACCAGACTTAACTGCAACGGCAATCTCACGACCGATTATTGTAAATACCTTACCCTTAGCTGCATCATTTTTTTCCTTCTTATGCTTGATGTTCGCAAATTTTGAATGACCTGACATCTTATCTCCTCATTTCTATTTTTAATTATTATTTTTGTTACGTTAACTAATGAATTTTATCATGTATACACTTATTCAGTCAAGACACGCGGAACTCTCGCGCCTATATCGCAGGCGAGTTCGTAATTAAATCTTCCTGACATATCGCCTAGAAGTTCCATGGAAATCACCTCATCTCCATCGCGCCCTATGAGCGTTACCTCGTCAAACTCAGATACGCCTTCAATATCTGTCACATCCACCATGAACTGGTCCATGCAGACCCTTCCAGTAATATATGCCTTCTGTCCCCTGATAAGTACATAACCTTTTCCGGAAAGTGACCGTGGATAACCATCACCGTATCCCACAGGTATTGTCGCAATAAGACGTTCCCTGTCCGCCTCATAGGTTCCTCCGTAGCTTATCTGCTGGCCCTTAGGCACCTTCTTGATATATGCGATATGACTCTTAAGCTCCATGAGAGGACGGAGTTCAATCACATCCTGAGGAGTCTCGTCCGAGGGCCATAGACCGTAAAGAGTGATTCCTGCCCGGACCATATCCTTATTGGCCTCAGGGAACCTGATGATTCCTGCACTGTTAGAGCAGTGATGGATATCAAATGTCACACCGTTTTCTTCAAGGACATCAATGTATTTCTCAAATCTGGACAGCTGCTCAAAGGTTGGTGCCGTATCAGTCATGTCAGCCTTTGCAAAGTGAGTGAAGATTCCTTCCAAATGTACATTAGGAAGCTTCGATATTGCCTTTACCATCTCAACTGATTCAGCAGACCTGTCAACGCCGATTCGGCCCATTCCAGTATCGGTCTTGATATGGAAGTTAACCGTCTTTCCCTGTTTAACAGCCTCATCTGACAGTGCCTTTGCCATGTCAAGCTTGAAGACCGCAGGCCTCACATCATATCTGACAATAGCCTCGTAGCTCTCAGGGAATGTAAAGCCAAGAATCAGAATCGGCTTCTCGATTCCTGCCTCCCTAAGCTCCACCGCCTCGTCTGCAGTAGCAACAGCAAATCCGAACAGATAGTCAAGTCCCTCAAGCTTACGGGCGAGCGCCACCGCCCCATGACCATAACCATCAGTCTTGATTACCGCCATCATCTTAGTGCCCGGAGCAATGTTTGAATGCATGCTCTCCATGTTAAATACTGCGTTGTCAAGATTGACCTTGGCACATACTCTCATAGTTCCTCTCATGTCATATTATCTCCGTCTATTTATTATTATTTCGGCGAAAAATTAATCCGCCAGATACTTAATTATATCCCTTGCCAGCAGTTCGTGTTCAGACAGTGCCTTAGCTCCCGTGTCACCGGCTCTTCCGTGGAGCGCGCACCCAAGGGCAGCCGCTTCAAAGCATGGCATTTGGCCTGCGACAAGCGCCCCGATAATTCCAGTCAGTACATCACCTGAACCAGCCGTAGCCATGCCACTGTTTCCAGTGCAGTTGATTACCACCTGACCATCTGGCCCGGCAATTATGCTTCTTGCATCCTTAAGGACAGTCACAATGCCGTTATTCTTCGAAAACTCCACTGCAGTATCAATAAGCCTTGCAGCTATCTCCCCTGTGCGAAGCCCCGTCAAACGAGACATCTCTCCAAGGTGGGGCGTAATCACTAGCTGAGCCTTGTGATTTTTCAAAAGATCATTTTTTGCCGAAAAAATATTAAGTGCATCTGCATCCGCAACCACAGGAACCCTGTCCTGCATGACAGAAAGACGCACGAGGTTGGCCGCAGCATCTCCAGTACCAATGCCAGGTCCAACTGCAATGGCATCACACCAGCCAAGGGACTTTTCAAATGCCGCCGACGCACTCTCAGCGTCGCGATACACAGCACACATGGCTTCAGGAAACAGAGCAGCACAGATATCCCTGTTTTTCTCATGGGTAATGATTTTAATCATTCCAAGGCCGCTTCTCATGGCTGCCATACCGCTCAGAATCAGGGCACCGGCTATGTCCTCGCTTCCTGCAATGAGAAGAAGCTTGCCATATGTACCCTTGTTGGAATAAGCCTTTCTCTCAGGAAGCTTTATCTCGTTCTCAGAAAGAATATTTACCCGGTTCCCCGCAAGCGCGCCCTCAGGAATACCTATTTTTCCAAGTATGACCTCGCCGCAATATCCTGCACCTGGATAGAGGAGCTGTCCAATTTTTCTATAGCCAAAGGTTGCCGTCATATCAGCACTGACAGCGACACCCTTTACACTTCCATCAAGGGCACTGATGCCAGATGGCATATCGAGAGCAGCCGCAAAAGCACCGTTTTCATGCTGACGGTTCATCTCCTCAACGCAGTCCCTGTACTCTCCAGCAATATCACGGTTTAAGGAAATCCCGAAGAGCCCATCAACCACCAGGTCATATTTTTTCCCAAAGGATGTAATAAATGTGCAGCCACACTTCTCAAGAGCATTCTTCTGCACCTTGAAGGAATCAGTTCCCTTAAGCTCGTTTCCACAGATATACACATCCGGGCTGTGTCCATCCTCAATAAGAAGCCTTGCAACCACAAGCGCATCGCCGCCATTGTTACCAACTCCTGCGACAACAAGCGCATTTGAAAGGCGACTTAAGTCCACACGCTTCTTTATCTCTTCATATGCGAAAAGAGCGGCCCTCTCCATCAGGACAAGTGACGGTATCCCATACTGCTGCTGGGCACACAGGTCCGCGCCAGCCATCTCTTCAGGTGTAAGAATTGCTTCCATCCTAGGGTTTTTCCTCCGTCCTTGCCTTCTGTTCCTTCATGGCTCTCTGTCTTGCCAGAATCTCCTGCTTCTTTCCTTCGATGTCATAGGTGATGTCAAACAGCTCAATCACTTCCGGCCCGAAGATATCATGCATATAGGAATAAATCTCCACATTGCGAAGCTCCATTTCCTGCTTCCTTACGATATTTTTCTTAAGTTCAACCCTGACAGAATCAATCCATGCACTGACCTCAGCGATATCCTTCGTATTCTGGGCAATGACCTCATAGCACTGCTCCATTGTACGAATCATAAGTTCCTTGTTGTTCTGGTCAATGTCTCTGGGGATATCAAGCATGGTATCCTCATTAGCTGCCATCTTCTCGTTGATTTCATCAATCAGCCGTGAATTTTCTTCCTTCTTTTTTGAAGCACTCTTGTCATTGCTGTCCATGGCCGCAACAATCTCGTCCATGAGCTTCGACTTAAGCGCACGCATACGCTTCATCTCGTCATTGATTCTCGACTGCTCCTTAAGAAGGTTCTTCTGCTGTTCCTCAAGCTGTTCAATTTCCGACGTCTTCTCAGCCTGCTTAAAAAGTCTGTACCACTTATTGTCAAGAGTAAGCGGCGGCACTCTTTTCCCCGTCAGTGCTGAGGTGAACTTTTCATTTTTCTTTGCCATACTTCTCCGTATTCATCGCATAAGAAAGTCTCATGAGGCTCTCTGACAAGTGTACATTTTCAACTACTACGCCAGCTGGAACATCAAGATCAATGTGAGAAAAATTCCAGATAGCCTTAATATTGCAGTCAACAAGCTTCTTGGCGACTTCTACTGCCGCACTCTTTGGTATGGCTATGACTGCCATATCAATGTTGTTCTCCTTGATGAACTGTTCCATCTGATTGATTGACATGATAGGAATATTGCGGATGTACTCACCAAAGAGCTTATCGTTAATATCAAATATTCCACGCATGATGAATCCACGCTTCTCAAAATTCACGTATCCCGCAAGTGCCTGTCCTAAGTTGCCCGCACCGATAAGAATAAGATTATGCATCTTGGTAAGGCCCAGAATACGTCCAATCTCCTTGTAGAGAAGTTCCACATTGTACCCATATCCCTGTTGTCCAAAGCCACCAAAATTATTAAGGTCCTGTCTTATCTGAGAAGCAGTGACATTCATTATTTCAGAAAGTTCCTTTGATGAAATCCTCTCCGTACCACTGTCCTTAAGTTCTCCCAGGAATCTGTAATATCTTGGAAGCCGTCTGATGACTGCATCAGAAATTTCCCTGTTGCCCACGTTGAAATCCCCCGTTTTCATGTGTTAAAGTACATATTGCATACATAGTTAAGTATAGTACAATGTTAAATTTGTGTCAAAGAGGATAATGCAATGCTTTTACAGTGCAATAACATAAGCAAGACCTTTGTGGCGGACCCTGTTCTATCGGGTGTATCCTTCCACGTCGAGGAAGGCGAAAAGGTCGCAATAGTAGGAATCAACGGAGCAGGAAAAAGTACTCTGTTAAAAATAATCACGGGAGAATTGTCATCAGACAGCGGCGAGGTCACGCTCCAGAAAGGCATGACCCTCGGATACCTCTCACAGCAGGAGGCTGTCAAAGGAACAAACACAATATATGAAGAGGTAATGTCTGCAAAGGATGAGGTCAATGTCATCTGGGACGAAATGAAGCAGCTTGAGGAATCCATGAAGCACACAGAGGGTGATGAACTCTCTACCATCATGGACAGGTACGAAAGACTCAACCACAGATTTGAGGATCTCAACGGATATGCCCTTGTTTCAGAAGTGACCGGTGTGCTCAAAGGTCTTGGTTTTGAGGAGAGCGAATTTGGAAAGAGTATCTCCGCACTCTCGGGTGGTCAGAAAACAAGGGTTGCCCTCTCAAAGCTTCTTCTGACAAAGCCCGACCTCATTATGCTCGATGAGCCAACCAACCACCTTGACATTGATTCAATCACATGGCTCGAGGGATATCTTCGAAACTATCAGGGAGCTGTAATCATAGTAGCCCACGACAGATATTTCCTTGACCGCATCGTCACCAAGGTTGTGGAAATCGAGCGTACCCACTGTGATGTCTACAGGGGCAACTATTCTGATTACGCTAAGAAAAAGGCCTTCAGGCGCGAGGAGGAGTTGCGCCTCTACCTCAAGCAGCAGGCTGAGATTGCCCATCAGGAGGCGGTCATTGAAAAGCTCAAATCCTTTAACAGAGAAAAATCAATAAAGAGGGCCGAAAGCCGTGAGAAGATGCTCGATAAGGTCGAGCGTCTCGAAAAGCCTCAGGAGCTCAATGATTCCATGAAGATAAAAATAACTCCCTCCATCGAATCAGGAAACGATGTCCTTACCATAAGCGAGCTCTCTAAATCCTATGGAAGCCAGGTACTCTTTAACGACCTTTCGATGGAAATAAAGCGCGGCGAACGTGTGGCTCTCATCGGAAAGAATGGAACAGGCAAGACCACGATCCTAAAGATAATTAATGAACTGCTCCCTGCAGACAGCGGCACTATTACGCTCGGCGCCAAGGTTCATGTCGGATATTACGATCAGGACCATCAGGTTCTTCATCCCGACAAGACTCTGTTTGATGAAATTTCCGATGCCTACCCGGACCTTGACAATACCAAGATAAGAAACACTCTTGCTGCATTTCTTTTCACTGGAGACGATGTGTTCAAGTATGTACGCGACCTTTCAGGCGGTGAACGTGGCAGACTATCACTTGCCAAGCTGATGCTCAGCAAGGCGAACTTCCTGATTCTCGATGAGCCCACAAACCATCTTGACATCACCTCAAAGGAAATTCTCGAGAACGCACTCATCTCCTACACGGGAACCGTTCTGTATGTTAGTCACGACCGATATTTTGTCAACAGGACCTGCACAAGAATACAGGAACTCGTTGACTGCCAGCTCACAAACTGTGTGGGCGATTATGACTACTATCAGGAGAAGCGTGAGGATATACTAAAGAGCCTCTCTCCTACAGGTGAATTGCCGCAGACAAGTGCCGAAGTTGCTCCTTCTGAGAGTAAGCTTGACTATCAGGCCCAGAAGGCAGAAAAAGCCCGTGTGAAAAAATTGGAATCAGACCTCGCTAAATGCGAGAAAGAGATTGCCTCCATCGAGGAGCGGCTCGCCGAGATCGATACCGAGATGGCGGACCCGGATGTGGCAACTGACGCTGGGCGTCTCAACAAGCTTTCCATTGAAGCCAGCGAAAAAAACAATCGTCTCGAAGAGCTCATGGAACTCTGGGAGACGATTTCTGAACAATTATAATATTGACTTACAGGGCCTTGACACTTGTATGTGGTTATCTCTACAGAAGTGCTTCAAGGTCCTTTCTGATTTCCTTGATAAAGTCAAGTGAATTAAGTACTGTGACATTCTCAAGATCTGTGATAAGAGCAAGGTCCTTTGTCATTCTTCCTGACTCGATAGTTCCAAGTGTAGCCTTCTCAAGAGCATCAGCGAACTTAACAAGCTCAGGAATCTCATCGAGCTCTCCTCTCTTTCTGAGGGCTCCGGTCCATGCAAAGATTGTAGCTACTGAGTTAGTCGATGTCTCTTCACCGTTAAGGTGTTTATAGTAATGTCTCTGAACCGTTCCATGAGCAGCCTCATACTCGTATACACCGGAAGGTGATACAAGAACTGATGTCATCATTGCAAGCGAACCACATGCAGATGAAACCATATCAGACATTACATCTCCATCATAATTCTTACATGCCCAGATGAATCCACCCTTCGCCTTCATTACACGTGCAACGGCATCATCGATAAGTGTGTAAAAATATTCAATTCCAAGCTCATCAAACTTCTCTTTGAACTCAGCATCAAATATCTCCTGGAAGATATCCTTGAAGGTGTGGTCATACTTCTTTGAAATAGTATCCTTTGTAGCAAACCAGATGCTCTGCTTAGTGTCGATTGCATATGTAAAGCAGCATCTTGCAAAGCTTGAAATTGATTTGTCTGTATTATGCATTCCCTGAATGATTCCAGGTGCTGTGAACTGATGGATAAGCTCCCTGTGCTCAACTCCGTTCTCATCTGTGAATACAAGCTCAGCCTTTCCAGGTCCAGGAATCTTCATCTCTGTATTCTTGTACACATCTCCATAGGCATGTCTTGCAAGTGTGATAGGCTTAACCCAGTTCTTTACACAAGGGTTGATACCCTTAACCTGAATGGGAGCACGGAAAACAGTACCATCAAGCATTGCTCTTATTGTACCATTGGGACTCTTCCACATCTCGTCAAGGTCATACTCCTTAACACGGGCAGCATTAGGAGTGATGGTTGCACACTTAACTGCAACACCATACTTCATTGTCGCATTAGCTGAATCCACAGTAACCTGATCCTTTGTCTCATTTCTGCAGACAAGGCCAAGATCGTAATACTCAGTCTTAAGGTCGATGAAGGGGAGCAGGAGTTCGTCCTTGATGTACTGCCAGAGAATTCTGGTCATCTCATCTCCATCCATCTCAACAAGAGGTGTTTTCATTACAATCTTATCCATAACAGTAATCTCCTTTACTAATTATTAATCCTTAAGCAACTTATTATTCTCTTTTTACTATTCCTTCTTCTCTTTATCAAGCATCTCGCGAAGTCCGCTTTCCAGCGCACTGTTAAGCGCATTCATGATATGCTGGTGAGCAAGCTCCTCAGCCCTGTCAGCTTCCTTATTTCTTATAGCCTCAGCTATCATCCTGTGCTCAACATTCGACGCATTGCCCCTCTGATTGGTGTTTATTGACATACGTCTGATAGCTGACACATACATATGGTAATCCGTCAAAAGAAGAGCAAGTCTCCTTGAACCAGATGCCTCAAATAACTTCTCGTGAAACTGTGAATCAAGCTCTGCCACCTTGTCCATATGCCCCCTTTGGGCATGAAAGTCAGACAGATACACCGTCTCTTCCATCTCATCCATCTGCTGCGGGGTGATATTCATTGTCGCCCAGCGAGCACACAGTCCCTCAAGTCTTGACCTGATTTCATAGATATCAATGACATCCTTGGCTGAAATTCCATCAACATAGGCTCCCTTATTGGGAATTATGGATACGAGCCCTTCAAGCTCCAGCTGTCTGAGTGCTTCCCTTACAGGAGTCCTGCTGACACCATACAGCTCACCAATAGCTGTCTCCTTAAGTTCCTGCCCATTCTTGAACTTTCCCTCAATGATATCCTGTCTGAGCTGAGTAAACACTCTTCCTCTTAATGAATACTTATCATCCGATTCTCTCTGCATATTACCTCTCCAATAAAGATATCCTTCTCACAAAAAACATGGTGCCTGTTGCCAGACACCATCGCCAATAATCTAATGCTAACTTCTGTATAATTGTATACAACAAAACAAAACATGTCAACACAAAAGTTAAATACAACTGCTTTCATAAAATAGAAAAATGCAACTACCTTCAAAGAAAAGCAAAATCCCTACTATTTTTTAGGGATAATCAGTGCCTCTCCGCCTGAAATACGTCCTGCACCGACAACATCCTCGCCACCCGTATCAATCTCCGATGGCAGAACCGTCTTAACCGTGAAAGTCTTCTGATGCGGTTTCTGCTCCTTTTTTGCACCACCGCTGTCTGAACTATTTCCGTCTTCAGATACGCCATCGTCGCCTTCTGCGCCATCAGCACTATCAGAACCAGATGGACTAATCAGATTGTATCCAGAGGATTCCCTTGCAGACTCCTCTGTCACTCCATTGTCAGTCTTCAGGTTTTCACCGCATCCACTAAAGGCCGTCTCAGAAATCTTGACATCACTACTCTCCATCGCGACATAGGTGAGGTTCACGCAGTCAGAGAACCCATACGCCCCTATCCTTTTAACACTCTCAGGAAGGTATACATGTGTAAGGCCCGTGCAATTTGAGAAAGCATGGTCAGGAATTTCCTTTACATTGTTGGAAAGCCTCACATCCGTAAGCAGCGATGCGCCCCAAAATGCATACCTATCAATCCTCTTAACGGTGAATGGTATCTCATAGGTAGTCGAACGGCGGCCGGGAAGGTATTGTACCAGTTCCGTCGACGCCTTGTTGTAGAGAACTCCATCGTTGTAAAAATAATTCTTATTGCCAGAGGCAATCTCAACTGACGAAAGCGATGTGCATCCTGAAAAGGCGCCTGCACAAATATCAGTAACCGAGGCTGGAATCATCACGCTGGTAAGCTTAGGGCAGGATGCAAAGGCACTGACACCTATATATGCAACGCCTTCTTCAATTGCAACTCTCTCAAGCTTCTTGCAGCCGTAGAAAGCCATCTTATCTATTTTTTTTACAGTATCAGGAATTGTTATGGATTTGAGCGAGCACTCTCTGAAAGCCTCCGGACCAATCTCTGTAATGTCGGAGGGGATGACGCAGGTATCTCCAGTGCCCTTATACGAGCGTAGAACAGTGCCATTGGCTACAAAGTCAGACACACTCTTTGCCCTGGCAATCGCCCCTGGAATACACGCAAGTATTAAAATTGAAAGAAGGGCGACTCCCGCGAGAGTCGCCTTTATCCATTTTTTCATAAGCAAACTACTATCAATAATTATGCAGGTTTAGCTGTTGGAACTGGGTCCTTCTTCATAAACAGGAAGATAGAAAGTGCAGCAAGTCCTACAACGAGGAACCACTTAGGACTGATGGGATCACCAGTCTTAGGTGAGGAATCAAGACTATCCCCAGCCGTCAGATTGGTAACATCAACATACAGACCATAGGGTGAGAAATGGTTCGCCGTGAATGTCACACAGGGCGTTCCATCGATTGCAGAGAATCTCGTGCCGAGTTCCTCAAGTTCTCCATCCTTTACAGCTGCCGCATGGTTGTTACCACCATAAAGAGCAAGCTCCTCGGGAATAGGTATTGTAATTGTGACTGATACACCCTCAGGGTCTTCAATCTTGTTAGTACCTGTCGAATCATAGAGCGAGATATCCATCGGATAGTATCTCAGATTGTCAAGGCTTCCGAACCGATCCATAAGTGCAGACTCAAACTCTGCAGTAGTCTCATCATTTCTTGAAATCTTGATGACGTAGTTGTCTGCTCCGCCGTCAATACTTCCTGAAACAAGCTCCTCGTTGTCAAGACCTGAATCAGATGCATCCACAGCTGCGTTTCCAGCAGTTCCTGCAGCAGAATTGTTGGTTGCAACAGTTCCCGACGTCGTCACAACATCACTCTGTGTTGTTGATGATGAGGTCGATGATGACTTACTTGATGATTTACTTGAAGACTTCTTGCTCGAGGATTTCTTGCTCGAAGACTTCTTGCTTGACTTCTTGCTTGATGACTTCTTTGACGAAGACTTGCCAGATGATGACTTGCTTGACGAAGAAGCACTGCTGCCAGATGAAGACGAGCTCGAATACTCACTTGAAGATGATCCGGGATCCGGAGAAGGATGCTCACCAGACTCTTCAACAAACTTATACTGTCTGTATTCATTTACATCTGCATAGTATTCTGCTGTAGAACCCTTCTCTCCATATACGGTAAGGCCTATAACACCATCTGTAGCAGAATCGTAGATTACCGTCGAAGGATTCGGAATATGGATACTCTGCAGATATGGCTTAACCCCATCCGAGTCAGCAAAAGCCTTTGCACATATAGCATGTACCGCATTTGTCAGATAAACCTCCGGTATCTCACTGTCAGCAAAACAGCTGTCAGGTATGGTTGTTACACCGTTTGAAAAATAAACTGTTCCAATATTCTGAGGACTTGCAAATGCCTCCTCATAGAGAGAGGTCACCGTGCTTGGAATTGTAAACTTGTTATTTCCTGTATATCCAGGGAGAGACTCAACAATTGCCGTTCTCTCAGAACCAGTGAGCTCATAAATGACACCATCACTGCAGGTGAACTTCTTGTTGGTGCCGTCAAAATCAACATGTGACAGCGAACTGCAGCCATAGAAGGGTGCCTTGCCAATAGTTCCAAGTGTTCCGGGCAGATACACAGACTTAAGGTTTGAACAGTTCTTGAACTGATGGTCCTTAAGCTCTATAGCACCTAATATCTGAACATTCTCAAGATTCTTATTTCCGTCGAAAAGACTGGTTCCCGACGCGGTTCCATTACCCTTCTCACCGAAGGTCTCAACGCCTGTAGGAACAATCAGCGTATCCGAATTCTCATCGTATGCAATGAGAGTATTTAGTCCTGTAGTCTTATCCTTCTCAACGACGATGCCATAATCGTCATCCTGGAATACAAGTCCCTGATCCATTGCACAGTTAAATGGCTCTGACTCCTCAGAAATCTTGCCGTGAAGTATCAAATCACTATGAGTACCGGCAAATGCACCTGTACCAAAATTGGTTTCATCAGACTCAAAACGAACAACCTTAAGCCTTCCACAGTTCCTGAAGGCAGAAGGGGCAATATTTTTTACCGTAGAGGGAATTACAACCTCAGTGATGTCTCCGTTGTCCTGGAATACACCTGCAGCAATTCCTGTTACTGTTCTTCCATCAACCTTTGAGGGAATGTCAATAATTGTGGATGAAGCAGTAAGTCTCGGAAGATCAGCATAAATTATCACACCGTTGTCATCAACTGTGTAGTAGTCAAGCTCAACCGCGTTGTCATCAAGCCTTACAAAGGAAATATTCCAGTCATTTGCAAACTCCTCAGCTGTACTGCCCTCGTATCCATAGATGTGCAGCTCGTCACTTGCAAAGGAATTGTAAGCAGGCATATTCATCTTCTTGTTGTATACATAGAGCTTTGTAAGGTTAGAACTGTCCTCAAACTGCCTTGATGAGAGTGCATCAAGCGACTCAGGAAGATATACAGTCTCAAGACCTGTACAGTCCGAGAATGCAGATTCCTTCATGCTTGTGATTCCCTCAGGAATATTAATCTCCTTAAGCTTCCTGCAGCCCTTGAAGGTATCAGAAGGGAAGCTTGAAAACTTCACTTCTTCAGGGAATGTAACGCTGGATAACTGCTCACAGCCCGAGAAAACCTCTGTGTTCTTAAATGTCTTTAATTCCTTAGGGAAGGCAAAGGATGTAAGCCCTGAATTCTTGAATGCAGCTCCCTCAATCGTCTTAACAGAGTCAATACCTGATATCGAGCCAAGGTTCGTACAGTTCTCGAACGCATTAGCACCTATTGTCTCAATCTTACCGCCGAGATTTACAGAGCTTAAGCTTCCGCAGTCCTTGAAAGCCTTTGTCTGAATAGTCTTCAGACCTCCCTCTGGAATTGATACGGAGGTAATGCCAGAACCCTCAAACGCACTAACGCCAATTCCCGTAGCACTGAGTGTATTAGGGAATGTGAACGAAGAAATACCACTATTCTTGAATGCATCCTTACCGATTGAAGTCAGCGATGATGTATCTCCGAAATTCCTGAAGTTATCAAGGCCTTCGAAAGCAGCCTCTCCAATTGTCTTGACAGCGCCAGTTCCCGTCACGCTCTGAAGCGCGACATCATTGGCGAAACAGTTCTTAGGAATCGAAGATACACTGTCAGCCAGGTCAACTGATGTCAGACTCGAAAACTCATCAAACACGCCTGCATTAATTCCCGTTATGGCTGCTTTAAGACCGTCAAAAATCGTAGGAAGAGAAATTGATTCAACATTTCCCTTAGATGCAACTGCCTTATAGTCCCTCTCATATCCTCTGAACTCAGAGCTTGAGTATCTGAATTCACTGGTTGAATTCTCACTCGGAGAAATATGAATGATTGAAGTTGACGTCTTGGTCACATTCTCCCAATTTTCCTTGTCATAATCATCTCTAAGGTCAACAGAGGTCAGTGTTCCACTCTGAACCTTGTACACAAGGCCATCGTCCTTATAGAAGGACTGGGAATTGTATTTGTAATGACCTGGATATGTGTCATCACCATCTGTTCCGCCTATATGTCCAGAAGAACCATTAAACTGTTCAGCGGAAGCAGCCTGTCCAGGAATCGCCGCTACAATAAGAGCCGTCACCATGAGAAGCGCTGCGACAGTTTTCCTTGCAGCGCCGGTAAGTCTTCGGCTTCCTTTTTTCTTTCTCTTTTTGGCCATTGTAATAATGCTCCTCAAAATATGCTAACAACGCTTTCAAGCCGCTACTGTACTCTCTTGCATACAACAACAAAGCGGCCGTTTGCCTCATCATAATCACAGGTGGACAGCGTCAGAAGCTGGTCCCCATACTGAATCTCCGCCCCCGTATCATACAAAGACAGCTCCTGCATCTGCCTGATGCCGGAGTCGAATTCCTCCTGCGAGTTCGGTTCAATGAACTGGTAGTACTTAAACGTGATGTCAGCCTCTGAATAAAGCCTTGACTGGAACGCAAAAGCCACCTCATAGATACCCTCGCTGTATATTGTATCGAACCTAACCCTCTTATGCTTCTCGTAGAAAGCCTCACTCTTATATGAATCAAGCCCGCCAAACATAAGTCCTGATTTCATATTGTGTCCATAGATGATCAGATTGTCACTTGAACCTGTGGGGTCACAGGCATCATCCATAAATAAAGTGCCATTTCTGTCATCCTTGCCGTCGTAATCATGGTCGAGATAAAAATTACCATTTCCATTTACCGATTTCATAACAGGGTAGTCAATATTAGTATCGTCAATTTTTATCCATCCGATTAGGTTTTTATTCTTTTTATATAAAGATTTATACTTCGGCAGGATTCTGTCGCTGGTATTGTAGACATTTATCTTCTTCGAACCAGACTCATAGATAACCACATCCTCGCCTTCCTCACGGTTCTGTGTCATCTGAGAAAGCGAAGAAGCCTGCTCGCGGCTGCCATTTGCAACCAAGTAATAGTATATAAAATAGCCAAAGCAGACAACCACAATAAGAAGAAGGATTGTCCTGACCAGCTTGTTCCTATCCATCTAAACTCTTTCCAAAATAATTACAAAATATAGCAGTACCACTCCTGCATAGTCCTTTATATTGTACCTTATGTAGAATATTTTTCAATAGATTAGGCAAAAAAATACACCGTGCAGACACATATATATCTGCACGGTGAAAAAATTTACATATTTGGCTTAAAAATGCTTATTTTGCAACAAGGTTCACGATCTTGCCAGGAACATAAATCTCTTTGATTATGCTGCCTGTAATCTTACCTGCAACAGCCTCCTTGGCCTTTGCAAGAACCTCATCCTTAGATGCATCCCTTGATACTGAAACTGTTCCACGCATCTTGCCATTAACCTGGATGGGAATTTCAATTGTGTTCTCCACAGTCTTATCCTCATCATACTCAGGCCACTTCTGCTGGTAAATATATCCCTCTCCACCGATAATCTGCCAGAGTTCCTCTGTGATATGGGGAGCAACAGGGTTGAGCAGGCACAGAAGTGTCTTGTACTCGCCCTTTGTAACAGCGTTCTTCCTGTTGAATTCATTAAGAAGGGCCATCATTGCTGCAATTGCTGTATTGAACTTAAGAGTCTCAAAGTCAGCAGAAACCTTCTTGATGGTTCTGTGCATTGCGCCCTCAAGGTCTGAAGAGTAGCCTTCCTCATCTGTCATGATGGTCTGAAGCTTCCAAACCTTCTCAAGGAACCTGCGGCATCCACGAACGCCGTCCTCCTGCCATGAAGCAGAAAGGTCAAAAGCACCGATGAACATCTCGTAGGTACGGAGTGTATCAGCTCCGAACTCATCAACAATCTCATCAGGGTTGACAACGTTACCCCTTGACTTACTCATCTTCTCACCGTTGGATCCGAGAATCATACCGTGAGAGGTTCTTCTCTGGTAAGGCTCCTTGCAGGGTACAACACCCTGGTCATAGAGGAATCTGTGCCAGAATCTTGAGTACAGAAGGTGAAGTGTTGTATGCTCCATTCCTCCGTTGTACCAGTCAACGGGCATCCAGTAGTCAAGTGCCTCCTTAGAAGCAAGCGCCTCTGAATTATGGGGATCACAGTACCTTAAGAAGTACCATGAAGATCCTGCCCACTGAGGCATTGTATCAGTCTCTCTCTTTGCAGGGCCACCACAGCAGGGACATGTTGTGTTAACCCAGTCTGTCATCTTAGAGATGGGTGACTCGCCGTCATCTGTAGGCATGTAGCTCTCAACCTCAGGAAGCTGAAGGGGAAGCTCACTCTCAGGAATTGCCACGTATCCACACTTGTCACACTTGACAATCGGAATAGGCTCTCCCCAGTATCTCTGACGCGAGAATACCCAGTCACGAAGTTTGTAGTTTGTCTTGGCCTGACCGATTCCCTTTTCCTCAAGGAACTCAATCATCTTCTTCTTGGCATCAGCAACCTTGAGACCATCAAGGAATCCTGAATTAACAAGAATACCGTCTGCAACATCTGTATATACCTCTTCCTGAACATCCTTGCCACCGGCAACGACCTCAATAATAGGAAGATTAAATGCTTTAGCGAAATCCCAGTCTCTTGAGTCATGTGCGGGAACGGCCATGATAGCACCAGTACCGTAGCTCATAAGGACATAGTCAGATACGAAGATAGGAATCTCCTTATCATTTACAGGATTGATTGCTGAAAGACCATCAATTACAACACCAGTCTTCTCCTTTGCAAGCTCTGAACGCTCGAAGTCAGACTTTCTTGCAGCTGCTGCCCTGTACTCTTCAACAGCGGCCCAGTTCTTAATCTCATCCTTGTACTTGTCAAGGATAGGATGCTCGGGGGATACAACCATGTATGTAACACCAAAAAGTGTATCACATCTTGTAGTATAGATACGGAGCTTCTCCTCCTTACCCTTTACAGTAAAGTCAACCTCTGCACCAGTACTCTTACCGATCCAGTTCTTCTGTGATACTGCAATCTTCTCAACATAGTCAACGCCGTCAAGACCCTCGATAAGTTTCTCAGCATACTCTGTGATCTTGAGCATCCACTGGCTCTTAACCTTTCTCACAACCTCGGAGCCACAGCGCTCACATACACCGTTTACAACCTCCTCGTTTGCAAGACCGACCTTACATGAAGTACACCAGTTGATGGGCATCTCAGCCTTGTATGCAAGACCCTTCTTGAAGAGCTGCATGAAGATCCACTGTGTCCACTTATAGTACTCAGGATCTGTTGTATTTATTTCTCTTGTCCAGTCAAAGGAATATCCCAGAGCCCTGAGCTGACCCTTAAAGCGTGCTACATTATTTTTTGTAACAACCTTGGGATGAATCTGATTCTTGATGGCATAGTTCTCAGTAGGAAGGCCGAAGGCATCCCATCCCATAGGGAAGAGCACATTGTAACCCTGCATTCTGCGCTTTCTTGAAACGATATCCATCGCTGTGTATGGGCGGGGATGTCCAACATGAAGTCCCTGGCCTGAAGGGTAAGGGAACTCAACCATCGCAAAATACTTAGGTCTGCTCTTATCCTCTCCAGTAACCCATGCCTCATTCTCGTCCCAGATATTCTGCCACTTGGGCTCGACTTCTTTATGATTATAAGGTTCGTATGACATTTTAGTATCTCCTTTATAACGAATTGCACTAACTTCGATATTTTACAACTCTGTCAAGGGAAGTGTCAAGGGTCTGCAGGGTTCAAAAGTCCTATTAAATCACATTGTAAATCTTCAAAAATCCTTCGCGAAGGAACTCCTCGACAGACATCCCAATATCATCTTCGATATATTCCTTCTTCTGTACTGCCATTGTAATCACGCCCGACACCATCGCCCACAGATGAAAAATATCGGCAACACTGAAATCCTTTCCCTGCGCCTTCATGATATCAGCAATGAATCTATTGATGTCATCTCCTGTGTTATGAACCTCATCGCCACTCTTAAAGTGGATTCTGGCAAGCGCAAGGCTGAAGTATTCTGGGTACTGTTCCTGATATCTTACAAGCGAAAAACATATTGCCAGGAACTGCTCTCTCGGACTGGCCTTGGTCTGTGCCGCGGTTACAATGGCTGACCTCAGTCCTTCCATACTTTTAAGTGCAAGATACTTTACTATTTCGTCCTTGTTCTTAAAATAAACATACAGAGTCGCCTTACTATAGCCAGCCTGTCCTGCGATAGCATCCATTGAAGTGTTCTCAATTCCCCGCTGGGAGAAAAGCACCTGTGCCTGTCCTGCTATCCTATCCTTATGAACCTGTGGATCCTCTTTAATTCTCCTCGCCATTTTCCCCTCCCTGGGTCTCACTATTTTTTCTTTTCAGGCCTTCAACGTCTCTCGCCTCTCAGGTTTCCACCCTCTCACCGTCTATCGCCTCTCAGGGCATTCTCACAGGCCTTCCTAATCACCAGACAGCAATATCCTGTAATCATTCCTATAATCCCCTTATTATTTTTTCGACTTTTCTGTAGTACTTTTCTGGAACACTACTTTTCCCGATTGTATTATCGCAGACAACAGTTCCCGCACATTTCACCCCTGCTGTTTTGAAAAATTCCCTGGTTACTCGCTTAAGTCCCGAGGACTGTCCAAACAGCTCAGCAAAGGGCATTGGGGTACTGCAGGAAGTAATAAGCACATATTTTTTCCCGTTAAGACGAGGCCTTGGAAAAGTCTTCGTCTCCTCCATTGCGGCGCCCCTCAGCCGGTCAAAAAGGTTCTTGACTATTGCCGGGACATTCCCCCAGTAAACCGGTGCGGCAAGAATTATAACATCAGCCTCCCTTACAAGCCCTGTAATCTCGCCCATGTCATCATTTTTCAAAACACATTCCCCTGCCTTCAGGCAGGCATTGCAGCCATGGCAGTATCCAATATTCTTCTCAAACAGATTAATTTCTGTGACTTCATATCCTTTTTCTTCCGCCTGCTTTACCGCAGACTTAAGTAGCGACGTTGTATGGCCGTCCTTCTTGAAACTTCCCTGAATGGCTAATACTATCTTGCTCATTTTCCTACCTATTTTCCCCTAAATATTAATTATTTAAAGCTTAACGCTCTGTATTTGAATTTGAAATCAAATCATACAATTAATTAAACTCACGGTTTAATTAATATCAATTCTTTTATTTCATGTCAATAAAATAACTAT
>DCHL01000095.1:27741-47159 GCA_002317595.1 Lachnospiraceae bacterium UBA1753 | reverse complement strand
GCAAATGTTATTTAAACCAAATGCCTCGTGCTTGTATTTTCATCATCTTATGCGTATACTTGTTACGAATAATAATAAATAAGAAAGGACAAATCATGTTCGAACTTAATTTTTCAAATAAAGAGCAGTGCATCCATTTCATTGGCATTGGCGGAATCAGCATGAGCGGACTCGCAGAACTGCTCCTCAGCAAAGGCTTTAAGGTTTCAGGTTCTGATTCAAAGGAATCCGAACTCACAGACAGACTTACTTCTCTCGGGGCAAGAATCTGCTACGGCCAGAAGGCTGCCAATATCACAGATGATATTACTGTTGTCGTCATGACTGCAGCCATCCATCCTGACAATCCGGAACTCCTCGAAGCGCAGGCGCGAAACATTCCTGTCATCACCAGGGCAGAGTTCCTTGGACAGGTCATGAGACAGTACGAGATTCCTGCTGCTGTTGCCGGAACGCATGGCAAGACCACCACCACATCAATGATTTCCGAGATGCTGATGGCAGCGAAGTATGACCCTACCCTTTCAATTGGAGGCATACTTCCTTCAATCGGAGGCAATTTCAGGGTTGGGGGAGACAAATATTTTGTCACCGAGGCCTGCGAATATACGAACAGCTTCCTGAGCTTCTTCCCCGGAATTGAGATTATCCTCAACATTGACGCAGACCATCTTGACTTCTTCAAGGACATTGATGATATCAGAAATTCCTTTAAGGCTTTCACAAGGCTCCTTCCAGATGACGGAGCACTGATCATCAACGGAGATATGGAGAAACTCTCATATATAACTGATGGTCTCACGGCAAAGGTCATAACCTTTGGACTCAGTGACAGCTGCAATTACACTGCCACAGATATTACCTACGATGAATTTGCACGTCCTTCCTTCACACTTGTGAGAGATGGTCAGAAATGCGGAACCTACAGCCTTGGAGTAACAGGTGAGCACAATGTGTGCAATGCACTGTCAGCCATTGCCTTCGGTCAGCTCATCGGTATATCTGACGAGACAATAGCATCAGCGCTTAAGACATTCACTGGTACCAACCGCCGTTTCCAGATTAAGGGAACCTACAACGGCTTCACAATACTTGATGATTACGCACATCACCCGACAGAGATCAAGGCTACACTCACAGCAGCCCAGAACTATCCTCACAAGAATCTGTGGTGCGTATTCCAGCCCCATACCTACACAAGGACCAAGGCCCTTATTGATGAATTTGCTGAGGCACTGGCACTGTCTGACAATATAATCCTCGCTGATATTTACGCCGCCCGCGAGACTGACACACTGGGAATCAGTTCCGAGACACTCGCAGATAGGATCAGACCGCTCAATGCAAATGTGTGGTATCTGCCCACTTTTGACGAAATCAAAAATTTTGTAAAAAATAATTTATCCACCGGTGACCTGTTGATAACAATGGGTGCCGGAAATGTAGTAAATATAGGCGAAGAACTGCTTCGGGAATAACTTATCCACATTGTCCACATTTTTGTACCGCTTATGGGGTATCTTAAATGTGGATTTTTCATCCCCGAAAACACTGGGTTTGTGGCACTTATCCACATTGTCCACATTATCCACACTTTCGCGAAAGCCCCGAAAACACTGGGTTTTCGGCTAATTCACAGTTGATTTTGGCCCCCCGTGTGTTATAATTTCTCTTGCTTCGCAAATTGTCGGGAGAGATCCGATTTACGAGTATTTTTTGACAATTACAGGCGAAGAATTTAATGGAGAGTTATTGGTTTTATGGGACAGATTTTACTTACATCACAGAATAATGGAATCACACAGATTTCTAACCTTTTTATAGATGAGCATATGACAGACGCTAACGAGGTTGAGCTCAAGCTCTACCTCTATCTGCTTCGTTGCATCAGTGGCAATCTGCCGGTATCTATCGGCTCTATTGCTGAGCGTTTCAACTATTCTGAGAGGGATATTAACCGCGCCCTGACATACTGGCAGAAGGCAGGACTATTGTCTGTTGAGTTTGACGGAAATGACCGCGTTACTTCTATATGCTTAAAGGATCCTGCTGCGCTTGCAGGTGCACCCACTCAGGCTGCACCCGCTGAACCTACGCAGAGTGTTAGGGCACAGGATTTTCAGATGATTCAGAATGCTCAGACAGTGCAGGATGCTCAGCCTTCGTCATTCACTCCGGCTCCTTCTTCTGATATCAAGCCCTTCTATTCGGTTGATCAGATGAATGACTTCAAGAATAAGGAAGACGTAAAGCAGCTTCTCTTTGTTGCCGAGATGCATATGGGCAAGCAGCTCGCTCCTGCTGACCTGAGGACACTGCTGTTCATCTATGATGCGCTGTCCTTCCCTGTGGACCTCATCTCCTACCTCGTAGAGTACTGTGTCAACTCTGACCACAGGAATATGCGATACATTGAGAAGGTTGCCCTTGCATGGGCCGACAGGGGAATTACCACTGTGGATGAAGCCAAGGCTATGGGTTCATCCGGTCAGTACAGAAAGGAAGCCTTTGCCGTACTTCGGGCACTCGGTATCAGCGGACGCACAATTGTCAATTCCGATATGGAGTATGTTGCAAAGTGGATGGGCGATTACGGCTTTCCCATCGAGATGGTGCTCGAGGCCTGCAACAGGACTATCGCAGCAATATCAAGTCCAAGCTTTCAGTATGTAGACTCTATCCTGAAGAAATGGTATGATTCAGGTGTCCGTACATTGGATGACGCCTCAGCTGCGGATGAGCAGTTCCAGGCTGCGAAGAAGGCTGAGGAAGAGAAGGCATCAAAACCTGCAGCGAGGACAATGCCCCGCAAGGCCGCTGCGAACTTCAGCCAGCGCAATGATGATTTCAATGCATTAGCTAATAAGATAATAATGAACCAGTGATTCTTATCGCAAAAAAGAGGTATCCATGACAGTTTCTGCACTCAAATACGAAGAGATTATGAGAGGCTATAATGACAGACGTCTCCTGAACACACGCCTTATGAATGAGCGTCGCCAGGAGGTGTACTCTTCCATACCCGAGTACAGGGAAATTGAGGACGCAATTTCAGAGTTATCTGTTAAGCGTGCAAGATTCCTTATCTTTGGTTCTTCGTCAGATTCAGAGGCTTCTGTTTCTGAACAGATTTCACAGCTCAGGACTAAGAAGGCACAGCTTCTTGAAGCTGCTGGCTTTTCATCTGATTATATGGAGATGGTTTACGACTGCGCGGACTGTCAGGACACTGGTTTTATCGGCAACGACAGATGCCACTGCCTTAAGAGAAGAATAATTGACGCTCTCTATGAGCAGTCTCATATCAAATCTGTTCTCGAAAAAGAAAACTTTACATTCTTTACATATAAATATTATAATGAGACCGAAAAAATGCAGATGGAAAAGATTGTCGCAGCTGCCCACGCCTTCGTGGACAACTTTGACACCACCTTTTCGAATCTGCTTTTCTTTGGTAACGTAGGCTGTGGCAAGACATTCCTTACGAACTGCATTGCCAAGGAGCTGCTCGACAGTGGCCACTCCGTCATCTACCTTACTGCCCATCAGATTTTTGAAATGCTGGCTAAGATTACCTTCGACAAGGAATCTGATGAGTCTGACATATCATTTTCTTATGATGATATTTATGAATGTGATTTACTGGTAATTGACGATCTCGGTTCTGAGCTCACCAATTCCTTTGTAATCTCACGTTTTTTCACAATTCTCAACGAACGACTGCAACGTGAACACTCTACAATCATTTCTACCAATCTGGAGCCGCAGAAACTCGTTGATACATACACAGAACGGTCAGTTTCGCGTATACTTGGCAGCTATAATCTCTATCCATTTACCGGAAGGGATATCAGACAACTCAAGCGTACGATTTAGATACACACAGTCTTTTTGCAGAAAGAGAGGATACTAATGTTACCCCGCGAAGAAAAGAGAAATCTCGAGACAATCCCTGTAGGCTCCCTCGGAATGATTCCACTGGAGGGCTGCATGCCTCTTGGTAAGATGATAGATAATTATCTCATCAGATGGAGAACAGAGAGAGAGAACGAGCATAAAAATACACTCGCATTCACAGGCTATCAGCGCGACAGCTACATCCTTGATGCCAAGGTTCCCCGTTTCGGAAGCGGTGAGGCCAAGGGTATCATCATGGAGTCAGTAAGAGGTTCCGACCTCTACCTGCTCGTAGATGTATGTAATTACAGCATTACCTATTCACTCTGTGGCGAGGAGAATCACATGTCTCCTGATGACCACTACCAGAACTTAAAGAGAATCATCGCTGCTGTCGGCGGTAAGGCAAGAAGAATCACGGTCATCATGCCTTTCCTTTATGAGAGCCGTCAGCATAAGCGTTCCAACAGGGAGTCCCTCGACTGTGCAATTGCACTTCAGGAGCTCGTTTCCATGGGTGTTGACAATATCATTACCTTTGATGCCCATGATGCCCGCGTACAGAACGCCATCCCTCTCAACGGATTCGAGACTGTCCGTACTACGTATCAGTTTGTTAAGGGTCTTCTCAAGAATGTCAAGGACCTCAAGATAGATGCCCAGCACATGCTGGTTGTCAGCCCCGACGAGGGCGGTATGAGCCGTGCAATTTACTTTGCCAACGTGCTCGGCCTTGACATGGGTATGTTCTACAAGAGACGTGATTACACTCAGGTAGTCGATGGAAAGAACCCAATAGTTGCACATGAGTTCCTCGGCTCCGACGTGGAAGGCAAGGATGTAATCGTTGTGGACGATATGATTGCTTCTGGTGAGAGCATTCTTGATGTCGCAAGAGAGCTCAAGCGCCGCAAGGCAAACAGAATCTTTGTCTGCTCAACCTTCGGTCTCTTCACCAAGGGCTTTGATGAACTCGACAAGGCATATGCGGACGGAACAATCTTCCGCATCCTCACTACCAACCTTATCTACCAGACTCCTGAGCTCTTAGAGCGTCCCTGGTACATAAGCTGTGATGTCAGCAAGTATATTGCCTACATCATTGACACACTGAACCACGACAGTTCAATCTCCGACCTGCTCAACCCCAGCGAGCGTATCCAGAGCCTCGTTGCAAGGTATAACGCAGGGGAGTACTAATCTTACACAATTGACTAACAGTATTTGACAAATAAAGAAGCCCGTTGCTTTTGTTCTGAAACCACAAAAGCAACGGGCTTTCTTAAATCAGCGTTCCGTCTGATAGCATTCATCAAACGCAGGCCGCATATACTCAATCTGTCCACGATTCAGACCATACTCTTTCGCCAAACGTTCCCAATTATTCCTAATTATTGATGTAATTTCTCCTGAAAATTTCCTGGCATCATTCTCTGATATACCAAACAGATGGGCTGTGTTAATAGCCAATTCCACTGAAATTCGATTGTCCTCATTGTCGACAAGGAGTGACAACTCATCTCCATATGGTACTGGGTTCACATCAAACATAGGTGACAATGACCAGCCATTATGAGAAAAAATAAATGCATGATTCCTTAGATGATCGTCTGTATTAGAAACAGCCATATTAAACACAATTCTTCTCCATAGTTCAATTAAATCTGTCTTTGGGTTTGATCCATAGGCTTTAATGAATGCAACCATATCAAGATAACCTGTCCCATCAGAAGCGGATGCCCCATCTGTCTTTCCAAGTAATGTCATTGCAGACGCAAAATGAACTCTCTTTTCCCCGCTTCTGTCAAATCTTCTAACCAAAAACGTACTTCCCAGTTTTGAAAATTTTTCCAATTTCGCTTCTGGAACATTCAACTCACACAATCTGGCCAAATCATGTACAACTTTCTCCCAGGCACCAGTGTCACTTTCGTCATTTTTTGAAGGGAATTTTGCTATCCAAAGCTGCCCATCTGTGTCCACTACAGTCGCTTTCGGTCTGGCTCCACCTAAAGATGATCCTGGCCTGATTAATTGGTTTAGCCACTTCACCGCAATTCCATTTTCATCCTTTTCAAAATTTCTTGATGCTTCTTCCAAGGTTCTCAGCAGCGCCCACGGTGGAGTTGCCGTCTCTCTATCATCAGAAACAAACGGCCCATCTTCTTCCAGCCTAAGACGTATCCCACCCATCCTTGCTTCATCAAAAACACCCAAAAGATAATCACTATCGTATAATTTCCTTGGTTTCCTTCCTTCCATTTCTGCCAGGATACGCTCTCGCCTATTCATCAGCATACGCCCCCATCTGTCTGGTGAGGCATCTGCAAATAACCCAAACATTCCTTTTCCAAAAGAAAATTGCCGGCCCCCAAACAGTTGCAATTCTGGGTCAAGACTTGTTGAACGCCCATATTTTATCAGCCAATCTTTGGCATATTCAAAGGAATAGTTCTCGCACCCCTTAACCATATTCACATACAATTTCCCAAGCAAAATTGGTCTATCTTCCGAAAAATGATCATAGACATAAATTATTCTTTCATCCAATGACATTATTTCTTCCTCCTGCTTGCACGCTTTCGTGTCAAGAGATTTAGATCCTGTAACTGTCTTCCCATTTCATCATCCTTCGCCACAAGAAGAATATCTTTATCCATGCCACCTAATGCATGCAATACAGCAGCATAAATTCCGATTGCAACAGCTGGATTTCCTGATTCAACCTTCCATAGGGATGCCCTACTGATTCCTGCACGCTCAGCCACCAATTCAACGGACAAATCACGTCTCAACCTAGCTAGTTTTATCTGTTCTCCCATAGTCTTTAGTAAATCTTCAGTTATAGGTAGAATGTTATAAGCCGCTTTTTTCACTCTATCCCTCCACAGTAAACTCAATTTTATGTACATTATTATAAACATTTTTTATTATAAGGTCAATAATAGTAAACGGTATCTGCTTTCAACAATACAACAGTCGTCTTCTTGCGTCATTATGGATACAGGCGGGATTCATCATAAAAAATAAAAGCAGGGCCACCATTTATTCATGGCGCCCTGCAAAAATAGTTTATTCTATTCTTTCCAAATTACTTTCCGAGTGCTGTCTTCTGTGAAACTGTTGTCTCCTTGTCGTAGCACCTGAATGCATCATCAACAAGCTCCTTGGCAGGCTTGGGTGAAACGAGGCTTACAACAGGAACAATGATAAGACCTGCAAGCATTGCAACTGCACCGCAGTTGATAGGCGACTGGATGATTGCAGGGAATGAGCTTCTGAAGAAAATGTTCAGGATCATAAGGACAGATGAAAACAGGAAGCATGCCCAGCAGGAAGCCTTTGTAACCCACTTGCAGTACAGAGCGTACATAAAGGGTGCCAGGAATGAACCTGCAAGCGCTCCCCATGAAACGCCCATAAGCTGAGCAATGAAGGTAACTGAGCTCTTGTACTGAATGAGTGCGATGATTGATGAAATTGCGATGAATACAACAACAAGTGCTCTAATCCAGAGAAGCTTAGCCTTCTCTGTCATATTCTTGATAAATGTTCCTTCAATAAAGTCAATTGTCAATGTCGAGCTTGATGCAAGTACCAGCGATGAGAGTGTTGACATTGAAGCCGAAAGCACAAGGATAACAACTAATGCTATAAGTGCAGGGCTGAGTCCTGAAAGCATTGTAGGGATGATTGAGTCAAATCCATTTGCCTTCACATCAATCTGATCAGAGAAGAGACGGCCGAATCCACCGAGGAAATAGCAGCCACCAGCTACCACCAGCGCAAAAACTGTAGAGATGACTGTTCCCTTCTGGATAGCAGACTCATCTGTGATTGAGTAGAACTTCTGAACCATCTGAGGAAGTCCCCATGTACCAAGTGATGTGAGGATTACCACAAAGAGAAGATTAAGAGGATCAGGGCCAAAGAATGATGCAAAGATTCCAGGAGTTGCTGAAACTGTCTCATCACTAACCCGAGCCAGACCATCGAGAGCTGCAATGAAGCCACCTTTGCTGATAAGCACTGCGGCGATGACTGTAACTATACCAAACAGCATGATGATTCCCTGAATGAAATCATTGATTGCTGTCGCCATATATCCACCTGCAATTACATAGATTGCTGTAAGGATAGCCATCAGGATGATACATACAGAGTAATCAATGTTGAAAGCCATTCCAAAGAGTCGTGACAGACCATTGTAGAGCGATGCCGTGTAAGGAATCAGAAAAATAAATACGATGACAGATGCACCAATCTTCAGAGGAGCAGAGTCAAATCTCTTTCCAAAGAACTGTGGCATTGTAGCCGAATCAAGATGCTGAGTCATGATTCTCGTCCTGCGTCCAAGTACAACCCACGCGAGGAGCGAACCGATGATTGCATTACCGATTCCAGCCCAAGTTGCTGAAATACCATACTTCCATCCGAACTGTCCTGCATATCCTACGAACACTACGGCTGAAAAATAAGATGTACCATAAGCGAACGCTGTAAGCCAGGGACCTACTGATCTTCCACCAAGTACGAATCCATTAACATCTGTTGCATGCTTACGGCAGTAGAATCCGATTCCTACTAATACCGCAAAATAGCATACAAGAATAATTACCTTTAACATAACATCCTCCTGCTATTGTAGTATAATACACGGTGTTGCTTTTCCCCTTCAACGTTTTAACGCTTTTACGCGTCAAAGCGTTGAACGAATAAATCATAACAGAAAAACGTTCTCTACGCAAGTAACTATTTTGTTCAAATCAGTATTACCCATCCGTATGAGCATCTTTGAAATAGTATTGCCCACAGAACTCAAAAGGTCCTGTGGGCAATGCAAGTTGAAAGGATTATGAATTATTCTGACGCCGCACACAATAAGGAGAACTGTGAACATCAGTTGAAAAATAGCAGCGCCTTATGCGGTTAGTATAAACTAACTTGTTGCGGTTGTCAATAAACTATTCCAGCGAATATCCAATTTTTTCTATATTTTTAAGGTCCTCTTCAACGGATATCCCCTTTACGGTCACCATATTTCCGGTTATGGTCGCATTAGATCCACCCCTGAAGCATTTAAGACCTGTATCTTCAATATAATCACGGCCCGCTGCAAGTCTTATGTATGACTTAGGAAGAATGAATCTGTAGATTGCCATTATCCGCCTTACTTCATCTTCAGTAAGAACCTCAAAGTCCCCCATGGGAGTTCCCTCCACTGGATTTAGAAGATTAATGGGTACTGATTCGGGCTCAAATTCAGCCTCCTTAAGCGCCATGTCAATCCGGTCCTCCCAGGTCTCGCCTATTCCAAATATCCCACCAGAACACAGCTCAAGCCCCACCTCATGGGCAAGCCTCATCACTTCCATCTTCTCCTCATAGGTATGGCTCTGGCACACCTCTGGAAAGTACCTTTCACTTGTCTCAAGGTTATTATGAACCCTCTGTACACCTGCTTCCTTAAGAGCAATGAGGTCATCCCTGTCAAGAAGTCCCAGAGACACACATGGGATGAGATCTGTCTTGGCAACAATGCGCTTCACATTCTCACATACCTGACGGATTCCCTGCTTGTCCATTTTCCGTCCGGATGCCACCTGACAGTAATGCGATATCCCCTTCCCTGAACGGGTAAGTGCATCTGCAAGGACATACTCTTCGTCTCTCACCTTAAAGGTAGGAACCTCCGCACTAGAGCAGCTGCTCTGCGAGCAGAACTTACAGTTTTCAGAACACCTGCCACCCTTAACACTCATCACGGCACACATATCAAAGTAGTTGCCACATATTTTTTCCCTTATTATATCTGCGCACCTGCAGAGTTCCTCAAGCTCGGCATCTACAAGGCCAAGTGCTTCCTCTCTCGTAACTGCGTTTCCCGATAATACTTTTTCCATTAACTCATTGACTGTCATTACAAATCTCCTACAATATCTTATCAACTCGATTTCTTCAAAATCTTCATTGATAGGACGTCGCTGTTCAAGCAATATTGTTTACCACGAAATTCCAATCGTTAACTCATTTTAAATTTATGGTTGACAATAGTCAATCATTTTTTTATACTGTGTGACAGTTGCAAAAATAAGACTTAGAGAAAAGGAAAATGATATGAGTAACAATACACAGAAAATGTCCACAAAAAGAATTGTATACTGCGCGCTGTTCGCGGCACTGCTTTCAATAGCTGCATACATCAGCATTCCGCTGCCGCTTCCCGGAGCACCTCACATCACGATGATCAACTTTGTGCTCTTCATTATCGCACTGCTCTTCTCAGCAACGGATTCGTTTATGATAACAATGGTATGGATGATCCTCGGAATTGTCGGAATACCCGTATTCATCGGTGGCAAGGCAGGTGTTGGCTACCTCATCCAGCCCTGGGGTGCGTACACCTGGGCCTTCCCCATTGTCGCACTTCTCCTTCCACTTATCCGAGGAAAAAAATATAACAGGCTGCGCTACACAATCAGCGCAATTATAGGTGTTGTCGTTATCGATCTCATTGGAATGATTTACCTGTGTGTGATGTCGCAGTACGACCTTGTCACAGGACTTACAATCGGCTTCCTTCCGTTCCTGCCGCTCGACCTTCTGAAGGCAGTGGTTGCCGCACAGATTATTCCTGCTTTTAAGAAGGTAATGGAGCAGTAACACGAAACTGATTGCACACTTAAATACAGCGTAGCAACTGTATTTACGCCCCATATACACGTCTCACTGTACGGCCCTTCTCGACAACGGTCTCAAGGACTATTGTCGAGACAGGCGTATCAGGATTGTCTATCTTCTCCATTAGTTTCCTTGCAGCTATGTTCCCCATTCCCTGCATATCCTGCTTAACGGTTGTAAGTCTGGGCTCATACTGCTTTGCAAAGTCCAGACCATCGTATCCCACAATCGAGATATCCTTCGGAATGTCCATTCCCCTGGCTCTCAGGATATTAAGTCCACCGATAGCAGCATAATCATCTGAATAAATGATGCATGTAGGAGGATTCATGAGCCTGAGAAGCTTTTCTGTCTGGTATGAAGCTTCCTTCATATCCCTGTAATAGCTGTTTGCCAGATACTCATCCGGCACCTGGATTCCAAGTTCTTCACAGGCTTCCAGAAATGCCCGAATCCTAATATTAGTCACTGTATTAATATTTCCCGAAATGAATGCAATCTTCCTATGCCCCATCTCGTATATATATCTGACCATATCCTTTATGCCATTTTCATTGTCTGACTTTACACAGATTGCACCCTCTATATCTTCGTCTATAACAACAAGCGGAATCCCTGATTCCAACACCTCCTGCACCTCAGGATCAGCAAAATCAATAGATGCAATTCCAATCCCATCAATACCAAGTTCCCTTATCTGATCCATATAGCTTGTTCGGTTATTATGGTTGCTGCTGACATTTATCATAGTGAGAGTGCCACCTGCATCATTTATGCCAATACGAAAACCTTCTATGACATTTGCAAAAAAATCATGTCCAAGTCCACAGTGCGCGTCATCTGCAAATAAAAGTCCTATTTTTCTCATAATAAATCCTTCCACATATCAATCAGTTCAAGACAGCTCTCCACGTCTACATTTTCAGATGCTTTCTTCAGTTCATCGTACACAATGAGCTGCTGGTCATCAAATGCAATCTCTCCGAGTTCTCCTACCGTCTCTTCCATCAGGTCCATATCAAGTTCTTCGGATGCAGCCAGCATCTTCTCAAGCAGTGCTCTTACTTCATATCTGTCAAAAGCCTTCTTATTGCTTGGCCTCTCATCCTCCCGGCAGAAGGGTTCAAGCATCTCCTTCATGCTCTCATACATGGTCAGGAGGTCTGCCGTCTTCATGTTGATTCTGTCAATATCTTCCTCATGGCCCGCCGCCTCAAGATCAGCCGAAAGGTCCGCAAGCTTCATGGCTCCAATCTGCCTTGACGCACTCTTGAGTGCATGCACCTCTATCGTATATGCAGGAATATCGCCATTCTCCCAGTACTCCCTTATGAGCTGTGCCTTCTTATCAATCACTCTGTAGTACTCTCGTAAAATATTCCAGAAAAGCTTCTCATTGCCCAGAAGCTTAAGTGCCGTTGCAGTATCAAGATCTCCTATTATGATATCATTCCTGTCAGCTTTATCAGCTCCATCCTTACTCTTTCTTCCCTTGATAATTTTCTCAGCAGGAAGCCATTTCTTTACTTTACTTACAAGGACACGGACCTCAATAGGCTTGGGCACGAAGTCATTCATTCCCTCTGACAGGAACAGCTCCTTCATTCCCTCAACTGCATTTGCCGTAAGTGCAAGAATAGGCACATCGGCATAATCCAGGTGCATTCGCCTGATTAATCTCGTTGTCTCGACACCGTCAAGTTCAGGCATCATATGGTCCATGAAGATGAGGTCGAACTTCTCATGCTCAATAAGGTCAAGCGCCATCTTACCGCTGGTTGCAGAGTATGTCTGCATGCACAACGGATCAAGTAGTCCCTCAGCAACGGTGAGGTTAATTGCATTATCATCTACAATAAGTACCTTAGCATCTGGAGCCGTGAAATCAAATTCGTCAGCCGAATTCTCATTATCTCCAATCTTCATCTCCTCGTCATTGAGTGCCATTGCGATGCTGATTGACGACATCGGCTTCTTGAATATCCTTACATTGGCAACATTTGCCTTCTGCTTTGAATAGAAATCAGCAAGCTCAACTCCGATTACATCAGGATGCTTGCTTAGTATCGTATCAAGGACTTCCTCGTAATACTCCTCCTCCATGAAGATGTAAAGCTTCTTGTCCTTAAGGTCATCCGCGTAAGCTGCCACCACCTCGTCAAATCTGTCAGGCGCAGTAAGTGCCATGGAATATACTCCCAGCCTTCCTGTATCCTTGTAGAACTGCCTTGCGAGATGCCTGTTTCCAAACATACCTGCCGCCGCAATTTTATCCACGTTCTTTACAGTAATTGACGGTTTCCACTCAAGCACGCGCTGTGGAATCTCGAAATAGAAGGTACTTCCCTTGCCATACTCACTCTCAACCTCAATACGGCCATGCATCAGACCAAGGAGCTGCTGTGTTATTGCAAGACCAAGTCCTGTTCCTTCAATATTCCTATTTCTCTTGCTGTCAACCTGCTGGAAAGACTGGAATATCTTACCCAGATCCTCTTCCTTAATTCCAGTACCTGTATCCTTGACCCAGACCTTGAGAAGCACATTCTCCTCATCCGTCTTATCAAAATCAACCTCGATTTTTACCGAGCCACGGCTTGTGAACTTCACGGCATTGTTGGCAAGGTTAATCAGGACCTGTCGTACGCGAAGGTTGTCTCCATAGAGCATGCTCGGAAAGTTAGGATTGATTTCGAGCAGAAGCTCAACATTTTTATCCTGAAGTCTCGTCACAAGAATATTTGCGACATCATTGAACATAGAAAGCGGCTCATACTCCACAGGTATGATGTCCATCTTTCCAGAATCGATTTTTGAAAAATCGAGAATATCATTTATAATTCCGAGAAGCGCCCTTCCCGATGATTTAATCTGATTGATATAATTGCGCGCAGCGGGCGACATCTCCTCCCTGAGAGCCATCTCGGCCATACCGATAACGGCGTTCATGGGTGTTCTGATCTCATGACTCATATTGGCCAGAAAATCAGACTTCATGCTTGCCACCTTCTCCGTCTCTTCCTTTGCACTGAGGGCAGTTCTCTTTCCTGCTGCAATCTCAGAAAAAGCGTTGGCAATCTTCCCAAGAGCCATGGTGATGCTGTCCATTTTTTCCTTTGACACAACCGGAACCTTCGTGGCAGCTTCCATGCCCTCCTCGAAATCAAAACCATATTCTTCGGACAATTTCCGAACCTGCTCCTCAGTGATTTCACCAACCGAGGACTGTCCTCCGACAAAAGCCCCAAGAAGCTGGCCATTCACAATAATCGGCGCAGAAAAATCTGTCAGTCCGGCATGACAGGTGTAGCAAAGTGCCTTTCCAGTCTCATAGGTCATCTGCGCTGCCCAACTGTCGCAGTCGAGACAACGATGTCTGCCGTACTTATTATTTCTGATCATATCCATACAGAAGGCTGTGGTTCCTGCTCCCTTCGTCACAGGACGGCCGAACTCATCGCTCACGCCGATGGCAAGCCCGGTCATCTCACTGAAGGAATCCTGCACAAGCTGTAAGGTCTCAACATCAATTAATTCGGTTAATGAAACTCTGTCCTTCCTGTCCGCCATAATAGCCCACCATTTCTAAATACTTAACCACGTCTGCTCCCAATACTACTGCTTGTTGTAATAGTTGATGCCAGCATCTGGGTAAAAATATGTCCGGATGAATCCATCCTTTGAGAGAATCACAAATTCATTGGTCTCCTCAAGATAATAGACATCATCTCCGTCTTCCTTCTCAGTCTTATGAAGTGCTTCGGAATTATTGATTACATCACTTGCTGCACTCTCGTAATCCTTTGCAGAAGCAAATCCCATCTCAACACCATGCTTATTGTAGTGCTCATCCAGCTGCTTCTCAGAACGGAACTTGTACTTTTCTGCCTTTTTCTCCTTTGGACTCGCCTGCGCGCTCTCCGCTTCCTGATTGTCGGCGCTCTCCTCCACAATTTCCTGAGACTCACCTGTCAGAAGGCCGTCAAAATTCGTGATTCCAAACCCTGCCGCACAGGTAAAAACTATGGTTGCAAGGATTACTCTTACAAGGTTGTTCGCTTTGTTTGAATTATTCATCTTCTCTTCCACCATTCCTGAAAGCTTCACGAGCCTGTAACAGACTCATCTTGTTAGCGCCGCCACACAGATCCTTATACATTCTCTGCACCGGGTCATCTTCCCATCCGCATATCGGACATATCTCATATGCTCCCGCCTCATCAAAGGAATGAGCGTAACAGCATGGACACAGATTTCTGTCATCACCCTCCATAATACACCTCCGTTTTCAACAGTTCCAAATAAGAAACTTTTACTCCGCAAAAAATAACCAATAATCGAAATTACCCAACAATCGTCCTGACCCACATCTGACTCTTGACCATCTTGTATCCAACACCCACCTTAATTAACTCCGAGTACGTGACAACCGCAAATACGATATGGATATCCCAGTCCGTAAGATATGCCAGGATAAATGCAAGCGGTATCATGATTACCCATGAAAATACAAAATCAAACAGGAATGTAATTCCAGTTCTTCCACCGCTTCTCAATGTAAAATATGCACTGTTCGTATACGCCCATATAGGTGCTGCAAGAGCCTGGACAGCTATCATGTACGCCGACAGTTCCTTAATCTCCTGCTCCGTGTTGTAAATCATCGGAAATACAACTGCCGTTGGCAGCATCAGCAGTCCGAGAATGGCCGAGCCGAACACACTCATGAATATCAGCTTATTATCAAGATCGATAGCCTCTTCATGACGGCCCGCTCCAAGCTTGGCCCCCACAAGAATAGCCGTACATCCTCCAACCTGGACAAAAAAAACATTGAACAGATTTACGACTGTGCTCGAAATATTCCTTGCCGCAACGACATCAAGCCCCCTGATTGAATAGCACTGCGCGATTGCCGACATTCCGACAACCCATAGGAACTCGTTAAACAGAAGCGGATACCCCTTTTTAATCATATCCTTCAGCAGGTCAGCCGGAATATGCAGGCTCCTATAAGCCTCTATTATATATCGGTTCTTTTCCGGATGAGCATGAGCCCAGATAATTACAACGCCCGCCTCAATAAACTTGGCAATTACTGTCGCAATTGCGGCTCCCGCCACGCCCATCTTAGGCATCCCGAGCTTACCGAAGATAAGACCATAGTCCAGCACGAGATTCACGCCAATTGCTGCAAGCGACCCATACATGGGAATCCTGGTCTCCTCACATTCCCTTACAAGACTTGAATAAGCCTGACCAAGGCCAAAGGGCAGGAGACTGAAAATTATTATACCCATGTACTCCCGACCGTACGCCAAAGTCTGGGTCACCAGCTCCGGATTGTCATTCTGCGCAATGTACAGTGAGATGAGCGGTGCGTCAAAAACCTTATACACAACCATGAAAATAGCCGTGATAATGACAGACAGCAGGACCCTGAACCTGAATGTGCTTCTCTGTCCTTCATAGTCTCCCTTTCCAAAAAACTGGGCACCAAATATCGAAGGGCCTGAAATCGCACCAAATATTGTAATGTTATAGATGAAAACAAACTGATTGACGATGGAAACACCACTCATCTGGGCAGTACCAATCTGCCCGACCATGATGTTATCCAACATACTGACAAAGCTGGTTATCAGATTCTGCAGTATCATTGGTACTGCCAGAGCCAGCACGCCGGCATAGAACTGCCGGTCTCCTATGAATTTATCCCTGAATTTTCTCATTGCGCTCATACTATCGTTATACCATAAAGCATGCTCCATTGGTAGTGAGCGCAATGAAAAATCAGTCGGGTCTGATTATGCACCGACCCCTACAGGTCTAAGCTGCATTGAATATCTACTGTCCGTGCTCCTGTATTCCTTGAGCATCCTCAGTACAGTCACATCCTCTGTGTCAATGTAAAGCTCCATCGGCAGAGAATAATCGAGAGTGAACATATCCATCATTGACTTCGGATTGAGCCTCAGACTCCTGTCATTGCCAATTGTTGCATTGTATGGAATCTTGTTCATCGTCTCCACAAAGTTGATTATTTCATTAATTGTCTTAAGATTCACTTCTGTTCTTATCATATAGCTGCTCCTTCCTCAAATACCCGTCCTGCATCTATACAACGAATTGTAATTACCCCTTGTGTAGAAAATACGAATAAGCCATACAATTTTTATGAAAGAAAAATAAAGAAAGTATAAAATCCGGCGCAGCTAATCAATACTTCTCTCTTCATCCAGCTCTCTGGATATCGATAACAACTGCCTTGAGCTCTGCCTCAGACACCTCGATCTCCTCATCAATCTCGTCAGTCCCGAAGTTGCTGTCAATAAAATCAAAAATATCCATCGCAGAAAGGAGGACGACGCCGACCCCGATAAGCACCATGAGGACCTCAAGAAGTACCTTTCCAACTGTATCTGTCGCTGCCACCCTGCCTGCCAGGCTCATAACTGTAATTGCCACTGCTGCGAGACTGATTCTATCAATTCCTCTCATAACTCTGCTGTTATCCTTAGTCATAAATTCCCTCCATCTCTCCACCCTCGCCAGAGAAATGGAATGGAAGCCCTCTCTCTGCCGGAAGCGTACCTTATATAAAAACTGCTCAACATGAAACCTATGTCCGTGGGTCATGCCCTGTCGACACCTACAGTATGCATGATTAGGTGTGTCAAAAAACGTACACCGCGAACATATTTTCTATATTTTTCACCCGAGCAGTTAATGCCAATTAAACATTTAATCACTAAATTATTTATATAAAATCCGCTGCTTCCGGCTTACTTATCCTCTGTAAACTCGATTTCGATGGCACCGGTGCTGACCTGCGCCCTGATCACACGGTTTCCACCCTCACGGTTAGGAAGGTTACATTCCCCCATCTTCACGCTTGAGGTGATTGTGTAATCCTTCTCGCTTCCGCAGAGAGTTCCCTCGATTGCTCCTGTGCTGCTGTCCATGGTAATTTCACCTGCCACATCCACATCACTGATTTCAATAGCACCACTTCTATTGTCCAGTGACAGATTCTGTCTCACGGTGAGGTCACTGATTTCTGATCCACCCGATGAATTGACGAAGTTCATATTATCGCATTCAACATCCTGAAGGATGGTCTCCCCACTATTGTTTGTAATGTCTGCATTTCTCGCGACCTTCACGTCAGAGATCTCTGTTGAGCCTGACTTGTTTTCAAGTACAAGACTCTTCACATTAAGTTCTTCAACCTCCATGCTTCCCATCTGGTTCACAGCCTTGACATCGCCTCTGAAATCTGTGGGTACGGTCACTACCGTGTCAATGAAGGAGAAATCAACTCCGATTGTAGATACAGGCTGTCTCTCGCCTTCCATGATGAGGACACCGTTCTCCTCCTTGAAGGTGAAATTCTCCTTTCCACTCTCATAGTATTCTACAGTAACCTTATCAACCTCATCGCTCTCGATTCTCAGGACAGCATTCGCATTCCTGATGTCAATACCCTGCACGTCACTCTCGCACACATATGTCATTTTCTTGTAGTCACCCGGCTGTACTGAGCTGTATCCGCTAAGCTTCATTCCAGCCACGGGATACGATATTCCCATCAGCACAACACCTGCCATGCAGCATGCCGCTGCAGCTAACAATACTTTTTTCATAATTCCCCTCCTAAACGAAAAGCTTCTTAACGGCTCTTCCGAACTTCTTAACTACTTCAACCATAACCTTTGCCAGCGCCACGATAGGGAACCAGAGAAGAATCACGATTCCCGCAATAAACAGTGCAGCTCCAACGGCAAAGATTGCTGTTGCAACAGGTACTGTTCCGACAATCACACTGCCCGCCATTACGAGGCATCCTCCCGCTGCAACCGCAAGAGCCACCTCAACTACGAACAGTGAAAAAATAATTGACCACAGTGCCACATAGATTGAAAAAACTATCACGCCAAATGCGAGTGAGAGTGGCAGCCAGATTGGGCTTCCCACTACTGCAAGTGTAATCCACAGCCATCCAAGGTTCTTGCTCTTCGCTGTATTTCTGCTCTCGCTGATTTTATCCTTTACAAGAACGGTCATCGGCTTGTCAAGCTTCGCCTGGTTGACGATATCTTCAACAGAACCAACTGCGGCAACCGCCTCTTCCTCACTCATGCCATCCTCAATCCTATCGAGAATCATCTCCTCATAAAATTCCTTTGTGCCTTCGCTGTCAGCAATTCCTGCATTGGCAAGCCCTGCACTTAAACATTCCAAAAATTCCTGCTTATTCATTATTCGATCTCCCCTCTTTGATGTACTGATAAACATCCATTATTTCCTCCCACTCATTCAGGAATTCGGTAACCCTTTCCCGTCCCTGGTCAGTGATGTTGTAATATCTGCGAAGCCTTCCGTTGTGCTCCTGCGATGTGACCTCGAGCATCCCGGCTGCCCCCAGTCTCTTGAGAATGGGATACAGTGTCGACTCTGTGATTGGAATAAAAACATTGATATCCTTTACAAGCTGATATCCGTAACTCTGACCCCTCTCAAGAACGGCCAGTACACAGGCATCAAGTATGCCTCGTCTGAGCTGTGCATCCATATATGTAGCTCCTTTCATAATTCGTTGTTTTCATGTTCCCTTATTTTTCCCCATCTAAATAGCAATACCCCCTGACGCGTAATACTATATAACGCATAGTATTATGTGTCAAGGGGTATTTTGAGAAATTTTTTCTCATATCTTGCTATTGTTCTATCCTTTTCCTTCTATTCATCGAAATTTCATCGAGATTTCAATGTTCGCACGATTTCCGATGGATAACTAATTTTTGTTTCATCGATTTTCCTGCTTTCGCGGAATTCTC
>DCHL01000095.1:0-27727 GCA_002317595.1 Lachnospiraceae bacterium UBA1753 | reverse complement strand
TTTCTTTCGCAAGATTCTCGATGAACGTAGTTTGCTATGCATCATCGTGATTCCCACTTTCGCAAGATTTTCGATGAACACAGGATGTAACTGCTCTTTTGGGAATGGGGTATCACTTCATCGTGAATGCGAACAGTTATTTCGTATAGGGAGATAAAACATGGACACAAAAAGAGACCGTCGCATTACAAAATAATGCGGCGGTCTCTGCCTAATATATAATATCTAATGTCTATTATACGCTCAGGAATCTCACGCCGTAGGAAGCTTTGAACTCTTCCTTCGCAGCAAGCTTCTGCATGTATGCCTTCTCATCAAAGGTTCCTGTGAAGCCTTCCCAGTCGCACATGCCGAACCAGGGCTCGATGCAGATGAAAGGTGCGTTCTTGCCCTCAGCAGACCAGATTGCGAAGAGCGGTGTATCAAAGTCCATCTCAATAAATCTCTTTCCTTCCTGGTCCTCGATTGCAACCACTCCGGCCTGTCTTCCCTCAATCATGTAGGTGCTGCGGTCGAAGAATCCCTCCGTGATCTTGACGCGTCCTCCGGAAAGCTCCAGTGTCAGATCCTCGTGGACTGCCAGACCGCCCTTGTTGCCATGGTGCTTTATTTCATCAACGCCATCGAAGGCAAGATAGTAACCTGCCTTATTTTTCTCCCCGTGAATCGGGCAGAGGAATGCTGGATGCGCTCCGATTGAGAAGTACATGTCGCTGTCGGAAGGGTTTGTCACCTTCCAGAGCACCTCGAGCCTGTCTCCCTCAAGTCTGTAGCCGAGGTTCAGCACGAACTCAAAGGGATATTTCTCCAGTGTCGCAGGCGTCTCCTTAAGTTCGAACCAGATTTCATTCTCAGTGATGGACACCATTGTATGCTCCATGTCCCTCGCAAATCCGTGGGAGGACATCCTGTACTCCTGTCCGCCAAATCTATAGGTGTTGTCCCTGAGTGTGCCTACGATAGGAAACAGCACGGGAGAGGTCCTGCCCCAGTACTTTGGGTTTCCGTACCACATATACTCCCTGTTTGAATCCTTCCTGATTACTGACTTAAGCTCGCCTCCGAAAGAGTCAAACTCCGCCTTTATGATTTCATTTTCAAGATAGTATCTCATGTCTTCTCCTTTCCTGAATCAACTGTATCCCCAATTATATCGCATAAATCAACTGGATTAGCCGATTATCTCGCCTGAATCAGGCCGCGCTCTACACAGTAATGATAGATGCCGTCCTCGTCGCACCGCCCGCAGATTTCATCCGCGATTTCCTTCGTCTCGTCAGTTCCGTTCTCCATCACAATGCCACAGCCCACGGCCTCAAGCATCTCTATATCGTTAGCTCCGTCGCCAAAGGCAATGGCCTCTTCGCGGGAAAAATTAAAGTACTCAAGTATCTTCCGTATTCCCATTCCCTTGCCGCCGTCCTTCGGTATCACGTCCACGGCGCGGTCCCACCAGCCTACTATTTTCGCACCATCCACATCCCGCAGGATAGCTTCGTGCTCGTCGGGCTGCAGACCCATCATGACCTGATACACATCGCCAGCTGCCACCTCATAAAAGTCATCGTCCACATCTACATTAAGCTTGGAAATTGCATAGTAGTCACGGAGGTCCTTGTCGCTTCCGTTGGCGGTAAGTCTTGTTAGGGATGCAATCGAAACAGGCCTTCCGATGCCCGAAGCATTGGCTATTATTTTTTTCACATCTCCTTTAGGAATCGGATTACTGTAGATTACATCACTACCACAGTAACAGTAAGAACCGTTGTAGGTCAGAAAGGCATCAAACTCGACGCCCTCATCGAACTTGGGAAGTGTCAGCACAGAACGGCCTGTGGCAACGCATACCTTAATGCCGTTTTCACGGAGGGCAGAGAGCGTGTACTTCATCCTGTCTGTCATCTTCTTAGTGTGTATATCTATCATGGTGCCATCGATGTCAAAAAAAGCGATTTTTACGTCACTCATACGCTCAGCTCCTTTCTTAATCATTCTCAGCTCCTGTCCTAATCCTTCTCAGCCCCTGATAATAGTTCATCAATCAGTTCAGGCGTAAAATCATCCATACTGTCAATAACCCTGCATGCAATCGACAGATCCTGCACTCCGCTGTCAGGATTGTAAAATCCCACGCAGGTCATTCCTGCCGCCACTGCAGCCCTGCAGCCGTTGGTGGAATCCTCAAGGACTATGCACTCCTCTGGTTTCACGCCGAGCTTACTTGCAGTGTCGAGATATATGTCCGGCGCCGGCTTTGAGTGCGCCACATTCTCGCCGCTGTTTAGAAGTTCAAAATAGTCAGCCACACCGATGTTGTCCATTGCCATCTTGATGAATCTCGGAGGCGAGGATGATGCTATAGCCATCCTGTAGCCCGCTGCCTTCATCCTCTCAAGCATCTCACGCACTCCCTCTATCTCAGGGTAGCCCTCGCGCTCCACTATCTCAGTCTTAATCTCCATGGCCTCGGGAAACAGCGTCTTATCGTCCCTAAAGTCTCTTCCATAATTTTTCAGAATAAGTTCAAGGAGAAATCCGAGTGTACACCCGATGCAGTCCTTATACCCTTCGTAGTCAATGGCGAGGCCACGCCTTGCGAAGGCCTCAGTCCACATTCTGAAATGCAGGGGCTCAGTGTTGACCAGAACCCCGTCCATATCAAACAGAATCGCTTTTTTCTGCTTCATTTATCTTCTTAAGCTCCTCTTCCTCAAGGACACGGTACGCAACCTTGCCCACAAGTGTCTTGGGGAGTTCCTCACGGAACTCAATGTCATAGGGCATTGAATATTTCGCAATATTTTTTCTGCAATAAACGAGAATTGAGCGCTTGGTAGTCTCATCAGGTGCAAAGCCCTCATTGAGCTTGACGAATGCCTTTATCTTCTGCATACGATAAGGGTCAGGCACACCTATGACACAGCTCATCTGAACAGCCTCATGGGCATCGAGGATGTTCTCAAGGTGTGCGGGGTACACATTGTAGCCCGATGCGATGATCATTCGCTTTGCTCTTCCCTTGAAGTACACAAATCCCTCGTCATCCATCATTCCAAGGTCGCCGGTGTACACCCAGGTCAGACCATCCTCATGATGGCGCAGAGTCTGCGCGGTCTCCTCTGGATGGTTCATGTATTCCATCATGATTGAAGGTCCTGCCAGAAGAATCTCTCCCTCTTCACCGTAGGGAAGTTCCCTGTCGGTTCCAGGTTCTACAATCTTGATATAGTTGTCGGGAAGCGGAATTCCGATACTACCCTCCTTGAACATATTGGGAGGCGTCAGGCAGCAGGCCGTCACCGTCTCAGTGGCTCCATAGCCTTCACGCACCTGAATGACCGCCTTGTGGTCATAGAGGAACTTGTCAAATTTTTTCTTAAGCTCTACTGACAGGGAATCTCCGCCAGAGAACACTCCCTTAAGGCAGCTGAGGTCAGCGCCTTCCATGGTCGGAAGTCTGAGCAACGCCTCGTAGAGGGTGGGCACACCCGCAATGAAATTGCACCTGTACCTTATTATCTGCTTTGCATAGGATGCAGCAGTAAATCTGGGAATCAGGATACAGCGTCCACCGTTTGCCAGCATCGCATGCACGCAGACACCGAGTCCGAACCCATGGAACAGGGGCATCGCCGCGAGCATCTTGTCACCCACACGGAACATGGGATTGACGCCGACAATCTGCTGGCTGGTTGCGTTGAAGTTCCTATTGGAGAGGACAATTCCCTTGGAGGTTCCAGTGGTACCGCCTGAGTACAGGATCACGGCAGGGTCGTTGTCATCCCTGTCCACCCTGTAATTATAGAAGCACGCCTTTGAGAGCTTCATGAACTCCCGCCATCTGATTACGGGCGCATCCTTTGGTATCTTCTTGATCTTGCGTCCCTCAGTGAGCATATATCCTGCTCTGATGGGCTTGCTGAGGGCGTCCTTCACGCTGGCGATGATGATATTCACCACCTTCGTGTTCTCCCTGATGCGGTCAAACTTATCGTAGAACTGGTCGAGAGTAATTGCAGTGACACTCTCTGATTCATTGAGGTAGAACTCAATCTCCTTCTCCGCTGAGAGAGGATGAATCATGCTTGCTACTCCGCCCACAAGATTGACTGCGTAGAAAAAATATATGGCCTGGGGACAGTTGGGCAGGGCAATCGTGACCCTGTCATTCTGCCTGACACCAATGGTCTTAAGCGCCTTGGCACACTTTATTATCTCCTCATCCATCTGAGCGTAGGTCGTTGACTTGCCCATGAAATCAAACGCAATGTTCTTAGGATATTTTTCAACTATGTACTTCACCCTGTCATACATTGAACCCTTAAAATAATCAAGGGTCACAGGCAGGTCACCTGCACTCTTTATCCAGGGAGTCTTCGCCGTTATTTTTTCACTCATCAATAGCCTCCCCTAAGGGTCTGTCAAGAAGCTCTGGATTCTCCATGATCTTCTTGAGAATCTTGATTGTCTTTGAGAAATAGTAACCGTCTGCGATTCTCTCATCCACTGTGAGTCCAAGGTCAAGGCTCTCCCTCATCTCAAAGGTGCCATCCTCGTTGTAGAAGGGACGCTTCTTAATCTCACCCACAATGACGAAGAGCGATGTGGTTCCCCACTCGGTGAGGTGATGGTATCCAGAATGGAGCTTGATGGAACCAAGATTGGTAAGGATTACTGATGCATGGTAGGGATCAGCCTCAATTAGGGACGCTGGAATCCAACCGTGCTCGTCGAGTACATGAAGGAATGAGAACAGGAGCTTTACCAGCCAACCCGGAAGCTTGTTGAACAGGTCCATTACATCCTGTGTGGAACCACCGCCATGACCTGCCCTTGTAGCAGTGACCTGACTGTAAATCTCATCGTGCACGACATCGATATTGTCGCTCTCCTTTGCCCTGATAAATGCCATTCCCTCCTCGGCATTATCTGCAAACTTCTTCTTGATGATGAAGGATGCAGAGAGCTCGTTCCTCTGATAGAAATTCTGATTTTTGATAAAAATATTAAGTCGCGGTCTCTGTGTCATCAGCTTGAGTACTGTGGTCACAATAACCTGGAACACATTGTATTTGTACTCTGGATTATCAGCATTCTTCTTCTCCAGATACGCCATTACATTAGTCAGGTCAATCCGCTCCGAGATAAATGCCTCGTTATTGCATCTTCCTCTGTACATCATGGGCATGATGTAATGCATCGCGTCCATTTTCCTGATAAGTGTGCCGTCCTTGCGGTCTCCAAACTTTCTTGCCATTTCTAACCCTCTCTCTCTACTCTCGTTGTATCTCAGGCAGATCCTGCGCTCTACTAAATCAGTCCAAGTTCCTTCATAGCGAAGGCCACTCCGTCCCTGTCAACGTCCCTGGTGACAAAATCCGCAATATCCTTGAGTTCCTGTATTGAGTTGCCCATCGCAACGCCAACACCCGCATATTCTATCATATCTATATCATTCGGACCATCTCCGAAGGCTATGGCATCCTCGCGGGAAAGTCCCTGGTATTCCATATACTTCTGCATTCCGTAGGACTTGTTGATTCCGAGACTGCTTATCTCACCGCAGTCCCTGGGCCCATTGCCAAAGCTCGCAGGCACCACGTCACACACACTTTTCAGCGTCTCGGCAATGATATCCACATCCTGGTCCGCCTCGTAGTAGAGCATCTTCTTTATATCAGTATGCTCCTCCATGTGGTCAGTAATAATGCTGCCGCGCATAATCTGGTCCACAGATTTTTTCCTCTGCTCAGGAGTCATGTCATTGTCAGAGAAGCGCCTCACCATACAGTCATAGCATTCCTGGTCAAGCACCATAGAAGTGTCCGTCATCCCCGCAATCTTTGCACCGGTAGGCCTTAATACCTCAATTATGCGGACCATTTCATCCCTTGTCATGAAATGCTCGAACAGCACCTTGCCGTTCTTTATCGATGTTGCTCCCGTGCAGCACACGAGCCCATCCGCAATCAACTTGAATTCCTCATGCACCTGAAACTCTGCCCTGCCTGAGCAGATTACAATCTGATGTCCCTTCCTGGAGGCAGCCTCAAGGGCATCCCTTGCTGACTGAGGAATCCTGCCATCGTATCCGACCAGAGTTCCATCTATGTCAAAAAATAAAACTTTTCCCATCAATGTCTTCCTTCATCTTTTCGCACATATACCGTTCCATTATATATTTTTTTACCGAGAATATAAACCTTTTATGCTATAATTCCCATATTGGAAGTATATTTATCATTTCTTTCAAAATCTTTTATGAACACACTGCTGCGCCGTGAGTTTTACACAGACGCATAATAGGGGGACACATCATGGATATCATCATCAGGGAAAACGGTCTTAATGTTGCCTTTCACGTAAGAGAGGACAGGCGTGTAGAGCTTGTTGATTTCTCTTCTTCAGATATCGAGAGCAATTTTCTGACACCCTTGTCAGAAGACACTGACATCACGGGCCAGACACATCAGTTTCTTTCTGTACATATATCTGGCGAGAGCACTGCAGACCTTCACGGCTTCAAGCATATGACTGGAAGCGCGTCGCAGACCTTCCTGTATCAGGACCACTCGCTTACTGAAACTGCAGCGGGCAAGGAACTCACTTTGCATCTTATCTCTCCCGATAAGCTTGAGGCCTTCTATCATATGGAGTTTTTCAGAAACACACCCGTGGTCCGCACCTTCGTGACGCTCCGCAACATTTCAGGGCGTGACCTGGGACTTGAGTACGTGTGCTCCTTCTACTACCAGGGCATCAACAAGAACGGTACCCTCCCCTTCTATGACAAGACGGAACTCATGGTGCCCTACAACAGCTGGTGCAACGAGGCCCAGTGGCAGAGCATAGATATTCGCAGAGTCGGACTGAACCATATGAATTCGCATGGTTACAACACCCCTGACCACGGCAACAACAGATATTACTATGGCAACGTAGGTTCCTGGTCTTCCTGCGTCCACCTTCCCATGGGAATGCTGAAGGACAAGGAGACCGGTGAAATTTCCTTCTACGAGATTGACTATTCTGGCTCATGGCAGATAGAGTTTGGAACCGCTACTGGAAGCGGTCTCTACATCGCCCTTCTCGGTCCAAACGATGAGTCAGACTTCTACAAGAACCTTGCCCCTGGCGAAGAGTTCACCACTGTGCCCGCTGCCTTCGGCACTGCTGTCGGCGACGAATCCACAGCAACAGCTGCCCTCACCCAGTACAGAAGGGCAATCCGCCGCCCCAACAAGGATGACGAAGACTGCTATGTGGTCTTCAATGATTACATGAACTGCCTCGAGGGTGACCCCACTGAGGAAAAAATATTGCCTATCATCGATATCGCCGCAGACCTTGGCTGCGAGTTCTACTGCATTGATGCTGGCTGGTACGATGCAGGCTTCTGGTGGAACAGGGTTGGCGAGTGGGAAGAAGCTCCCGAGAGATTTCCTAATGGACTTAAGAAGGTAATCGACTACGGCATCGCCAAAGGTCTTAAGATGGGCCTCTGGCTTGAGATTGAGGTCATGGGTATTGCATGTCCCCTCGCAGACAGGCTTCCCGATGACTGGTTCGTCATGAACCACGGCAGGCGCCGTATCGACAATAAGCGCTATCTCCTCGACTTCAGGAATCCTGAAGTCCGTGAGCACTGCACGGGAATCATCGACAGGCTCGTGAGGGATTATGGCATCTCCTTCATCAAGATGGACTACAACAGCACTGTCGGAATTGGAAGTGACCTGAACACGGACAGCCGCGGTCTTTCAATGCTTGAGCATTACCGCAGCTTCTATGAGTGGCTTGACAGCATATATGAGAAGTATCCAGATCTTATCATCGAGAACTGTGGTTCAGGTGCCCAGCGTATGGACTATGGTATCCTTGCCTACCACTCTCTTCAGTCCACAAGTGACCAGACGGATGCCTATAACACTTCACATATCGTTGCCAATGTAGCCTGCGCTGTCACCCCTGAGCAGGGTGGCGTCTGGGTATTCCCCTACGAGGATGACAGAGAGCACATCATCTACAACATGGTAAACGGCATGCTCCTGCGCCCTTACATAAGCGGACTTGTCTGGAATCTCTCCAAGGAATGCATCGACGTACTGCGCGAAGGCATCAGTGTCTACAAGGATATCCGGGCAGACATTCCTTCGATGACACCCTTCTTCCCCCTGGGCTTTAGCAAGGTTGAAGATCCTGTGCTCGCTTTCGGAATCCAGACCCCTGACTCCAGCGCTCCGACTTCTATCTCCAGCGCTCCAACTGAAGGATTTGCTTACCTGTCAGTATTCGGCCCCGAAGCAGACTCAGCAGATATTCCCCTTCCATTTGAGGTAATATCTGCCGAGGTAATATATCCTGCAAGTATCGACTGTGAGTTCACGGTAGGCCCAGCACCTGCTGCAGGATGTTCTTCTGAAGATAGTTCTCCTGAAGAAGGTAAATCCCTGCTTCACGTGAAGTTCCCCTCAGATAAGTGCGCAAGGGTGTTTAAGCTTGTTAAGGGATAAGGTTACGTTCCCCCATCTTACACTCTCTCAAACACTGGCATGTACTCAATAGGTGCGGCCACCGTCACTGTACGGCCACCCTCGAATACTTCGCCTGTGGAGGTAAGTTTCCACGCGGCTCCTGTGGGAAGATAAACACTTCTCTCAAACTGATTCAGGTACAGTACAGGTGCCACGAGGTACTTCTCGCCAAACATATACTGGTCTTCAGTCTCCCAGCACTTCTCATCGTCAGGGAACTCGTAGAACATGGTTCTGATAAGAGGTGAGCCATTGGTGCTTGCCTCTTCAAACAGTCCCTTGATGTAGTCGTGCATGGAGATTCTGATGTCGTAATAGTCTCTCATGATGCGGTAGTTATCCTCACCATAGCTCCACAGCTCGTTAGGCTGGCCTGTGTGAAGATATCCGCCACCCCAGTCCCTATCATCAAGAGGCGGAATATTATAGGGTCCGCGGTCTCCATGCATACGCAGAATTGCAGAGTACACTGCAAACTGATACCAGCGTATAAGGAGCTGCCTGAAGTCAGGGTCACTAACATCATCCGTCATGAAGCCTCCGATATCAGAGGTCCACCAGGGTATTCCTGCAAGACCCATGTTGAGGCCACCCTGGAGCTGATCCCTGAAGGCTTCGAAGGTACTAGGAACATCACCTGACCAGATTACATTCCCATACTTCTGCGAACCTGCCCAGCCACTTCTTAAAAGGTTGACAACAGGCTTCCCGTCCTTAATCATCTCATCATAGTAAAGTCTGCTGTACATCTGGGGATACTGGTTGCTGAGTGCAAGCGCAGGACCGTCACAGTACCTGTAGTTCTCAAAATCATATGCGGTGTAATCGGGCTCTGAATTGTCAAGCCAGAATGCATCGATACCAAAGTCGTAGTAGTTCTTCTTGCAGACCTCCCACACATACTTTCGCGTTGCGGGATTGAAGGGGTCAATCTCAACACAGTCGCCCTGATAATCATAGGTCTGGGCTGCACCGCGCTCTGTCCTTATAAGAAGACCCTGCTCCATCATCGGGCCAAAATTTTCACTCTTTCTGTCTACAGATGGCCAGATTGATACGATAACCTTTATCCCCATTGAATGAAGCTCATCCACCATTGCCTTGGGATCGGGCCAGTACTTCCTGTCAAACTTCCAGTCTCCCTGAACTGTCCAGTGGAAGAAGTCGATGACGATCATGTCTATCTTGATTCCTTCCTTCTGATACTGCCTTGCCACAGACAGCACCTCATCCTGAGTTCTGTAGCGCAGCTTACACTGCCAAAGTCCCATAAGGTCCTCGGGGAACATATCACAGTGGCCAGTCACAGCCGAGTAGTTCTCAAGAATTGCCTTGGGCGCATCCGCAACGGTAATCCAGAAGTCGGCCTCACGCGTTGAGCGTGCAATCCACTCCGTGAAATTTTTGCCGAAAGTCACACGTCCCACTGCAGGGTTGTTCCACAGAAAACCATAGCCCAGGGATGACACTGCAAAGGGCACTGATATCTGCGAATTGCGCTGCTCTAGGTCGAGCACACAGCCCTTGAGTTCAAGGTCTGGCTGCTGATACTGGCCCATGCCGTATATTTTTTCCCCTTTGTTACTCTCAAACTTATAGTTCAGCGAATACTCAGTGCCGCCAATGATTCCGCGCCACTCGCGGTTCACTGCCTTAAGGCACCTGCTCTCCTTCGAGAGAGTTCCGTCGTACATGCGGAAATACTCTCTCAGAATCTGCCTGCCGTCGCGGTAAAAGGTGATAATTCCAGCGAAGTTCACAACCGCCTTGATTCTGCCGTTTGTGATGCTGGCAATCTCCTTTTTATCAATAGTGCCATCGCCGACCCAATGGTCCTCTTCCTCGATGACTATCTCTGTCTCAGTCTCCTCATAATCCTCAGTGAGTGCCCAGACATTGCCTGTGAACTTACCAAGCATCGTCGTGCGGACGCGGAAGGAATCCCTGCCCCAGGCTTCAATCCTTCCCATCTCGCCATTCACATAGAACACGAGTGCTCCGTTGTCATTTACAAATCTCATTTCGTGCCTCCACCAATACTGTCCTTTGTAAAAAATATCGCCATGCAGATTACCGTCAGCGCACCTCAATATTTGTCGTAAGTCACCCCATAGAACCTGCTGGCATTCATATTGCACACTCTCAGAACCTCCTCAACAGGAATACTCTTTAACTTCGCAATCTTCCCTGCCACAGGAATTATTGCCCTCGAATCGTTGAGTCGCTCCTCCCAGCCCTCGGGCTTAACAAAGGGTGCATCCGTCTCAAGCAGCAGGCACTCTAGAGGAAGATACGCCACGCACTCCCGAAGCTCATCCATACCCTCTCTTGTCACTGCGCCGCCAATTCCGAAATACGTCACGCCGCAGCCTTGCAGCTGCCTCGCCGTATCATAATCGTAGGTAAAGCAATGCGCCACAGCACCGTTTTCAATTGCACGCTGCGTCATCACCAAAACCGCCGATTCCACCGCTTCCCTTATATGAAGGACCATAGGAAGCCTGCTGCCATTGGCGTAGTCAATCATCATCTGAAAAAATCTGACCTGTCGTTCCTTCTGCGCATCCTGCAGTTTCTTCTTCGAGTAATCAAGTCCGGACTTCACTGCCACAGTACGCCCGTCCCTGAGCAATGACTCAAAGGCAGATTTTTTCTCACTGCTCCAGTCCTCCTCATTTGTCGCACATTTCGGATGAAGACCGGCGGCAAAAAACACATCAGGGAACTCACCTGCTAAGAACTCTTCTCTCGCAGTAAAATTCGAATCAAAAGTAATGGCAGGAATTACAACCTTAGACAGCCCCTGCGCAAGCAACCCTCTGACAATCTTCGGGCCCAGTCCCGCAAAAAGCGGATGGTCATAGTGTGCATGTGTATCAAACCATTTATTATTTCCCATTTTTCACCCAAGGGAAGCAAGAATCTCATCAATCGCTGCAACCACTTCGTATACCATCCCGTCACAGTGTGCCTTCTTATCGCCACCTGACTTTGCATTAAGCGCAAGGAGATCCTTACAGTCCACAAATCCCTCATGATTTCTCTTGACGGTCGCAAACAGCTTAGTAGTGTTCGCAGGAGTGTCAATGCCGAGGATTCCAAGAGCCATTACGCCTCCAGTGATGGCACCGCACACACTTCCGCTCTTCATTCCAGATCCGAATCCAGATGCAATCTTGTATGCATCCTCCTCATCAATTCCTGCTTCCTTCGCAAAGGGAATAAGCACTGACTGTGCACAGTTGTAGTGTCTGTCAGTCGCCGCCCTAAGCTGCTCTGCTCTCTTCATATGCTCGCTCATATTCCAGGTTCCTTTCCTTTTCTAAGTTCATTTTGAAAAAATATTCTCTCTCGTTTCCTAAGCCTGTTCCTTCTCCAGCAGCCTGTAGAGAGTCGGTGAGAGATTGAATTCCCCCATAAGCTTCTCCACCTCCGCAAGCATCTTCTGCCTGTGCTCTCTTCCTATGTTTGACTTTACCGCCCTGATCAATAGGTTCTTCGGCGTGTGCGTGAAATCAATAAACTCAAGGAGCTGCGTCTTGTATCCAGAATACTCCAAGAGATTACCACGTATTGCATCCGTCATGATTGCAGCCGTTCTCTCCTTGAGAAGACCATATCTTGTCAGGATCCCGAAGTCTTCACTCTCAATCTGGGCATTCAGTTCATGCTGACAGCAGGGCACTGAGATGATTATCTTCGTGTTCCATCTGATGGCATGGTACAGCGCATAGTCCGTGGCTGTATCACAGGCATGGAGGGTGATTACCATGTCAACAGGCCTTTCGCTCTCATACACCGCCACATCTCCCACCTTGAAGGACAACTTCTCATAGCCATATTTTTCTGCAGTCTTCTGACACTTATCGATGACGTCCGCCTTAAGGTCAAGTCCCGTCATCGTCACATCAAGCCTCTTAACATAAGTCAGATAGTAGTATACGACGAAGGTCAGATATGATTTCCCGCACCCAAAATCCACTATGTTGAGGCTCTTAAGCCCTGCCTTCTCAACCGCCTCCTCAATGAACTGGATGAATTTGTTAATCTGGCGGTACTTATCATACATGGAATTGATTATCTTGCCTTCAGGTGTGAACACTCCCATATCCACAAGCGGCGGGATTATCTCACCCTCCCTGAGGTAATAATTCTTCTTCCTGTTATTCTCACTGCTCACCTTGACGGGGGCCTTTGACTTTCCCTTGCTGACAAAAATCTTATCCTTCTTTGAGACCTTCAGCATGTATTCAGTGCCATCTGCCCAGGCATTCATCTGCTTAAAGCCAGCCTTAATGCATTCACAGCAATAGCATTCCACATCTTCAAAGGATACGCCTTCATGGAAGGCCTGCTTCTCTGTGAACTTCTCAGCCCTGAATTCCTTCTTCTGCCTTGAAATCACTATTTTTTTATACTCAGTACCCTTTCCGTTGCTGAGAACTATCTTCTCAATATCCTCGGAAAAAATATCGCTGAGCTTTTCATTGAGTTCATTATCCATTTTGTTCCATCATTCCTGTGTGATTTTTCTTCCACTCTTATACGACATAGCAGTCATATCTTATTGCCTTGCCCTTAAGAGTATAATTTGGATTCCGGCCATCAAGGAAGGGGCTCTTAAGTGGCCTCTTCACCACAATCTTTCCAGGACCTGCCTCGACAGCCGCATTAAACAGGTCTGTCTCCGCCGAGCAAGGCGGTTCCAGTTTCTGAATAAGCTGGAGTTTTTTGTTGATAAGTCCTGATTTCTGGCGCTTCGGGAACATAGGATCAAGATAAATCAGGTCAATCTTATCCATACTCTTTGGCATGAGTTCCACACTGTCTCCCTCAACCACATGCATCCGCATGGCAATCTCCTTGAGCACTGGGTGCTTTTTCGCACGTCTTATGGCATCCTTCAGGAGTACCGCTATCACTGGGTTCTGCTCATAGAGAGTGACCTCATACCCAAGCGCCGCAATGAGAAACCCATCCTCTCCCATCCCGGCAGTAGCATCAATGGCATTAAGGCCTTTCTCATCCGTCTTCGCCACCCGCGAGAGCATCTCATGCTGAAGGCGGCCCTCCGTAACCCTGTGCAGCATACCTTCGAAATCACCCTGGTAGGTAAGTCCATATCCTGTAAGTGACACTCCTTTACTGTCAAACAGCAGCGTAAGACCATCGCCTTCCCTGTCTCCGACCGGGACACCAAGCTTTCTTGACATGGAACCCGCAAGGTCCCTGTCCCCATTTTTCTTTACGCAGATTGCAATATCGTCGCGCATCTCTTATCACTAATCCTCCGACTGATGCACAACAACCTGAGGGAATGGAATCTCCACCCCATTTTCATCAAGGATTCTCTTTGCAATCAGTCTCATATCCCGTTCAACTTTTCCAACATACTGCTGGTCAGCCAACGCATACATTTCCAGAGTCACTCCGCTGGCTCCAAGTTCAGCCACACCCTTCACATATGGCCCGTCCTTGATTTCAGGAATCTCATCACGGAACTGCTTTGCGCTGTCAGTTAATATACCAATAACTTTCTGCAAATCCTCGCCATATGCCACGTCGAGAGTTACAATCGCGCCAGAGTTTGTCCTATCTAGCAATGTGACGTTTGTAAGCGTTGAATTATTCAGGATCTTAACGCAGTCGCCCTTAACGATTTTGGTGGTCCGCATGCCAATGCTCACTACCTGTCCTCGCCAGTCACCGACCCTGATCCAGTCACCAATTTTAAAGGAGCCTTCAAATACAATAAAGAAACCTGATAAAAGGTCATTGATTGTATTGCTTGCACAGAATGAAATTGCGGCACCCGCAAGACCTGCGCCTGCAAGAAGCGCCGACAGGTTGCAGCCCAGTTCTTTTAAGGACCAGATAATAGCTGCCACCAGGAAAACGAATCTCAAAAGGGAACATAAGAGATTGCCTATTGTCATACCTCTTGAACCCATATTATTAAATATCAGCAGAATAATCTTGTTGAGAAAGAATCCTGCCAACGAACAGCCTGCACATCCAAGCAGAATCATCGTCACTGAAAACAGGTTGAGTCCCTTATTCCACTGACTTCCAAGCAGGAAATTGAGCAGGGGCTTATCTGAAATGACATAATCCAGTATTAATAGCAGAACAAGAAGAACACCGTTAATCACAAATATGTTGGCGATATCCTTTTTGAATCTTTCATTGAGAATATCTTCCACATTTTTCAGACGTTCAAAAACCTTATTCTCATCCGCATTATTTTTTCTCATAGGATTCCACAATCCCAGGAGAAGAATGAACACTGCAATTACCAGTCCAATGGCAATAACCAGAAAGCTCACAATGGCATCATAATATGATATCTTGCGCACAGGATATGCACTGATCAGCACGACATTATGCGTTGCATTATGCAGAGTGTTCAGATAATATTTTACTCCCTGGATTCTCTGGATTCCTGTATAACCGTTCTCCATAACCTTCTCATCCAGTGTCGAGTCAAGATAGGATATTTCACTGGCATTCGGCCTGGCCTCATAAATCATGTCAGGTGAGTCCTGCTTTATGGCATAGCATGTGGCATTACCCATATCCGTGGTGAGCATGACCTCCCCAATATCAAGGTTTGCAAGGAACTCATCAAGAAGATCAATATCAAGATAAAAAATAAAAACACCCTTCTTATCATATCTTCTGGTAACAATAACATGTATCCCACTGGCAACTTCCCCAGGAAAACTTATTACCTGATACTCCTTCTCTCCATTCAATACCTGCCAGCAGGCCGTATTTATTTCAGAGTCGTCATTTGCAAATACGTACCCAACATTGTTCTGCGAGGATGCCACCACAGTTGCATTGGCATCGGTAGCATATATGGCATAAAATATGGAAACTCCATCAACTGTTTTGCACAGCGACTCATCTGACAGAGAATCAGGGTTTGCCATATACTCCCAGGCAATATTGGTCACAAGCCGTGAATAATCATAAACAATGCTGTAATCTGCCTTAGTCTTATTTTCCTGGGCAACATCATAAGACGACGATAATTCCTTGAGGTTCTCAAGTGACGAAATATTCTTGTCACTATAATTTATCAATGCGCTGACATAGAACAGAGTCAGTCCAGTAAGAATCAGTCCAAAAATGGACAGTGCAGTAATGTGTGATACTACGAACTTATCAACATCCACATTGTCTTCTTTTTTGATTTTGAAAATATAAAGCAGGATCGTTATGAAAATGACCCACATAAGGATTATTGGAACGATACTGCCACGAAGCCCCTGCACAATCACAGAGGACATTGGCAGGTACGCAACAAGTATACGCGAGCCCACAGTCCTTGTAACGGCAGCCCCCCATCCCTGAGAAACGCTCTTAACAGCACCAAACTCCCTCACTGGCAATGCTGTGGAAAAAATATCACTGATATTCCTTCCATCAAAGGATTCGTCGCTGCACGAAATCACAGCCCCCTTCTCGTCAGCCCATAGTAGCAGTTCGTCCTTTCTGGCACTGTAGGGTCTCGTCACGCTGTATCCTATATCATAAAGATCTAATAACCCATAATAAATGATCAGGTATCCATTGCCGACCTTCTGCGAACGATAGTACCGTAGGACTCCGTCATCACCCTTCTTTTCCAGGTAGTGACTGTCCACTAAGCTTATGACTTCATCATTAGTCAGCTTGAGTGCTGATGTTCCGCTTGCGGACATGATTCCAACTGTTTTCTTCTCTTTATCAACACGCGCGTAGTACAGATTAGCCATGATCTCCGCACTGATTTTTTCAAGGCTGTCAACGGATACCCCATACTTATCCAGATATGTCGCAACGTACTCCAGGGTACTCTTGGAACATATCTGACTCAGCTGATTATATTTTTCCAGTGCCTTTTCCGCATCGTGATAACGCTTAATCTCACTGCTGGTCGTAATCCTTGTATCACTTTCAATCTGCCCAATGGTGTATATATAATTAACACCCAGCACACCAATCGTTGCCGCAACCATTACTGCAACGGCAAGGATGACGATTATCCTGAATTTTATTTTTCCTAGGCTTATTTTTCTGTCCTTTTTCATTGATTACTCACTTCTTGTCAAGCCAGTTCATGGCAATCTGTGCATGAGCTGCTGCTGCAATGACAAGTCCCTCCTCATTAAATCTGATTGCCGGGTGATGCTGACCTACTGCATGCTCCTTATCCTCAGGCTCAGCTCCGACTATGATAAAGCACGAGGGAACCTGCGAACTAATCTGTGCAAAATCCTCTGAACCCATGACATGAAGACCATCCTGTACATCCGATGCTATGCCACTATCCCTCAAGGTATCCAGGCAGAACTCTGCAAACTGTGCATCGCAGATTACGCTCGGCACATCACTCAGCACCTCAATTTCTGCACTGCATCTGTAGGCAGCTGCAACGTCCTTGGCCACCTGATGGATTCTCTCTATTATTTTTGCGCGAAGCTCGGGATTGAAGGTCCGCAGAGTACCCTGAAGTACAGCCTCAGCCGGAATGATATTAGCAGCTTCTCCTGCCTTAAGCTGTCCGATAGTAAGAACTGCCTCCTGTGTTGCAGGAACCTCTCTTGCGATGATTGACTGGAGGGCAAGATATATCTGGACCGCCGCATTTATCGGGTCTACGCACATCTCAGGAGCCGAGCCATGACCACCCACTCCGTGAACAGTAATCTTGAACCCGTACACAGCTCCCATAGGTATCTGTCCGTAGAGGACGTGTCCTACCGGAAACATAGCAAACACGTGGGAACCATATGCAGCATCAGGCTTAGGATTCTCAAGAATCCCCGCTTTGATTGCAGCATTAGCACCCTCAAAGGTCTCCTCCGCCGACTGGAACAGGAGCTTTACCGTTCCCTTCAGCTCTGCTTCATGAGCCATTAACAGCTTTGCAGCTCCCAGAAGAGCTGCCGCGTGGAGGTCATGTCCACAGGCATGCATATTTCCGCTGGTGCAGGCAAATTCCTCGCCCGACTTTTCCTGAATTGCCAGACCGTCCATGTCAGCTCGCAGAAGTATGCAGGGAAGCTTTGCCTCGCCTGCTCCTGCTTCAGGTCCTATCTTGGCAAACACACAGGAGATATCACTCTTCACCTCATGTGTCACGCCAAGCTTTGTCAGTTCCTCATCAATCAATTCAACAGTTTTGGGGAGATTCAGCGCTATCTCAGGTATACTGTGAAGTCTTCTTCTCACATCCACCATATAATCCTTTATTGTCGCTGCTTCCTTTATCATCTGCGCCATATCTGTTCCTCTTTATCTCGAAAAATATTCTCTCTACTTCTCACCCGCCATAGGTGCGTATTGTCTACTTCTCACCAACCATGGGCGCGTAGCTTCCGTCGTTTCTCTCTTCGAACTCCCGGGAAATCCTTGATAAAAGCTCGGGCTTCATAATAAGATCGTACCCTGCACCAGCCATAATCTTGGCCGCATAGTGAGCGCCCTTTTCACCGATTGTCGTTCCAGCAGCTGCCGCTGTCTGCCAGGTATGGGGTGAACAACCAACGGGCCAGCAGGCCGTGGTGAACAGTCCAGTTGGCATTACGTAGCTCACATCCCCACTGTCAGAAGAGGCTTTCATCGTGCATGATTTCCACAGGTCGCGCTCACCCACTCCCATGTGCATTGCGGCATGCTCATCGCCATACAGTCTGTTTGCGCGCTCGACAATACCTGCATCAACTGTCCCCTGGAGCGTAGCACCAAATTCAAGTTCCTCCTGTGTGTACTTAGGGCCGTCTGCCTCAATCATGTTAGCGTAAATCAGGTTTCCAAAGAGATTATTCTCCTTGAATTCACAACACCCGTAACCCTGCTCTACCGTGACGGTTGTCTCTGTCATCATGGCTGCCCCCTGTGCAACCTTCACTACGCGCTCCGCAGTCTCCTTCACATCCTGGATTCTCGGCGCACGCACGAAATACCATGCACTTGCCTGATCGGGAACGATATTGGGAGCAAATCCGCCACTGTCTGTGGTGTAATGGATTCTTGTATGGTCAACCACGTGCTCACGCAGATAATTGACTCCGACGCTCATGAGCTCAACAGCATCAAGTGCACTTCTTCCGCTCTCCGGGGCGAAGGCAGCATGGCTTGTCCTTCCGGAGAAAAAGAATTTCATTGCAGTATTTGCAAGATACGCACTGTCATGAACCAAGTTTGCATCATTGGGATGCCATGTAAGGGCTGCGTCGCACCCTTCAAACATACCCTCGGCAATCATCTTCACCTTGCCACAGAGGAGCTCCTCCTCAGGACATCCATAAAATCTGATTGTACCCTCGACCTTATTTTTTTCCACAAAACGCTTTAAGGCTATTGCCGCAACTGCAGCCGCAGATCCGAGAAGATTGTGTCCGCAGCCATGTCCCGGTGCGCCATCTTCAATCGGCTTTCTCTCTGCACAGGCATCCTGGGACAGTCCCGGCAGGGCATCATACTCCCCGACAACGGCAATGACCGGATGTCCTTCGCCGTATTCAGCATAGAATGCTGTGGGGAGAGACTTGCTGTCCACAATATCAAAGCCCTCTTTTGCCATTAGCTTGCGGTAGTAGTCGGCAGAAGCCTTCTCATGACCGCTCAGCTCCGGATTATTCCAGATATGGCGGCTTATATTCCGGCCCAGGGTAGCAAGACCCTGGACCTCATCAAATATTTCCTGTTTAATCATTTCGTTCCTCAGATGATGCCTGCTTAAGCATCCTTAGCTTTGTTGTATGTCACAATAGCAACTACGATTGAAAGGAATACCGATGTAAGGATTCCGAGATAGTTGTTTGCTCCGGGAAGCCAGCTGAACACACCTGCCTTAAGTGCAACGTTGATAAGGATAGCGAACACAAGAATGATTGCAGAATGGCCCTTACTCTTCATACTAAACTGCATCATCAGGGCACCGAAGAGTGCTGGAAGCAGATAGTTGAGTGCTCCAGTAATGCTCTCAGGGAGCATTGAAAGGATGGAGCTTCCAAGGATGACACCTACTGTAAGCACCGAAATATTAATTACGATTGAAACTGCCATTCCAAGTGTAGCAATAACCGAACCCTTCTCACTTCCGGGTTCAACCTCAGCTGAAACCTGAGCCATCGATGCACAGGGAACTCTCATGTTGGAGATGTTGCCGGAGAGGAATGCCATATAGGTTCCCACTGGTCCAAGAACTGAGAAATATGAAATAGGCTCTACGAACCACAGCACTGCAAAGGAACTCGCACCTGCAACAAACGCAGTCACAAGTGCAGCGGGCGCAGGAAGAATTCCGTAGCATATTGCAAGCACAAGTGCGGGAACAAATGCAATAAGCACGCCAAGAGCACCTGTAAGCTTTCCGATACGATGCATCTTCGGCATATATTCTTTATCAAAAAATTCCTTGTTTTCCATTATTCTCGCTCCTCCTTATACAAACGCTACAATCACAAGTGTCAACAGCAGTGAAATAGTAAGATTCCACTCCTTGATTGCAGGAAACTTCTCAGATACCTTAATCATTACAAACATGATCACTGCACCAAGCAGACAAGCAAGAGATGCCTTGTCAAGTGTCAGTGCCTTGTTCTCAAGATTCACAACCTTTGACAGATGCTGGCCACACATAGCGCCAAATACACCGATTACAGCTCCGGTTGAGATGGCGATGAGTTTCTTTGTGTCACCACCTGAGAGCTTGTTCTGAATCTTGTCCATTCTGTTTGCAGAGAAAGTCGCGAAAACAACCCATCCGATGGAGCAGAGGACCATAGTCCACAGCGCCATGCCAAGGGCTTCATTTGTCAGCACATCAGTACCAAGGGTAACACCTACAACATTAGTACCGATACCTGCTGCTATTGCTTCAAACATAACTGAGCCGATCATTGAAAGTCTCATCCACGCAATAGGACCACCCACAGTGATGAGAAGCGATAACATTCCCGACAGGATAACTACTGAAGGACCTATGGATGTTATTGCCGAACTCTTCATTGCGTTCTTCATCTGGTCCTTTGACAGACCTACCTTCGGACCTGCCTTCCATGCACTTATGGCAAAAATTACTGCCTGTGCGACAACGACTGCGACAGCAGCACCGCATGCAATCCACATGGGCCAGCTGTTAGCGATTTCAAGTGCGCTCATTATGAAATACCTCCTGAATACAACTCCTGATATCTTCGGCTCTTATCCCTGGCCGAATCACATCAATTACCCTTTACCTTTCCATATTACCAAACTGACTCCATCTATTCCACACAAAAAACCGCCGGCCTGCTTTTAAGCCTTCTGTACCATCAGAAATATATCGAGTTCATGTTCCGTATCATTTCACCAATCCTGTCCCTACTCTCCTTGGGGCTTAATATTTCTGCCTTGTCGCCGTAGGACAGCACATAGTTTATCAGCCAGCTCTCTCTCGCTTCACCAATCGTGAAAACGAAGCGGTCCTTCTCCTCAATTACACCCTCTGGATTTAGTTCATCAAATGCCCTGTACGCCATGCTCTTGTCAATCGCAACCCTCGCCACAAAGGATGGTTCCTGGGGTTCAACGTAATGTACCTCCTGCCGAGGTACCTTAAGCATCTCAAAGCGCTCATCTATCACTTTTAGGTTTCGAATCCTGTGAAACTTAAAATACCTGAAATCCTGTCTTTCCTCACAGAATCCGTATATATACCAGGCCTGGGCCCTGAACACAAGCTTATAGGGACATACCTTGCGATGTGAGACGTCATCCCTTTTTGAATAGTCAAACTCCAATTTTTTTCTCGATAAAACTGCTTCCTTAATCAGCATGAAGCGTTCCCTGTCGAAATATCCCTCTCCCCAGTTATCGAGGTCAATCTCAATCCAGTCCTGCGATGCCTTTCCAAAGAATTCCTCAAGGCGCTGCAGGGCTTCTTTCTCATCATCATATGCCACAGTTCCCATCAGTCTCATTGACGACAATATTCCGCTCTTCTCTTCCTCAGACAGAACCTTTTTGTTTAGAACGAAATCAGGGAGCAGAGAAAATCCGCCTTCCCTGCCCCTTGATGAATAAATCGGTATTCGTGCTTCAGATAACTTTTCCATATCCCTGTTGATGGTACGGACAGACACCTCCAGCCTTTCGGAAAGATCCTTGGCCGACATCCTGTCATTCTCCATCAAGAGGTATACGATTTGAAATAGTCTACTAACCATAGCGCACCTTTCAATTATTTGATTGCAATGTAAATATCGATATCCTCCATTGAAGTGTACTCCTCAAAGTCTCCTGTGTAAGTCCTCTCAAGCGGTGTTGCCCAGATTTCCTTCCAGGAATCGGCCACTGCCTTCACCATATCCCCATGCACACTGAACTTGGCGTACTTTCCTGCGGGAATAGTCTTGACTGTCATCCCTTCAATGTCCTCAGCCTTCTTTACCTCAAAGCCAGCTGTAACCTGATATCCTCTTTCAGTGTAATCTGAATACAGTCCGATTGCAAACTCATTAGCTCTGTCTGTGATCTTGCCAGCATTCTCGGGGGAATAAAGCTTCTGCCACAATCCACCAATGATGGCTCCCATCTGCGGATCCTCGTTGCTGGTCTCTGCCGCAAAACCTACTATAATCTTTTCCTCAAGATTAACTACTTCGTACTTCATAAAATAAAACCTCCATTCATTTTGTTTATGAATGGAGGATATCACCATATATATGACAAGGCGTGTCATATATAATAAATTATTTCAAAAAATATGTTTTATTATGTCTCGTATCTATTGCTCCTTCTTGATGAGCTCGTCATACATTGCCTCATCAATTTTATATTTTTTCCTAATGAGGACATAGGCGATGGTAATCACTCCAATCGGAACCAGCACGATTCCAAGACGAAGGATGAGCTTCTGTCCTGAACTGGCAAGCGCAATGAACTCCTCTGCCTTAGTCAGAACCTGGTCCCTTGCAATCTCGCCCTTACCTGCTTCAATCTCAAGATTCGAGATATTCTGACTAATCGTATAGATTCCACTGATAATCAGGATAAGTGCAACCACTCCCTGGTCAATCGCACTTGCCAGCTTGACAGCAAAGGACCTGACTGCAGATATCGTGCTGTCATGACGCTCACCAGTCCTTGCCTCATCATATTCAATGGTATTGTTGATCATGACAATCATTACCATATTGAAGGACCCCTGGGCAAAAAATATTACGAAACCAATTACATTCAGCAGAATTACATTCTTGGGAAGAATGTACCCCACCATCATGAACATGGCATATCCGGCAATTATCAATCCCAGCGCTACAGACAGAATCTGTGTTCGCGACAGTTTCGATGCGAGGGCCGCAAAGGATGCCTGGGACAGGAGTGTCCCCAGTCCGTACATCACTGTGAACAGAAAAATGAGATTACCACCCACAGAATATCCGAACTCAAAATAAAAGAAATTCATTCCGATCATTATCAGGAGGCCGTTTCCTACAGTGAACAGAAGAAGTGATACTCCTGCAACAATCAGCTGATCATTTCTCGCTATTATTTTTATCATGTCCTTAAACGACAGCGAGGAGGTATCATTGTCCCTCACACGCTCGGTCACTCCAAAATATGTCAGCAGCTGAAAAGCCAGGAAAAGCAGAGCTATGACTATCGCCGAATTTCTATATGCGTTCACTGCATTTCCTGCAACCAGGTTAGGAATCAGGCCCGCAACCGTGAACTGCCCCACACAGATAAACACACCCTGTATAGTGATGAGCATATTTCTCTCTTTTGGGTCAGAAGAAAGTGCCGGCAGCAGACCCCAGTATGCGATATCATTCATAGTGAAGGTCATTCCCCACAGCAGATAGGCTATACCAAAGAAAACTACAAAAGCCCAACCCCTCGGTCTTAGCGTAAAAATGCAGATAATATCAATTGCATTCAGAATGACTCCCATAAGAATCCAGGGCTTGAACTTACCTGATTTCAGATGCGCATTCTCAATAATGATTCCCATCATGGGGTCATTGAAACCATCCCAGATTAAGCACAGCACAACAATAACAGATATTGTTGCATACTGTGCCACAGTCAGCTGCATCGTATACTGTATGTAAGTAAGAAGAAACATACTCACAAGCGTGTATGCCATGTCTCTTCCCGTTGCACCAACGCAGTAACTCCATTTTGTTTTATTATCAAGCATAAATTTTTCCCTATTTCCATACCGGATACAAAACTATTTTATTATTCTTTTTATTGACTCCTGCAAGCCTTGAAACCTGCTGACCCAAATTGTACTCAACCTCTGTTCCGTTCCTTTGAGTAGTCCATCCTGCAAGGGTATAGACCTTTTCCTCCAATTTCTTCCTTGGATTTGCCTTGATGGTCGCTGTCACCTGACTATCTGAAATTTTAAATACTTCTGTATATTTAACCTTCGGCTGCTTTTTTACTTTTCCTACAACCCTTGACCCCTTAGGCTTTATCATTTTATAAGAAACTGAATATGAATTCTCTGTGTATACAGCATTTATCTGTGCATTTGCCAAAGTGCTAAATCGTTTTGCCGGCACATAAGATAGCTTCTTTTTACTTCCTTCTTTGTACCATCCCTTAAAGGTATACCCTTCTACTACAGGCATATTCTTCGCTTTAGCAAATATGACCTTTTTGGCTGTCACAGTAATTAATTTCTCATCATCCATCAATACTTCAAGAGAATTTCCATCCGTATCCTTAGGAAGAACGGTTATTGTAACACCCTCTGCAATTGTATATCTCACAGTATAATCAATAGGAATCCACTGCGCATATAGTGTTACAGCCTGGTCATCTGCCTTACTATCCTCTCCAACAGTAATTGTTGTACCAACCTTATCCCCGCCTGTTTTTTCCGTATACCAGCCTGCAAAGGTGTATCCATCTCTTACTGGAACTACATCTGATACAGAATGTGTATACTTTGTATTCGGATATACTACATTTTTACTTACATCTTCAGGCGCCCCCTGCCCACCATTAGCATCATAGTGAAGTGAATTATTAAAAGCAGCTCTTAAATTAATTGTCTCCTCTGTCACTACAGAATTCGCTGTAATAACCAAATCAACTGTGTCATTATTTGCAACAAACTTTCTTAATGCGGTATTGTCAGGAACCGAATCATTAAATCCAAGTTTCCAAACCGAAGTATCCTTCGAATTAACACTCTCATCCTTTGTCACTGTCAAATAGTCCGCATATTTGTCTGGATTTTTAATTGAGACATAGTCGCTCTTGCTGTCAGTTATCGTAATTGTTGCCACTTCGTCATCAGAAAGACCCGCAGTTATAGTATTGTTAGTAACTGTTACTGTCGCAGGGTCAACAACCTCAATATATCGGTCCTTCCTCATAATAGTTCCAGTTGAAGCATTTTCAGTCTTATTGCATGGAATTATAGCTCCAAACATAAATTTACCATTTTTACTAAATGTATAGTTTCTGGTATTCGTCGGACCTCTCCATGTATTCTCATCAATCTGAGTAAGACTGCCCTTCCACACGTTGTCATTATCCTTATCAAAAGTAATACCTGCTTCAGTTGCAAATTGGGCCGCCATATCACTATATCCGCCATCCTTTGGTTCTCCAAAGACCCAGTATACATCATCATAGCCACGCGGAATGTTGTCACCATCATATTTAAATGTTGCTGAGAAGGTCAGCTTTCCTTCATCCCTTGCTACATAAATCGGATTACTTGCATTTGTTCCTTCCCCTGTGGCCGGATTATTATTAGTAAGTTCAATATCCTTAGCAAGATTCCTGACGCAAATATTGACTTCACCAATGTAATTATCGTCAACAACCTCCTTACCCAGATATGCTTTAACGTTTACATTTCCTGGTTTTTTAGCTCGGAGTGTGCCAGTCGAATCAAACTCAATATTATCATTTCCAACAAAATACATGGTATAAATCTTGCCATCACCAGTATATCTGATTTCTGGTTGAACTGTCCCCTTTTCACCATTTAACGTAAGTGTAATAGTTTGATTCTTCCCATTATTAGTAATACCCAAATCGGGGCCGATATTGGTAATTCTCCTTCTACTTCCGCCTTCTGATACATAGAACTTAATATTCTGAACAAAATTATTAATAGTATCCTGTTTAGCGGTATCCATATGCGGTCCATAAGATCCCGAACGAAGCACAATATCGTAGCGGTCAACCCACTGCTCGGGCGTATTACTTCCACTACCTGCATTATCCCTAATATGGTTACCAAAAGGGAACTCAAGAATATTGGGTGTTGATGATTCTGTTTTTACCGTAAATCCATCCTGACCATTAAATTGAGCCTTAATCCAGGAATCTGATTCTCCACAGAAGAATTTTACATTTCCGGCTGTTCTGCCGAGAATAGTCAGCTTATTCTTTTCATTTGAAGCACCCAGCTCGTAAGCATTAATATTCAGAGTCCTGCCTTCTGCAAAGTCGTAATTAATAATTAATTCATCGCCACAAAGCCTCTTACAGTAATCTGCATTAATATAAGTCACATTTCCATCAAAGGCACCATCAACCTGCCACTTCGTCACTCCGTCTGTAGTAGTTTTTGTTCCAATACCCTGAAGCCCATAGCAGTAATCAATATCAACATCACCAAACAGAGTATAACCATTTCCCAAAAATTCCATTTTACCCAGATCTTCACAGTGGCTTGCACGAATGCTTAAATTTCTCTTATTCGCGTTATTCGTAATCGCAACACCGGTAACATCGCTATAACTTATATTAAGTGTAGTAAGCTTACCTAAAGTATCATTTATTACCAGTTCAGGTTTGGTAACCGATTGATTAATCTCGATTCCATAATTATTCGTATAAGTAAAATTCTCTACACTTGGCACAGTCATACTACTAATCGTGGTGTGAGTATTCATAATAGTGATATTTTTTAAATGGCCACTATCAGGAAATGCAATTTCATTGATACGCGCAGCGTTTCTGTTTCTTCCAAGTTCAATTGTAATATTTTCAAGATTCGTAAGCGTCTCTATATCCTTATAGGATTGTATTATATCAATAAGTACCGATCCAATGGTATTAATATTGCAGGTAAGATCTTTTACATTTTCAAGTTCTCCCTGTGTAAGTACTCCATCATTATTCGTATCAATCCCTTGATTGAAAAGGAATTTTTCGAAATACTGATCTTCAAATTCTACAGCATCAGCTGTACTATATCCATTTTTGCAGAAGAATGAATCCGGATTCTTAGATACAACAAATACACGTCCAATGGATGAATTGTTATTGATTGTGCATTTTTTACTCGCTTTAAGCCCATCAAATGTATACTCGCTACCGGCATCAAAAACTAAAACCGACTGATCACTTAAAAAGTTCACATCCAGCTTAAGTTCCTTAAGATCCTTACAACTAGAAATGTCAATCCGGTTGTTTTTTAGGTAGCTCCACCTACTATATATATCCTCACTTCCTGAAAAATCATATTCAAACCTGTTTCCGATAGTAACATTTTCAAGGATAAGAGTTTCAAGATTAGCATTCTTAAATCCGCCATAATTATTAAAAAAACCACAATCATCACGTAAATTAAGCGTAGTATTCTTAATAATCAGATTCTTCATATTTTGGGGAAAACAAATTTTCCTTATTTCATCCACACCATCAATTACAAGCGTTGTTGTTTTCAACGTGCCGAGGAGGTCAAAGTTCACCATGTTTTCTGTAATTTCAGAATTAGACTCACTTTTTATTATCTCAACTCTTTCGTAGGTTTCCGTCTCCGATTCCCATCCCTCATATTCCGCATTCAAATAAGTCTTTATTTTGGGCGTTCCATACAGGCCAGGATTCATATCGTTATTTCTGGCTTCCTCATCTTCATCAGACAAGCCCGAAGGATTCTCATTTGCACCAGAAGTCTCCTCATTAGCTTCTAAAGCTATGATATCTTCATTTTCTTCTAAAACTGAGGTTTCTTCATTAACTTCTAAAACTGAGGTTTCTTCATTAACTTCTAAATCTGAAGCTTCTTCATTTGCTTCTAAAGCTAAGACGTCTTCATTTGCTTCTAAAGCTGTGATATCTTCACTAACCTCTTCATCAAATAATTCCGAAATGTTCGAGTCTGCTTTTACAACACAGCTTCCTGACATAGTCATAGCCAGCGACAAAGTAACTGCCAATATTCTTTT
>DCHL01000116.1 GCA_002317595.1 Lachnospiraceae bacterium UBA1753 | reverse complement strand
TCCGTAAGTATTACATAGTTCCTACGTATAATATTTCATTTATTTAATATATATTCGTATTTTCAAATGATATTTTCAGGAACACAATTCCGAAAAGGGACTAAAATATAAAGAAACCGCACCTGCTTCGCTCCGGAAACAAATGCGGTCTTCTTCCTGTTATATGTATCACATTCTGATCGTATTCCTAAACTGTCCACGCCCATAGACTGTCCAGGCACTTAGTAGCTGCTAACGCCTCCGTGAAGATCCTCAGTATCAAAATTGATTGACTCAAGATACTCCTCATATACAGCTGTCACATCTGACTGCTGAAACTGTGGAAAGCTCTTAATAAGTGTAGGAAGTGCCATTCCAACTCTGCAATATGCATCTACAACCGCTTTATCTCTCTCAGACATGTATAATCCCTCCCGTGATTTAACGTGTTAAAGTGAACACTCGGTATCCAAATTTCCAACTGAGAATGATTATACCACATATAGAATATGAATTTCCATAGAAATACAAAATATTGTTAACAAAAGTTTGATGTCATTTTTGGTAGATATTACAGATTGACTTAGAATTTTACTTCCTCGCCTCTCTTGATTCTGTCGTGGAACTCAGCTGTTGCAGCAAACATTACGTCACCGCTTGAGTTGAGTGCTGTCTCAACCGAATCCTGGATAACACCGATGATGAAACCAACTGCAACTGCCTGCATGGCAACATCGTTGCCGATTCCGAAGAGTGAGCATGCCATAGGGATGAGAAGGAGTGAACCTCCTGCAACACCTGAAGCACCACATGCAGCGAGTGTTGACAGAATACTGAGGATAATTGCTGTGGGAATATCAACTGTGATTCCCATTGTATGACAGACAGCAAGTGTCATAACGTTGATTGTGATAGCCGCACCGTCCATGTTGATGGTTGCTCCGAGGGGAATCGATACTGAGTAGAAGTCCTCATCAAGACCAAGTCTCTTGCACAGCTCCATATTAACAGGGATGTTAGCTGCAGAACTACGTGTGAAGAATGCTGTAAGTCCGCTCTCCTTAAGGCATCTGAACACAAGCGGATAGGGATTTCTCTTAAGGTAGATCCATGCAATGAAGGGATCAACCACGAGGGCAACAACGAGCATACATCCAACAAGGAGCGCCACAAGCTTTCCATACGTTGTGAAGATGCCAAGTCCGCTCTCAGCAACTGACTCATATACAAGGCCGAGAATACCGAAGGGTGCAAACTGGATTACCCATCTTACTGCTGTGGAAGTAATCTCAGCAAGGTCAGATATCACATCGATTGTCTGCTTACTTGCAAGCTTCTTAAGTGCAAGTCCTAAGATAACTGCCCAGAAGAGAACACCCATGTAGTTGGCACTTGAAAGTGAGTTGATGGGGTTAGATACCATGTTGGTGAAAAGATTACTAAGAACCTCTGCGATTCCGCTGGGAGGTGTCGAATCTGCTGCATCTGTAAGTACCATCTGAACAGGGAAGATATAGCTTCCGATAACCGCAACAACTGCAGCAAGAAGTGTACTTACCATATAAAGAATAATAACTGTCCTGAATCTTGAACCGATTCCACCATGTGCCTTTGAAATCGCACTCATTACGAGCACGAATACGAGCACAGGAGCAATGGCCTTTAAGGCTCCAACGAATACCTTACCAAGAATCGCTACTGCTGTTGCGCCAGGGAATGCGATTCCAATGATTGCACCAATCACAAGACCAATTAGAATCCTTAGCACAAGGCTCATTTCAGAATACTTTTTTACCAAACCATTCATAATATATACATCCTTTCAAAAATTACCAAAAGTTGTATACAATTATAGCATAGTTCACACAGATTTTAGAAGAAATTCATACGTTCAAAATATTATTTTACAGAGAATTTTCATGACACTTAATGGATATAGTGAATCATCAGGATAGTTATCACCCCCATCCTTTACTGCCTTTTCTTCGCAAACTCAGAAATGAACAATCCCGACATCGTCAGCGCAGCGCCAAGGACAGTCAGTCCGTTCACGGGCTCATGAAGGATGATGACGGACGAGATGAGTGTCACCACCGGAACCAGATAGATGTAAATGCTCGTCTCAATAGGCCCCAGTATCTTCACTGAATAATTCCATGTGGCAAAACAGAGCGCAGAGGCGATAAATCCCAGAAATAGGAGATTCCCAAGAAACACAGGATTTTTAAGAAGTCCAAGGTCAGGACTATACCCCTTTGCCACGACAAAGGGAATCATGAACAGCGTTCCATACTCAAATATCCTTCTCGTAGAGGCCACAGTCCCATGGCCATAAGTCCCGATTGCCTTAATCAGCGGTGAGTAAACCGCCCAGGCAGCAGCCGCAAGAAGAGCCAGAAAATCTCCCATTGGGTTCATGACCATCGGATTGCTCTTAAAGCTCAGGATGTAGATCCCCACCATTGCCACCACAAATCCGATATAGAAATTCATTCCAGCCTTCTCTTTTCCCCTGGAAAAAATATACTCGGTAATTACCGTGAAGAACGGGGCTACAGAAATTATGACTCCAACATTTGAGGCAAGTGTCATGGTCAGCGCCACATTCTCAAGAAGATAGTAAAGCGTAATTCCACTTAAGCCTGCCATTGCATATGTCAGTTCTTCCTTCAGACTCACTGGCTTAAACAGCTTCGGACTCGCAATGTACAGTGCCACAAGCCCCATAATAAATCGGGTGAAAAGCAGTTCCACTGGGGTTAAGTCAGCAAGAAGCACCTTTGTGCTGATGTATGTTGTACCCCACACTATTATCGTAAAGACCGCAACAATGTGGCCTATCATTTTTCTGTTCATCAACGTAGTCTCCTAAATTACACACTTCTTTCCCTGAATGGCATACAATCTATGTAAAGCGGACATTCGCAATCC
>DCHL01000168.1:9083-20433 GCA_002317595.1 Lachnospiraceae bacterium UBA1753 | reverse complement strand
ATCGGGAATTAGGTTTCATAGGAATATCGATGAAGGGGTGCTGCTAGGAGTCATCGGGATTTAAGTTTCCTATGAATTCCGATGAAAGCCAGGAATAAAGAATCATCGAGGAATCATGAAACAAGGGAATCTCGATGAAGGGGAGGGTGCTGGGCGTCATCGGGAATTAAGTTTCTTGGGAATCTCGATGAATGGGGCTGCCATGAGTCATCGGGATTTTAGTTTCGCAAGATTCCCGATGAACGTGAGCTACCCCGCAAGAAACAGAATAAAGGGCCACCGCATCCAAGTTGGATACGGCAGCCCTGGTAACGGTCAGTAAAAAATGCGATACGATGCGCAGTAAAAACTACGATGCGCAGCGAAACCTACGATGCGCAGTAAAAACTGCGATGTGTCAGTATAACTTATGATGTGATGTGCAGCAGATTGGTCGCAATCATGAAGTAAATCATCAGCGACAGCGCATCGACGATTGTGGTGATGAAGGGTGAGGCCATGACCGCGGGGTCGAAGCCGGCCTTCTGGGCAAGCATGGGAAGCATTGCTCCAACCAGCTTGGCAAAAAATACTGCAGCAACAAGTGTGAGGCAGACAACAAGTGCAACCATTACAGGAATCCTGTCAATAATCATCAGCTTGGCAAAGTTGCATACCGCAAGGGTGAGGCCACAGAGGAGGGAAACCCTAATTTCCTTCCAAATGACCTTGAACAGGTCGCTGAACTCAATCTCGTTAAGTGAGAGACCACGGATGACTGTAACTGAAACCTGTCCGCCGGCATTTCCGCCTGTGTCCATCAGCATCGGAATATATGCTGTGAGTACAACATATGCACCCAGGGCACTCTCATAGTGAGTTATGATTCCGCCTGTGAAGGTGGCAGATACCATGAGGAGAAGGAGCCATGGGATTCTCTTCTTCCAGGTCTCGACGACGCCAATCTTCAGATAAGGCTTATCTGAAGGGATGATAGCAGCCATCTTCTCCATATCCTCCGTTGCCTCTTCTCGCATGATGTCCACAACATCATCGACGGTGATGATTCCCACGAGACGGTTCTCCTGGTCAACAACAGGCATGGAAGTAAAGTCGTATTTCTGGAACATCATCGCAACTTCCTCCTGATCCATCAGGGTGGTGATGGCGATGACATTGTCATTCATTATGTTTCCGATGATTTCATCGGGTTTGTGTATGAGCAGGTATCTCAGGGCGGCAGTACCGATAAGGTGGCGCTGCGCGTCGAGAACATAACAGATGTTGACGGTCTCCTTATCAAGACCGATTTCTCTGATTCTGTCGATGGCCTGAGCAACGGTCAGGCTCTCCTTCAGGTCAACAAACTCCACGGTCATGATTGAACCGGCGGAATCCTCAGGGTATCTCAACAGATGGTTGATATCTCTTCGCGTCTCTGCGTTTGCATTCTCAAGAAGCCTTCTCACTATGTTGGCGGGCATTTCCTCCATGAGGTCGGCAGCATCATCGGCCATCAGGTTGTTGACGATGTTGGCAGCCTCTCGGTCGGACAGTGATGTGATAATCGACTGCTCCACATCAGTGGGAAGATATGCGAATACATCAGCTGCCATACTTTTTGGCAGGATTCGGAATATCTTTAACTGGTCGCTCTCATCAACGTCCTCAAGAAGGGTAGCGATATCCGCCTCGTTCAGTTCCTCAAGCTCACGGCGGAGCTGGGAATATTTCCTGTTTTCAATGAGAACCTTAAGCTCCTCCAGCTGATGCTCAATGGTTTCGGCGTTGACGGGAGTTGAGACAGGTTCGGAAGGCGCAGTACTCTCGATTTTTTCTTCTGAAATAACATCTTTGTTTTCCATGGCTTCCTCCTATCTCATATAAATTTGCTTATGCTGTCATAGAACTATGAATTTGCTTATGCTTCCCTAAAACAGGAGGATTCTGCCTCCTGCGTCAGCGTAGGTGACTTCGTCCGTCTTGGTTATCACAGCACGGCCGTTGACTAACTCGGTTAATTTTTTAATATAGCCGTCAGCATCTGCCTTGTCGACGATTGTGAAGAGCATTACCTTGTCAGAATACTCACTGTTTTCAAGAGTGAGAGAATTCTCTGCAAGGAAATATCTGATTTTGCCCTCCAAGGTATAGTCTATATTAATTGCCAGGCGTATGCCAGTCCTTTTTTCAATAACTGTCGAGGCGGCCAGTCCCGCCTGGGTCGCCTGGGTGTAGGCGCGTATGAGACCACCGGTTCCGAGCAGTGTTCCACCAAAGTATCTTGTGACCACAACTGCTGTGTCGGTAAGACCTTCGCCAAGAAGCACCTCGAGAATGGGCTTGCCGGCTGTTCCTGACGGCTCACCGTCGTCGGAGGAACGCATGACCTCTGAATTTTTCCCAATGATGAAGGCAGAACAGTTGTGCCTTGCGTCCCAGTATTTCTTTTTCATCTCCGCGATGAACGCCGAGGCTTCCTCTTCGCTGTGGACCGGTCTCACATGGGCGATGAACCGGGATTTCTTCTCCTCGATTTCATCCTCGCCGCCTTCATACACGGTGCGGTATACGTCGCTCATAAAACTCCTGTTCTGCAGGGGCAGATGCCCTGTTTGTGAAAAATTAACACTTATTTCTGTTGAAAAAATTACCCCTTGCTCTTTGCTGAAAATGCCGCTCTCTTCCTGAGAGTGGGATCAAGTATCTTCTTTCTGATGCGGAGGCTCTTGGGAGTTACCTCAAGGAGCTCATCTGTGTCGATGAACTCGAGAGCCTGCTCAAGTGAGAGAACCTTGGGGGGGGTAAGTCTCAGGGCCTCGTCAGCGGAAGAGGAACGGGTGTTGGTGAGCTGCTTCTTCTTGCAGACGTTGAGCTCGATGTCTTCTGCCTTGCCGTTCTGGCCGACGATCATGCCCGAGTAAACCTTGGCACCAGGTCCGATGAAGAGGGTGCCACGCTCCTGGGCATTGAAGAGGCCGTAGGTGATTGCCTCGCCCGCCTCAAAGGCGATGAGTGAACCCTGCTTTCTGTACTGTATATCTCCCTTGTATGGACCATATCCGTCAAAAATTGTATTTAGAATTCCGTTGCCCTTTGTATCAGTGAGGAACTCACCTCTGTATCCGATGAGACCTCTTGAAGGAATTGAGAACTCAAGTCTTGTGTATCCACCTGAGATGGAACCCATTCCAAGGAGCTCACCCTTCCTCTGTGAGAGCTTCTCGATGATGCTTCCTGAGAACTCATCAGGAACATCAACATACGCCTTCTCCATGGGCTCGAGCCTGTGGCCCTTCTCGTCCTGCTTGTAGAGAACCTCCGCCTTGGATACTGCAAACTCGTATCCCTCTCGGCGCATGTTCTCAATGAGAACAGACAGGTGAAGCTCGCCGCGGCCTGATACCTTGTAGGCCTCAGTTGTATCTGTCTCCTCAACCCTGAGGGACACGTCTGTGTTGAGCTCCCTGAAGAGCCTGTCACGGATGTGTCTTGATGTGACGTACTTGCCTTCCTGACCTGCGAGGGGAGAGTCATTTACAATGAAGTTCATTGCGATTGTGGGCTCTGAAATCTTCTGGAAAGGAATTGCAACAGGGTCCGTGGGAGAGCAGAGCGTATCACCGATATGAAGGTCTGCAATACCTGAAATCGCAACGATGGAGCCGATGTGTGCTTCCTTGACCTCGACCCTGTTGAGACCATCAAACTCGTAGAGCTTTGAAATCTTAACCTTCTGGAACTTGTCAGGATCGTGGTGGTTTAAGAGCACAACCTCCTGGTTGACTGAGATTACGCCGTTGTCAACCTTACCGACACCGATACGTCCAACGTACTCATTGTAATCAATGGTAGAGATGAGTACCTGCGTAGCCGCCTCGGGGTCACCCTCGGGAGCGGGAATGTAATCAAGGATTGTATCAAAGAGAGGTGTCATGTCTGTACCCTTAACCTCGGGGTCAAGTGAAGCCACACCCTCCTTGGCTGATGCATATACGAAAGGACAGTCAAGCTGCTCGTCAGACGCGTCAAGGTCGAGGAACAGCTCAAGTACCTCGTCGATTACCTCTGTGGGACGTGCCTCAGGTCTGTCAATCTTGTTGATGCAGACGATAACGGGAAGTCCAAGTTCGAGAGCCTTCATAAGAACGAATTTTGTCTGGGGCATTGCACCCTCGAAGGCGTCAACCACAAGAACAACGCCGTTTACCATCTTGAGAACTCGCTCAACCTCGCCGCCGAAGTCTGCGTGGCCGGGAGTGTCGATGATGTTGATTTTTGTATCCTTATAATATACGGCAGTGTTCTTGGACAGGATTGTAATACCGCGCTCACGCTCAATGTCATTTGAGTCCATGACGCGCTCTGCGACTTCCTGATTCTCCCTGAATACACCGCTCTGCTTTAAAAGCTCGTCAACCAGTGTGGTCTTGCCATGGTCTACATGAGCTATGATTGCAATGTTTCTGATGTCTTCTCTTTTGGTCATCATAAAAAATACCTCTATTTTTCTTCTTGATTTATCAACCATTGTAGTGTAACACATTAAATAAGAAAATAAATTACAAAAATATCCGTGTAAACGCTTTGGGTTTTGTACGATTTATTTATCAGGGTTGCTTTTTTTCGGGCACTATGGTATTTTCATTCGGTCATTGTTCATTTGCGACAGGAGGATGTATGATGAGCAGTAATGGGAGAGTTCATATCTTCAGCGGTGATGGCAAGGGTAAGACAAGTGCAGCCATCGGCCAGGGGATTAAGGCAGCAAGTACAGGAAAGAGTGTCGTCATGATCCAGTTCCTTAAGGGAAAGGATTCGGGAGAATTTGACATTCTACGTAAGCTCGAGCCTGACATTAAGCTTTTTTCTTTTGAGAAGTCTGACGAGATTTTTGAGGACCTTTCAGAGGAGAGAAGAAGGGATGAAATCCAGAATATTGAAAACGGAATACATTTTGCGCACAAGGTACTTACAACAGGTGTCTGTGACCTGCTCATTCTCGATGAGTTCTTAGGACTCATCGACACAGGCATTATCGGACTTGATGAACTCAAGGGTATCCTTGAGGCGCTGCCTGAGACAGCAGAACTCATTCTTACGGGAATCAATGTCTCTGATGCGGTTCGTGAACTGGCAGACGACATGACAACACTCACAACGACAGTGTTCGCCAGGTAGAGTTACTTTTGTATTTGGAAAAATATGAAATAGACTGTTGACATACAAAGCGTCAGAGTGTTATTTTTTATCATAAGTCAAAGAAAGAGGCTGCGCCTGACAAGAGTAGCCGGTGGGACATCACAGCAGATGGAAGAGTACCGGTCAAAGGGGATGGCGCCGAAGGGGTCGATATGCTGGGAACGACTTACCTGATTCTACGGTTAAGAGCCGGAGAATTGTCATCTTTCTGCACTTTGCGCAGCGAAGTGTAGAACGTGAAAAAATGCTTACGTTTTTTTATGGCAATCAAATCGCAAGCGATCTGGTTGCGGGAAATGTTTACATTTTTCATGGCTTGCAAAAATGACAAGCATTTTTGCGTGGCATGCAAAACACGATGTGTTTTGCATACAGGGGATGGAGAGCTTTCGTGAAAATACTAAGCGGGATACCCGCTATTCATGTGAAGCCGTATTTTACTCCAGTCCTTGCAGGGCTGGTTTTTTTATCCGATTACAGTTCGGAGGAAAGGAAGAGAAATGTCAATTTTTACAGGAGCAGCAGTTGCAATCGTCACACCCTTTAATGAGGATGGTTCAGTTAATTTTGATAAGTTTGCTGAGCATATTGAATTCCAGATTGCAAACGGAACAGATGCAATCGTTGTCTGCGGAACAACAGGTGAGGCATCAACACTTACACATGAGGAGCACCTCGAGGTTATCGACTTCTGTGTGAAGAAGGTTAACCACAGAATCCCTGTTATTGCTGGTACAGGAAGCAACTGTACAGAGACAGCAGTTTACCTCTCAACAGAGGCAGAGAAGTCAGGAGTTGACGGACTTCTCCTTGTTACACCTTACTACAACAAGGCTACACAGAAGGGTCTTAAGGAGCATTTCACAATCATCGCAAACTCAGTTAAGATTCCTGTGATCCTTTACAATATTCCTGGCAGAACAGGCGTCACACTCCAGCCTCAGACAGTTGTTGATCTCTGCAGGGAAGTTCCCAACATTGTTGGTGTTAAGGATGCAACAGGCAATATGGGAATGATTGTAAAGCTCATGTCAATCGCTGGTGATGACGTTGACCTCTACTCAGGAAACGATGACCAGATTCTTCCTCTTCTTGCTCTCGGCGGAAAGGGAGTTATCTCGGTTCTTTCAAACATTGCTCCCAGGGAGACACATGACATCTGCCAGAAGTTCTTTGATGGAGATATTGCAGGAAGCCGTGAGCTTCAGTACAGAAGTATCGACCTCATTGATGCACTGTTCTGCGAGGTTAACCCTATTCCTGTTAAGAAGGCAATGAACATCATGGGTATGCAGGCTGGACCTATGCGTCGTCCTCTTACAGAGATGGAGCCTCAGAATGCAGAGCGTCTTGAGAAGGCTATGAAGGCATACGGAATTCTCTAATTTTTTCCTCAATTCCATCAAATAGGTGAAAAGCCTGAAAAATTATGATATTATCGAAGGGTGTCTGCGGGTAATTCGTGGACACTCTTTGTTATTTTTAACTGATATGAAAGACTTAAGAGGGAACACATGGTATACACTCTGACGGCTAATCCGTCTTTGGATTATATTATGAATGTGCCGCGACTGGTTGCGGGAGAGACAAACAGAAGCAAAAGGGAACGCATTGTAGCAGGAGGCAAGGGCCTTAACGTAGCACTTGTATTAAAGGATTTCGGGGTGCCTGTCAAGGCCTTTGGAATGATAGCAGGATTCACTGGCGAGGAGTGGCTGAGACAGGCTTCTTCGCAGGTTGATGTTGAGGTTATCCGCCTTGAAGAAGGCGAGACCAGAATCAATGTCAAGGTCGCCGGAGTCGAAGAGACTGAAGTGAATGCCAGCGGTCCGACAGTTCCTCTGGAAAATAGGGCCCAGTTCGAGAAGATGCTTGATCAGCTTGACTACGGGGATGTCCTGGTTATTTCAGGAAACGCTGGACCTGGATTCCCGGCAGATTCCTATGGGCTGCTTATGGATTATCTTGAGGGAAAAAATGTTAAGATAATTGTCGATGCGACGGGCGAACAGATGCGGAACGCACTCAGCCGCAGGCCGTATCTGATTAAGCCAAATATCGAAGAACTTAAGGATATCGCCAATACCTGCGTTGAATCCGAGGAGGATGTGATCGGGTGCTGCGAGAGACTCATCAGGATGGGGGCGCAGAATGTCTTAGTGTCTGCTGGAGCGAATGGTGCCCTGTGGGTTGGCGGCGACGGAAGGGTGTTCCAGATTGGAGCTCCTCCTGGAAGAGTGAAGAATACAGTTGGTTCCGGCGATGCAATGGTGGCGGCTTTTCTGTACGGTGAGCTTCAGAACATGGATATAGTTGACTGCGTGAAGCTTGCGGTGGCAGCAGGTTCGGCAGGTGCATTTTCTGAGGGACTTCCCACCAGGGAGGACACGCTCAAGATTGTAGATAGTCTTGAGGTCAGGGTTATAGCTGGAATGATCGAATTGTGATTTCCTTTGATAAAATTTGAGTGTTTATTTTTTCAACATATAATTATGAGCCGCGGGATGCGCGGGTGGAGGAGAAATGGTTAAGGTAATTATGCATGGCTGCAACGGCCATATGGGACAGACAATAACAAGACTTATCGCAGCAGACGCTGATATCGAGATAGTTGCTGGCGTTGACAAGTATCAGGGAATCGAGAACACATACCCTGTTTTTGCGGATATCGCTGAGTGTGATGTCGAGGCGGATGCAATCATCGATTTCTGTAATGCATCGGCAGTAGATGGACTTCTTGATTACGCGGTGGCTAAGCAGGTGCCTGTAGTTGTATGTACGACAGGCCTCTCTGAGGAGCAGCTTGCGGAGGTTAAGGCAGCATCCGAGAAGGTTGCGGTTCTTCGCTCTGCAAATATGTCGCTTGGAATCAATCTTCTTATGAAGCTTCTCAAGGAAGCGTCACTTAAGCTTGCAGCAGCAGGCTTTGACATCGAGATCGTCGAGAAGCATCACAACCTCAAGCTTGATGCACCCAGCGGAACAGCAATTGCACTCGCTGATGCAATCAACGAAGAGTTTGATGGTGAGTACGAGTATGTATATGACCGCAGCACCCGCAGGGAGAAGAGGGACAAGAAGGAACTCGGTATCTCTGCTGTAAGAGGCGGAACAATTGTTGGAGACCACGATGTGATTTTTGCAGGAGAGGACGAGGTAATCACTTTCTCCCACAGAGCTTACTCGAAGGCTGTGTTTGGCAAGGGTGCTATCCAGGCTGCCAAGTTCCTTGCAGGCAAGGGCGCTGGATTATATGACATGAGTGACGTGGTACTGTAAAAAATATGGAATTCAGACCTTGTATTGATATTCACAATGGAAAAGTCAAGCAGATAGTCGGTGGAACTCTGAGGGACGAGGGCGATAGTGCCAGCGAGAATTTTGTCTCTGAAAAGGATGGCGCATATTATGCTGGTCTCTACCGCGAGCGCGCACTTAAGGGAGGGCATGTGATTCTGCTGAACGGGGCGGATTCTCCCTATTATGAGGCGACGAAGCAGCAGGCTATGTCTGCACTCTCAGCGTATCCTGGTGGACTGCAGGTGGGAGGCGGAATCAACCCTGACAATGCCGCTGATTTCCTCGAGGGCGGTGCATCCCACGTCATTGTCACTTCCTATGTATTTAAGGACGGAAAGATTAATTTTTCCAACCTGGAGAAAATGGCACAGGCGGCAGGTAGAGAGCGCCTCGTGCTTGATATGAGCTGCCGTAAGAGAGACGATAAGTATGTTGTGGTGACGGACAGGTGGCAGAAATTCACTGATGAAGTCGTATCACTTGAGCTTCTTGAGCGTCTGTCGGATTACTGTGATGAGTTTCTCATCCACGCAGTCGATGTCGAGGGTAAGTGCTCTGGAATCGAGAAAGAGCTTGTGAGAATGCTTTCCATGTATAATGGAAGGGCATTAACTTACGCAGGCGGCATAGGAAGTCTTGACATTCTTCGAGAACTGAAGGAAGATGGAAACAGTAGGATAAATGCGACAATCGGAAGTGCACTGGATATTTTTGGCGGACCTCTTTCGATGGATACGATTATTGAGATAGTTAATTCGTGATTTTGATTTTTTTGATTGCTAGAATAGTTGCGTGTTTTTTGGGAATGGTGAGATAGTATGCATTCAGTAATGATAATTGATGATAGCATGACAGAGCTTATGATGGTGCAGAAGGCACTTGAGGGAGAATATCGTGTCATTACTCAGCAGGGTGGAAAAGCTGCATTTGATTACCTGGCTAAGGCTAAGGTGATGCCGTCAGTGATTCTGCTTGATATTGATATGCCTGTCCTTAACGGATTTGAGGTTTTCTCCAAGTTCGTCATGGACGATAAGGTTAAGGAGATTCCTGTAATCTTTGTAACGGGTAACCAGGATGTGTCAACGGAGCTTGAGGCATATTCCCTCGGCGCTGTTGATTTTATCAGAAAGCCCTATGTGGCAGAGATTCTTAAGAAGAAGGTTAACCTCCACATCGGAATCCTCGACGACAAGAAGAAACTCATGAGCCGCAATAATTCGCTTCAGGAGTTCAATGAACAGCTCCAGGAGTACTCTGACCAGCTTCAGGATGAGAATAACTCAGCTAAGCAGCAGATGCACAGGCTCGAGTATTTTGTCATTGGTATCATAACTGATCTTATTACCAAGAAGGATGGATATTCAGGTATCCACTGTAAGAGAGTCAGTAAGTATCTTGAGATTCTTCTTCGCAGTATGACGGATATGAAGATGATCAGGGTTCCTGCAGAGGATATGGAGCTTATTCTTATGGCTTCCCAGCTGCACGATATGGGTAAGATTGGTGTGCCCGATGCAATCCTCTCGAAGGTTGGTAAGTATACCCCTGAAGAATTTGCTATCATGAGAAACCATACAGTGTATGCCGCTGATTCAATCCAGAAGTTTGCATACCTTCTGCCGAACAGCAATTTCCTGTCATACACATACCAGATGGCGCGCTCGCATCATGAGCAGTGGTGCGGCAAGGGATATCCCGACAATCTTGCGGGTCCCGCAATACCTCAACTCGCTAGAATTCTTTCAGTAGCTGACGTATATGACGCTCTTGTTTCAGAGCGTACCTACAAGAAGGCTTTCACCCACGAGCAGGCATGCCAGATTATCAACCAGGGCGCTGGAATCCAGTTTGACCCTCAGGTGGTTCAGGCATTCAACCGTGTCCAGAACGAGTTCTTCGCGGCCAGTAGGATTGATGTGAGATAGGATGTCTCTGCATCGGTTGTTTGAGCGCAGATAAGCTGCGTTAGAGCTGCGAATCGAAGCGGATTGCGAATGTCCGCTTTGCTAGGATTTAGTATCTTTGAGTCCCCGGAAATCCGGGGACTTTTTGCTTCTGCACGGTGATGGCGTATTTTGTGCGCCCCGTCCTATTTATGTGCTAATGATTTATGGGCGATATCATGATTTCAGCGGAAAGCACATAAGAAGCTTCTTGGGGGATATGTGCGGAGGAGGGAGCCAGGCGGAAAGCACATAAGAAGCTTCTTGTGGGAGATGTGCGGAGGAGGTACCTGAAGAAATAGCACATAAGTGGGTGGCGCAAATGATTAAGAAAATACTCACACAGAAAAAACTCACATAAGATACACACAAAAATACACACAAAAATGCACACAAAAAAGACTGCCCGTGGATGATTACATCTCGCATCCTCGCGGCAGTCCCTTTGTCAAATCTGTGTTCGAATCAATAGCTGTTAATAAAATATAGATATATAATAATTAAAGCTTTGTTACGTTAGTAGCCTGGGGTCCCTTCTGACCTTCAACAACGTCGAACTCAACCTCAGCTCCGTCCTCAAGTGTCTTGAAGCCTTCAGACTTGATTCCTGAGAAATGTACAAATACGTCCTTGCCATTCTCATCGCTGATGAATCCAAAACCCTTCTGGTTGTTGAACCACTTAACTGTTCCTCTACTCATTGTGTTGTCCTCCATAAACTATGTTGCAATGTGCAATCATTTGCACAAGGAAAAATATATCACAGTAATGTATAAAAGTAAACAATTTCTGATATGGAATATTTGTATGTTTTGTTGTATCGTTTTATGTAGTGAATTAACTTAGGAGAGCTATATGGTTTATATAAAACAGGATGATTATGACGGTTTTTTCTGCATAGCAGACAAATGCCCAGAGAGCTG
>DCHL01000168.1:7413-8962 GCA_002317595.1 Lachnospiraceae bacterium UBA1753 | reverse complement strand
GGGACCTTCAGACAGAGGAATGGTGTATGTGCGCTTCTCAACGATAGGGAACTCTGTGACCTTCAGCTTGCAGAGGGTGAGCAGGCACTCTGCTACACCTGCAGGATGTTCCCACGCCATATCGAGGAATTTGAGGATGTCCGCGAACTGTCGCTGTCGCTGGCCTGCCCTGAAGTGGCAAGGCAGGAAATTCTTCGGCAGACTCCGGTTTCCTTTGTCGAATCAGAGGACGATGAACCAGACGATTTCGAGGACTTTGATTACCTGCTCTATACCAAGCTTGTGGATGCCCGTGAAAAAATATATGAGCTTATTGATTCAGATGGAATATCTCTTCAGAAAAAGATGCGGCTGATTCTTGCGTTTTCATCAAGTCTCCAGAAATGCATTGACAATGAGCAGCTGTTCGAGATGGATAAGGTTATTGAGGCAGGGATAGGCTGTGTGGGGATGGATGGCAAAAAGACGCAAAACGAGTGGGCGAGCGATGAAGAGATAGACAGCGTAGGCCCCCACAAGGGCATGAGTGATGACATATTTTTTGCCGATAAAAACTGCTTCTCAAAGCTCTTTGAACTTGAATTTCTGCACAGGGACTGGAGGGATATGATTGACAGTGCCTGGGACTGCCTGGAGGGAGCCTCGGAGTACATTTCGGCGCTGAGTGAGGCGGAAGAACGGGCTGGAGTGAATATGCTTAAGCTTCTGATTTATACCTATTTCTGCGGTGCGGTCTATGATGACATGGTCTATTCCAAAGCGGCTCTATGTGTGTACATGGTCAGGTGGATATTCTTCCTTTCCTACTCGATGTCCAAGGGAGACAGGGGCAGCGAGAGTCTTATTAAGGCCACTTACCAGATGGCGAGGGAGATAGAGCACTCTGATCTCAATCTTGATGCGCTTGAGGAATTTTTTGCGAAAGGAGTCGTGAAATGAGTATATCGACACAGGAACTGCTTAATCAGTTGTCAGAGGAGACGGACATTGCGCCGGAGGATTCTGATTGGGATTCTTACTTATAATCCTTTCTTAATAAAAGTGTGTTCTTACATATTTGGCTCAAAAACCACGATTTCTGTAAGTGACACCCTGGTGTATAAAGGGAATCCTTACATATTTGGCTCAAAAACCACGATTTCTGTAAGGGACACTCAGGTATACAAAAGGAATCCTTACATATTTGGCTCAAAACCCATGATTTCTGTAAGTGACACGAGTATGATTTCGCAAAAATCATGAACAATGATGAAAAAGGAAACGTGTACTCCAAACAGATACAATAAGAACAATAAGAAAAATTTGTAAAACTATTTTTATGTTGGGAAAATTGTGATATACTCGGCTTGTATAGTTGACATAAATTATGACCGAAATGGTCAATATTGTATATAGATTGATAGATGGGTGAGAGTGATGTCGAAACGCAGAAGAAAATCACACGCAGCAAGGAAGAATATTTTTATCGCTAAGCCTGAAATAGAGAAGTCTGAAGAACTTGCAGAAGAGAGTGCTGTTAAGGCAGAGGAAAAAGAAGAACAGGTAGAGG
>DCHL01000168.1:0-7355 GCA_002317595.1 Lachnospiraceae bacterium UBA1753 | reverse complement strand
GAAGCAAAAGATACAATAGAAGATGTAACAGCAGACACAACAGCAGACACCACAGTTGAGGATGCTGAGGACAAGAAAGAAAATTCGATAGAAGAAGCTCTCGCAGCGGAAGAAGCTCCTGAAGAGGAAGAGACTCCCGAAGAGGAAGAAACTCCTGAAGAGGAAGAAGCTCCCGAAGAGGAAGAACCTGCTGTTGAAGAGGAAGAAGCTCCCGAAGCGGAAGAAGCTCCCGAAGAGGAAGAAGCTCCTGAAGCGGAAGAAACTCCTGAAGCGGAAGAGGCTCCCGAAGAGGAAGAGGCTCCCGAAGAGGAAGAAGCTCCCGAAGAGGAAGAGGCTCCCGAAGAGGAAGAAGCTCCCGAAGAGGAAGAGACTCCCGAAGAGGAAGAAACTCCCGAAGAGGAAGAGGCTCCCGAAGAGGAAGAGACTCCCGAAGAGGAAGCCCCCGAAGACGAGCCTGCTCCCGAGGAGGCTGTGGAGACTCCGGCCCAGCGACAGGAGAAGCGCCTAGCGAAGAATGCCGAGGAGAAGAGGAAGAAGGAACAGTCCAAGAAGCGTGAGAAGAAGAGCCTTAGGTACACCGTGCTCATGGTTCCGAACAATGCGCACAGAGTCCTTCAGTTCCATATTTCCTTCGATTTTGTTATCATAGCCACTATTGTCCTGATTGCCGCCATTGGTTTTACGGCACTTTATATCGCTGATATTACGATGAAAAATCAGGATATGCAGGAGATTATATCGCAGCAGGAAGTTGCTGTATCAGAACTTGAGGACCAGACCACTGTGCTTCAGGCTGAGATTGAGGACATGGAGGCATCGCTTCATGAGGCCAAGGTCACAATTGATGCCAACAAGAACCTGAAGCAGCAGGAGGAGGAGAAGCAGACTGAGGAGACAAAGCCTACATCACTTCCCGTTGACAACGCTTCGGCTCTGCCTTCTGAGTATACTGAAGAGAAGCAGTATGTGGAATTCACCACAGGCATGGGAACAAGAGTGCTTGCGACAGCAGATGGCGTCGTTAAATCTATTGTTCAGGAAGCGGATCATCCTGAACTTGGATATATTGTCACAGTTGACCATGGCAACAGCTATTCGTCTGTGTACATGATGCCGATTCTGCCTCAGGTCAACGAAGGGGACAAGGTTGCAAGAGGAACCACGCTGTTTACAGTGGATCAGGACAATCTGAAGCTTGCATACAAGATAATGATTAATGATATTCCAGTTGATCCTATGGAAGTAATGAAGATTGATGGTTGATGAACGACACTCAGGGTGGCTACGCTCTGAGTGTTTTTTGGCATAAAAAATATGGGAGGAAAAAATGGAGAGAAAGAACGCCTGGAAAGGGTACAAGAAAAGGGAACTTAAGGAGCTTGAGAAGGTATGCAGCGCCTACAGGGATTTCCTTGATGCCGGCAAGACAGAGCGCGAGTGCGTGAAGACAACAATAGAGATGGCAGAGAAGGCTGGTTATGAGAACCTTGATGGATACATCAAGGCTGGAAAGAAGCTGAAGGCAGGGGACAAGGTGTATGCCGAGCTCATGGGAAAGTCAATTGCACTTTTCAACATCGGAACGGAGAGCATCGAGAAGGGAATCAACATTCTCGGCGCGCACATCGATTCGCCCAGGCTCGATGTGAAGCAGAATCCCCTCTATGAGGACAACGGCTTTGCATATCTTGATACCCATTACTATGGTGGTATAAAAAAATATCAGTGGGTGACTATTCCCCTTGCAATCCATGGAGTAGTTGCAAAGAAGGACGGAAGCGTCGTTGACATTGTCATTGGTGAGGACGAGAAGGATCCGGTGTTCTGTGTGACAGACCTGCTTATTCATCTCGCTGCGGATCAGATGGAGAAGAAAGCAAGCAAGGTCATCGAAGGTGAGAACCTCGACATCCTCTTTGCATCAAAGCCTCTTGCTGACAAGGATAAGGATGCCGTGAAGGCGGGAGTGCTCTCGCTGCTTTTGGAAAAATATGGCATCGAGGAAGAGGATTTCCTTTCGGCCGAGCTGGAGATTGTGCCTGCCGGCAAGGCAAGAAACGCAGGCCTTGATTCATCGATGATTCTTGCCTATGGACAGGATGACAGAGTGTGCGCATACGCATCGCTTGCTGCAATGCTTGACGTGAAAAAAGTTAAGAAGACAGCGTGCTGCCTCCTTGTTGATAAGGAGGAAATCGGCTCTGTGGGAGCGACAGGAATGCGCTCGAAATTTTTTGAAAATACGATGGCAGAGGTGATGAACTGCATGGGTGAGTACAGCGAGCTCGCGCTGAGAAGATGCCTTGCGGCGTCGAGAATGCTTTCATCAGATGTAAGCGCCGCCTACGACCCCGCATATGCTTCGGCGTTTGATAAGAAGAATGCGGCCTACTTTGGCAAGGGCGTGGTATTCAATAAGTTCACTGGAGCAAGAGGTAAGTCAGGCTCAAATGATGCCAACGCAGAATATCTTGGAGCAATCCGTGCAATCCTTGATGAGAAGGGCGTGGCATTCCAGACTGCGGAACTTGGTAAGGTTGATGTCGGCGGCGGCGGAACAATAGCCTACATTCTCTCGCTTTATGGAATGGAAGTCATTGACTGCGGAGTTGCAGTCCTCAGCATGCATGCACCCTGGGAAGTTACCAGCAAGGCTGACGTGTACGAGGCGAAGAAGGGATACGAGGCCTTTCTTGAACTTGCCTGACAGAGTAGTACAACACACTCTTTACTTTCGTACTGTAAAATGTTACACTGTGAAAGCAAAATTGTAATTGATATGATTTTGGAGGGGTATGGTATGAACAAGAAGCTGCATACAGAAGCTGTTGATGCAATGTTTGATGCAATTCTTTCCCTTGAGAACAGGGAAGAGTGTTACCAGTTCTTTGAGGATCTGGCAACAATAAATGAGATACTGTCGCTGTCGCAGAGATTTGAGGTTGCAGCAATGCTCAAGGAAGGCAGGACCTACCTTGCGATTGCGGAGAAGACAGGGGCGTCGACCGCAACAATCAGCCGTGTCAATCGCTCGCTTCAGTTTGGAAATGACGGATACGACATGGTGTTTGAGCGCATTACTCTTCCCCAGAGCTGGTCTGAGAAGCAAGAGGGCGAAGAGTAGGACACGCGCTGAAAATGCGAAGAACACTGATACCTCAATGCGAATTGCCTAGGAACTATGCACCTATTTTTTGCTCTTGCGAAGCTTAGGCGTGTTGATAGTATCTGGCAGCAGGTCAATGAGGTTTTCGATTATCATTTTTTTGATATACACATCAAAGCTTAACATGCAGATGAATGTGAAATAGCGGAGATGCTCTCCTTCGAGACCTTCTACCTCGGGGAACATTTCCTGGGACACTGCGAATCTGCGCGTTATGTCTTCGACAATTACATCAAGCTCATTTTTTTCAAGTGAAAATACGCTTTTATATATATCCTCAAGGCTGAGCCCTGAGGGTATATTTTTTGTGAAATCATCGCCGTACAAGGGTGTGAGAAGCTTGTCTATGTCCGATATAGATAAAAGGTTCTTGAAATAGTAGATGAAGGCCAGGAGCAGTATGTGCTGCTTGGTATACTTCTTGCCTGCAGGAGGCGGAATCAGCTTATTTTTGGCATAGTTATTGATCATGGTCTTGGTCATGATCTTGTCGTCGGGATATCTGCGGCTCTTGTTGAGCTGCTGCTCCATGAAGGTGGTGACCTGGTCCATGTACAGGTCTATGTTCGGAATGTCTTCAGCCTTGATGAAATCCACCCGTGAGAGGGAGGCGAGTATGCTGTTTATCAGATCGTTGGGGTCTATTGTCATTGCGTATCATCTGCTCCTTCATTTTTGCGAGGTATTTGTGCAAAGCAGATATTCGAAACCTGCTTTCAAATCCTGCATTTATCATAACTATATCGACACTGTTCTTCAAGTGAAAAATAAGCTGGGAAATGTTGTTTGAAAAACTGAAATCTGTTATAATCTATAGTACTTGTAACCATGGGTCAGTAGGCTTAAATGGGTGAATTGATGAAGAGAGTATTGTGCGTGATTCTCTCCCTTGCAATGGTCATGACTGCACCTGCAATGAATGTTTTTGCATCGGTGTCAGAGAACGGCTTTGAGGAAGAGGCGGACAATTTAATATTGGACGAGGAGATTGAAGTTACTGCCGGCGTGGATGATTCTGCGGACGAGGATGTGGCTGCTGCACCTCTGCGTACTTATGAGAAGAACGCAATTGTTGAACCCCTGGACAGACCTGATGTGGATCTTGTCAGGGCGAGCGGTGACAAGAGCGTGAAGAAGCCGGGACAGAAGACTATTGCTGCCAAGTACAAGTCGTTTTACAGTGCGTATGACAGCCTTTCTGAGGATATTTTCGCCGAAGAGCCTTCTGTTGTGAGCCCGTTTTCAACTGGTGAGCTTAAGTCATCGTATCTTGACAACGCAGCTACATATCTTAATTTTGTCAGGTATATAGCAGGCCTTCCTGATGTAAGCCTTAACTCCGAGCTTAACAAGTCTGCCCAGTATGGTGCAGTCATTGCTGCGGCTAATGGTAAGACCAACCATGCTCCGACCAAGCTTGCAGGAATGACAGATGCTTTCTACAACAAGGCTTATGATGCGTCGGCATGGTCCAATCTCTATGGATATGCAACGCGTTCGACTAATCCGCTGCTGGTGCGTTCAATTATTGCATACATGAATGACAATACCAAGGCGAACCTTCCCGGCATGGGACATAGGCGCTGGGTGCTTCTTCCTGAGCTGACAAGGACAGGCTTCGGTCAGGCAATAAGCTCTAATGACAAATATACAGCAGGAGTAATGAGGGTTACAAAGGGGCAGCATGACACGGTGGACCCGGAGTCGCCAAGGGATATGGATTACGATTTCATCTCGTGGCCCGCATCTGGCAACTTCCCACTTGATAATGAGCATCTCAACCTCAATATAGCAGGAACCAGGGTTCCCTGGACGGTTACATTAAATCCTGGCAAATACACAATTCCAACGGCCTCATCGCTGAAGATTTCAGTGACGAGGGAGTCTGACGGCAAGGAGTGGTCGTTTGATGCAAATGATGTGAATGCATCACCCTTCACGTCTTCAGAGAAGTATATGTATGTGAGTACCAAGGGCTATGGAATTGCGAATGCAATAATTTTTAACCTGGGTAAGGAATACACAGAGGATACGTACTTAAATGGTGCCAAGGAGCAGCTTTATACAGTAAGGATAGATGGACTTAAGACCAAGACTGGTATATCAACATCACTACTGTATAAGATTAATTTTTTCGACGTCAATAATCCTGACGAGAGTTCGAGCTACTACGAGAGCGGTGAGGGGCTGTCAAGTGGTTCGTCTGGCGGCGGTGGCGGCGATGACGAGGATGATGACGAGCCTGACACTCCCATTAGTGAGAATGTGAAGATGTACACCCTTAAGTTCGATGGTGCCCATCCTGACACGATGACGGTGGAAGAGGGCAACTGTATCACCCGTATGCCTGCATACGATGATGAGATTCCTGAGGGTTACTACTTCGTGGGCTGGTATATCAAGGAGGGTGACTCGCTGACCGAGGTGTTCTCTGAAAATACCAGGGTATATTCGGATCTGTATCTGTACCCTAAATTCGAGGAAAGAAATGAGGAAGCTGTCTCCTTTGAGGATGAAGGCGACAGGCCCGTTATCACTCTTTCTGACACATCATTTGTATACAGCGGTGAGGCAAATAAGCCTGAAGTTACCGTGACCTGCAATGGCAAGTCACTTGTGGAGAATGTGGATTACCGACTGTATTACACTGACAATATCAACGCCGGAACCGGTTGTGTGGCAGTTACAGGTATAGGTGATTACACGGGAACTGCAAAGAAGGAATTCACCATCGGCAAGAGAAATATCAGCAATGCTGAGATATGGGTTGAGGATTTGACCAATCTCTCTGATGGGGATGAGTTCTATCCGAGCAGCCTAAATGTCCATGCTATTGACATGGGCAGCTCTCTGACTAATTCCATTGATTACAACGTCGATGTAAGGACTGCGGTTGTCACTCTTAGGAACGGAGCAGGAACCTGTAAGCTCGATATTGTCGGAACCGGTAATTACTCTGGGAAGAAGGCTGTGAGCTTCAAGTGCTATTCGGCCAGCAAGCAGGTGCAGACCATTTATGATTCGATAAAGAGTGCGGGAGCAGCCAATCTGATTAAGAAGAGCGGCGCTGCATACGACTCATCAAGAGGATGCTTTGTGTACACTGGTTCGTTGATTAAGCCTGATGTCAGTATTCCAGGTCTCACAAAGGGAAGGGACTACAAGGTATCCTATAAGAACAACAAGAACGTGGGAATGGCCACAGTTATCATCACAGGTAAGAAGGCATACAAGGGAACCTATAAGCTGTTCTTCACGATTGGTGCAAGGGATATCTCGGATGCGACTGTATCAACTATAAAAGATATGACCTTTACTGGTTCGCAGCTTAAGCCTAAGCCGGTAGCCACAGTACTTGTTGATCTCGGCAATGGACGGACTAAGAAGCTGAAGGTTAAGATTGGCCGCGGTGCTACGGCAGAGTATGCCAACAACATCAACGTGAGTGGTGAAGAGAAGGCTAGTGTAACTCTCACAGGCTATGGCAATTTCAAGGGTTCGGTGACAGGCTACTTTAATATTATCCCTGCCAAAATGTCTAAGACATCAATATCATCACTTAGTTACAGCTTTGATGAAGATACCTTAACAAAGGACCCAGTAGTCAAGCTTAAGTCCTTCGTTGTGAGCAGTGATGACTATTTAATAAGCGACGTGATTCCTGATGAGGCCACGGGAAAGGTTACAGTAATTTTTTCCGGAAGAGGCAACCTGACGGGGGATAAGACGGTAAAATTTAAGGGGAATTAGTGTGAGAAATGTGAGGTTGTATGATTAATTTAGATATTCTGAATGGTCCGCAGCGTGAGGCTGTGTTGCATGTTGACGGACCTGTTCTGGTGCTGGCGGGTGCCGGCTCCGGCAAGACCAGGGTCCTCACCCACAGGACAGCGTACCTGATTGATGAGGCGGATGTTAATCCCTGGAACATTCTTGCGATTACTTTTACTAATAAGGCTGCACGTGAGATGCGTGAGCGAATCGATAATCTGGTGGACTATGGCGCAGAGAATGTGACGGTGTCCACCTTTCATTCACTCTGCCTGCGAATTCTGTTCAGACATGCTGACAAGCTAGGATGGGATACGAACTTTGAGATCTGCGATGCTTCCGACCAGAAATCAGTGATTAAGGATGTGTGCAAGCGTCTTCAGATAGACACCAAGAGCTTTAAGGAGCGCACTCTTAT
>DCHL01000082.1:8413-9225 GCA_002317595.1 Lachnospiraceae bacterium UBA1753 | reverse complement strand
CTGCCTTCTATGCGAAGGGCCTATGCGCCAATTATTTCGTGGAGGATATAGGCTTACAGTGATTTGCATTAAGAAGCCTATATATGGTTTTGAGAATATGAATAGGCTTGCTGGCTGATATGGGGATTAGCCTATACACATTTCGTAGATCAGTTATTGGCTGGCAGGGCATTTGAATTAATAGCCAATAAGAGGTTTCTTAGAGGATACGAGAAAAGTATTGGCTTGTGCGGGATAAAACGTTACGCGCCAATAAGAAATGGAAAACTGCGATATAGGCTGAAGAATGAAAATGCCATGAGCCTATATTGTTCGCAAAATAAGTGTTAGACAATGAAGAAGTGGTTTGAATTCTGGACAAGACATTTATATATGGTTCTTCTTATCCTGTCCTGCGCGGCAATGAGCGTGACAGGTGCTTTTATGATGCCTTTCAGTGCGGAATCCTACACGGAGATTCCGGCATTGGCAGGCGCTGCCATCAATGAGATGAAGAACATGGTGGTTGAGCAGGAAGAAGAGGGTGCGTTCTTTGATGTGGCTGCGGCGCAGCTCCCGGAGGAGGACGATTCTGGAGCGGAGGAGGACGAAGAGGAACCTGGAGCAGGTCCTGAAGCGGATGCAAATTCAGGAGGAGATACTGAAGCGGAGGGAGCAGATTCTAAATCGGATCCTAAAGAAGAAGCGGATCCTGATAATGAGACAGATGCGGGTGATGAGGTAGACGAAGTGGTATCTCATGAGGAAGACTCTGAAGAAGATGACGCAGACGACGAGCAAGATGACGAGAAATCCTCTTCGAAGAAGAAAAA
>DCHL01000082.1:0-8316 GCA_002317595.1 Lachnospiraceae bacterium UBA1753 | reverse complement strand
CCTCAAAGAAAAAGAAATCCTCTTCAAAGAAGAAAAAGAAAGAGGATTACCTGAATCCTGACTGGAAGCTTGTTGATGAGGATTACTTCAATGATGCATGCTTCATCGGTGACTCACGGGAACTTGGATTCGGCATGTATTCGCAGCTTGAGAATATCACTGTGTACGCCGAGAAGGGCATTCAGATATACAAAGCTGCGACCAAGGCGTTTATCAATACACCTGAAGGAAAAATAACAATAGCCCAGGCGCTCGAACAGAATCAGGGTCAGTTCAAGAAGGTTTACATAATGTTTGGCCTGAACGAGATGGGATGGGGCGACGATGAGACACTGGACCAGTATTATTACAATCTCATCGATTATATTAAGCAGACACAGCCTGACGCGGTGATTTTTCTCCAGAGTATCATTCATGTGACCACGGCGAAGGCTGCATCCAACCCTGTGTTCTCGAATGATTCAATCGATGCGAGAAACGAGCGGCTCAAGGAGATTGCTGCGAAGGAGCACATTTACTATCTTGACCTTAATGAAATATTCACTGATGAGAACAATGGTCTGATTTCGGATGCGACGACGGACGGAGTTCATCTCAAGAGCCAGTATATTCTGTTGTGGAAGGAATATCTCATGGCGCACGGAATTATCAGGGATGACGAGGATGATGATTAGCCCTGCAAGAGATGACGAAAGCTATACATCTTTAATTTGTCTATTTCAGTCAAATATGATACATTGAGGTTATTATACTATTATAGGAGATATCAAAATGAAAAAGGTTGCCATCGCTGTGGATTCCAACAGCGGTCTGACGATGGATTGCGCGAAGGAGATGGGAGTCTTTATGCTTCCTATGCCCTTTTCAATCAACAACGTTGAGTACAAAGAGGGCGTTGACTTAAATCATGAGCAGTTCTACAAATTCCTGGAAGAGGATGCTGATGTCACCACGAGCCAGCCGCCGGTTGGTGATGTGATGGACCTGTGGGACGAGATTCTGCAGGAATATGATGAACTTGTATACATCCCGATGTCGAGCGCATTGTCGTCATCGACTCAGACAGCTGAAGCCCTTTCTCGGGAAGAAGATTATGAGGGCAGGGTTTTTGTAGTTGATAATCACCGCATTTCGATTACCCAGAGAGCGTCAGCAGTTGAGGCACTTCAGATGGCAGAGGCTGGGTGGAGCGGCGCAAGAATCAAGGAGTTTCTTGAAGCTACAGCTGCTGATTCGAGCATTTACATCATGGTTGACACGCTGAAGTATCTTAAGAAGGGTGGAAGAGTTACCGCAGCAGGAGCCGCTCTTGCGACAGTGCTCAATCTGAAGCCCGTGCTTACGGTTCAGGGTGAGAAGCTCGATGCATTTGCCAAGGTTCGAGGCGTTAAGCAGGCCAAGGTTACCATGATTAAAGCAATCAAGGATGATATAGAGAATCGCTTCGGTGGTATGGGCGATGGATGGCAGGACCGCATCAGGGTTGATGTGGCGCATTCTTCTTCCGATGCCGACGTCGAGCTTTGGGTGAATGACCTGAAGGCGGCTTTCCCTGGAGCGGATATGTTTGTGGATCCGTTGTCAATGTCAGTTGGCTGTCACATAGGTTTCGGTTCCCTTGCAGTGGCTGTTTCAGTAAAGCATAAAGTGTAATTTTTTCGGCGTCGGACATAGAGACTGTTCGGCGCCATTTTTTATAATGATGGGAAAAAATATGTCCTTATAGTGATGGGAAAAAATATGTTCTTGCCGGTTTCAAAACAGGATATGGAGGCACGGGGAATAGCGCAGCTTGACTTCGTGTATGTGGTGGGGGATGCCTATGTGGACCATTCCTCTTTTGGCCATGCCATTATCAGCCGTGTCCTGGAATCGCGGGGATACAGCGTGGGAATCATAGCCCAGCCCGATTGGAAGGACCCGGAGAGCATAGCGGTACTTGGCGAGCCAAGGCTTGGCTTCCTGGTCAGTGCCGGCAACATGGATTCCATGGTTAATCACTATACGGTGAACAAGAAGCACCGCTCCAAGGATTCCTACACACCGGGCGGAGTCATGGGCAAGCGCCCCGACCATGCGGCGGCAGTGTACGGGAACCTCATTCGCAGAAAGTACAAGAACACACCTATAATCCTGGGCGGAATTGAGGCCTCGCTGCGAAGGATGGGGCATTATGACTACTGGTCAGATTCCATGAAACGCTCAATTCTCCTGGACTCAGGAGCCGACCTCATATCCTACGGAATGGGAGAGAAGTCAATAGTTGAGATTGCTGATGCACTGAATTCAGGCATTGAGGTCAGGGATATCACCTTTGTGCGTGGAACAGTGTACCGTGCGCGAAGCATAGACACCACTACGAATCCAATCGTGCTACCTGCCTTTGAAAAAATAAGGACGGACAAAATGGAATACGCGAGGTCCTTTAAGATACAGTATGAGAATACGGACCCGTTTACGGCAGGAACGCTGGTTGAGGAATACGACCACAGCGTGTTTGTTGTGCAGAATCCACCGCAGATGCCACTTTCCGTGATGGAGATGGACGACATCTACGCTCTGCCCTATATGAACGACATTCATCCCTCCTACAAGTCGCAGGGCGGAGTGCCCGCGATAGAGGAGATCAGGTTTTCACTTACGAGCAACAGGGGATGCTTTGGAGCCTGTTCCTTCTGCGCACTGACCTTCCATCAGGGAAGGATTGTGCAGGTGAGAAGTCACGAGTCGATTCTTGAGGAAGCAAAGCGGATGACAGGGGATAAGCAGTTCAAGGGGTATATCCATGATGTGGGGGGCCCGACTGCCAACTTTAGGGCCCCGGCCTGTGCCAAGCAGCTGAAAAAGGGAGCGTGCCAGCATAGGCAGTGTCTCTTTCCGAATCCCTGTCCCAACATGAAGGCTGACCATAGTGATTATCTGAGTCTTCTGAGGAAGCTGCGGAAGCTTTCCGGTGTGAAGAAGGTCTTCATCCGTTCGGGAATCAGATTCGATTATCTTCTTGCAGACAAGGACGATACTTTTTTCCATGAGATGCTTGAGCACCATATCAGCGGTCAGCTCAGAGTGGCGCCAGAGCACATCACGGAGCGTGTACTTAAATACATGGGCAAGCCGTCAAGGCAGGTGTATGACAGGTTTTTGAAAAAATATGAAGACTACAACCGCCGCGTCGGTAAGCAGCAGTACGCCGTACCGTACCTGATGTCATCCCATCCGGGATCTACGATGGAGGACGCGATAGCGCTGGCGGAGTATATCAGGGACTTAGGCTACATCCCGGAGCAGGTACAGGATTTCTATCCGACGCCCTCGACTCTGTCGACGGTAATGTACTATACAGGACTTGATCCCAGGGATATGTCCGAGGTATATGTTGAGCGGGATGTAAAGCGCAAGGCAATGCAGCGTGCGCTTATCCAGTATAAGGACACGAAGAATTATGAGCTTGTGAAGACTGCACTTCTCCAGAACGGAAGGGCAGACCTCATCGGATATGGCGGCAAGTGCCTGATTCCACCGAGACCGTACAAGGAGCGCACCGAAAAGAGTGCTGCAGCTAAGGACAGCAGAGGCAGCTCAAGGAAGCCTATCAATAAGGATAACAGAGGAAACTCAAAAAAGCCCGTGAACAAGGACAGCAGAGGCAGTTCAAGGAAGCCTAAAATGAAAGGAGGCCGCAGGTGAGGAAAAAAAGAAGAAAACTGGTTGTTCAGCTACTGGCCGTTTTAGTTGTGTTAATGATTCCTACACTGCTGATGATGGGCAACAGGGCCTACAAATCATTTTTTGACATATACCTGGATGAACAGGGAGAGGCGCTCAGAAGTGCCGCCCACATCCTGAAGGCAGATATCCAGAAGTATGAGAATTTTGAATGGCTGACAAGATATTGGGAAGATAATGCAGACAACCTCGACATTGTCTATGATGATCAGGACTATGTGGATGAAAAAATCATAGACTTTGCGGTGCGGCACCCAGGGCTTACCCTGGAGAATATGTCGCACGAAGAACTGATGAGCCTTCCTGAGGCAGACCAGAAGGAATACGCTGAGATTGCATATATGGCTGGAATTCTTGATTTTGACAGAGTGAAGGCTGAATATGGCCTTAAGTACCTTTATATGGTGCACCTGAACTCGCCAGAAGAGCAGACATTCATTTTGACTGGAAAGGTCGACGGGGAGACCAGAGGTACAGGTGACAAGGACATCTATATGCTGGGAATGAAAACAGACCCGAAGTTCCCCAAGCATGAAGTTCTCAAGGATACCTATGAGACGGGGAATGAGCAGAAAGAACTTGAGAACCGCGGAATGAAGCGCAATTCGAGCCGACATTACAATGTATATGTACCAATGGACATTGAAGAAGGCTCATACATTCTTGTTACAGCCCTTGACGCAAGAGCTGTTGAGAAGCGACTGATGTGGAAGCTGCTTTCTATTGAGGGTGAAGCCTTTTTGCTGCTCCTTCTGTGCCTTGCAATTCTCGGAGGTTGCATATACTGGCTGGTACTTCATCCCATCAGTCATCTTCAAAAGGGTATTTCTTGCTTCAGCAATGACAAGGATGCAACGAAACTCAATGAGAATATAAATAAAATTAAGTCCTGGAATGAAGTCGGTGACCTGGCAAGGGAAGTGGCCGACATGGCAAATGAGATTGTCGCCCATACTGAGGAGGTGGTGGCCCTCACTGCCCAGCAGGAGAGAATTGGAGCTGAGCTTAGCATTGCTACCAGGATTCAGGCGGCACTGCTTCCCAAAATCGAACCTGAATTTGCAGGCAGAAGTGAGTTTGATCTATATGCGAAGATGGACCCTGCTAAGGAAGTTGGAGGAGATTTTTTCGACTTCTTTGATATCGATGACGACCACATCGGTTTAGTGATGGCAGATGTGTCTGGTAAGGGAATTCCGGCGGCAATGTTCATGCTGGTTTCCATGGTATATATCAGGAACTGTGCAAAGCGAATTGAGTCACCCGCTGCAGTGCTGCAGGAGGTGAATAATCTTTTGTGTGAAAAAAATGAAGCAGAGATGTTCGTCTCAGTGTGGCTTGCTGAAATCGAGCTTTCGACAGGAAAACTGGTGAGTGCAAACGCAGGTCATGAGTATCCTGCAATCGCAAGAAAGGGTGAGAAGTTTGAACTCTGGAAGGATAGGCACGGGCTGGTGCTGGCCGCTATGCCAGGAGCAAAATATCAGGACTGCACCCTTACACTTGAAAAAGGTGATATAATCTTCACATATACCGACGGTGTTGCAGAGGCAACTGACAGTGATAACAGACTGTATGGAACTGACAGAATGCTTGAGGCATTGAGCAGAAATACAGATCTTTCAATGGAGGAGATGCTAAGGCAGCTCAGGGCAGATGTGGATGCATTTGTCGGCGAGGCGCCACAGTTTGACGATCTCACGATGATGGGATTCCGGTATCTTGGGAAATAGGATAGCATGGATTGCGGGATAAGTGCGGATTGCACGGATTGTGGGATAGGTGCGGATAGCATGGATTGCGGGATAGCCGCAGAGAAGAGAGGTTTATATGTTAGATTTTACAAAGGATTCTGTATTCAACTTAAAGAAAATCGATGATTTCAAGATTAACAAGAACGCAGCGGCAATTCTGCTTGATGAGGAGAAGGTTCTCGGCGTATATAGGACGGTGCGTGATCAGGTTATTTTTACCGACAAGAGAATCATTACCGTGGATGAGGAGGGTATGACAGGAACACGTCAGGAGATTTTCAACCTCCCCTACTCCAAGATTCAGTACTTCGCTGTTACAACAAAGGGCTTCCTGGAGCTAATACCTGACTGCGAGCTGACACTGTATTTTGCAGACAAGAGAGTGGCTGTATTTGAGTTCAGAGGCAAGAATGATATCCTTGAAATCGGAAGGTCAGTGAGCCGATATACCCTGTAAACCCCTATTTAAGGGCAAATTTGGTGAATTTTTTACCATGTGGCACAGTTGAAAAAGTTATGTAAAGTTGTTATAATTATTTGTACAGGTGTACAGATAACTTTGAATTTCGGGGCTTGTCTCGTCAGTCTGATGAGATAAGCCCTTATGTTATTTTGTGGGCGGTTTTCTTCCGTTAGACTAAAGAAAGGGGAACGTATGTATCAGGTTGGCGACTTAGTGGTTAAGATTAATAACGGTGTATGCCGTGTCGAGGATATTGTCGACATGGACATGGGCGGTGTCAAAGGGAAAAAATATTATCTCATGGTACCCAAGGATGACAAGAATGCCAAGCTGTACGTCCCTGTTGACGGTAACAATGACAATGTCCGTAATGTGATGAGTGCTGATGAGGCCAAGGCCTTTATTGACAGGATCCCGGAGATTGCCGCTGCCTTTATCGAGAGCGACAAGGTGAGGGAACAGGAGTACAAGGCCGCACTGAAGAGCGGTTCTCCTGAGCAGATAGTCAGCATTATCAAGAACATATATCACAGGAACAAGCAGCGCTCAGCGCAGGGCAAGAAGAATACGACTGTGGACGAGCGCTATTACAAGATGGCTGAGAATATCCTCTATTCAGAACTTGCGTGTGCACTTGGCGTTGAGAAGAGCGATATTGTTGAACGTGTACTGAGAGTGTTCTGATGTCAGGTAGGTGACTATTATTCAGAATAGTGACTATCAATATGTAAAAAGAAATCCTTAAATATATATTTTTACTTGTATATATTTACTAAATTGGGATATAATGAGAGGAAGAATCACGGAATGATTTTCATCTTCTGTAAGCAGCAGAAAGAGGAGAACATATTATTGGAGGTATAGACGATGGCGAAGACTGTTATTCGTATTGAAGACTTTTGCGACATGAAGAAGTTTGAGGAAATCATGGCGAACTGGGCTAAGGCTACAGGACTTGCAACTGTTGCTGTTGGTGCAGATGGCAAGTACATTAGTGAGTGCTACAATTTTACTGATTTCTGTATCAAGCTCACAAGGGGCAGCGAAGAGGGAAGGAAGAGATGCGAGAAGTGTGACCGTGAGGGCAAGGGTGTTTATACCTGCCATGCAGGTCTCTGCGACTTTGGTATTCCGATTACTCTCGGAGATGGCACAGTTCTTGGTAGTGTAATTGGTGGACAGGTTCTTCCTGAGAATCCCGATGAGGATAAGTTCCGCGCAACGGCAAGGAGCCTTGGAATTAACGAGGATTCATATATCAGAGCTCTTAACAAGGTTGTTGTTAGGACTCGTGATGAGATAGAGGCAAGTGCGAGTCTTCTCGGTGACGTTATTAATATGTTTGTTCGTTCAAGCTACGAAGAGGCTAAGAACGGCAAGATTCTCGGCAAGCTTACAGATGGTATTGCTAAGGCAGCAAGCGAGATTAAGAAGGCTAATGACTCAACAGGCAAGATTGCAGCTCTCTCTAAGAGACAGAATATCCTTGCACTCAACGCTTCTATCGAGGCTGCAAGAGCAGGCGAGGCTGGACGTGGATTCGCTGTAGTTGCTACAGAGGTTCGTGAGCTGGCAGAGGGTATGGTTAGTGCTACCAAGGAGATTACAGAGAGACTTGACGAACTGACAGAGACAATCAGCGATCTTAACAAGTAATCCTTTCAATTTTATAATGATTTACATAAACAGCGGTTCTGATAAAGGACCGCTGTTTTTGTGCCATTTTCTCGCGTGAAAAAAATTTTGAGATTTACATAACTTTATGTTGCATAACTTCTCACCTATATGTATAATGGACAAGTAAACATGTGTTCACGGCAAGGGGAATAAAATGGCAGGAAACACTAAAGAGAGAATATTTGAAGAGTCACTGAAGCTGTTTGCCAGGGATGGGTACGAGGCAGCATCGGTTAGAGACATCGCAGGACAGCTTGGGATGACGCAGGCGGCTCTTTATAAGCATTACAAGAATAAGCAGGACATCTATGACAGCATTGTAGCCCGCATGAAAGAGAATGAGCGCGTTCGTGCTGAAGAGTACAACATGCCGGCTATTACAGATGAAGCAGGTGCGGAGTCGTATAAGAGCCTGTCTGTGAGCCAGCTTAAGTTATATACACTTATTCAATTTCTGTACTGGACGGAGGATCCGTTCGCGTCGAGCTGTCGCAAGATGCTCTCACTTGAGCAGTACCATAATTATCAGGCGAGCATGCTTTATCAGCAGTACCTGATTAACGGCCAGTTCCTCTATATGGAGAAGATCATCTCAGAGCTTATCCGCCAGGGACAGTGGGCAGAGGGTGACGCCTGGGATATGGCGGTTGAATACTACGGCCCAGTGCTTGCGATGATTTTCATCTACGATGGAGC
>DCHL01000142.1:248-2702 GCA_002317595.1 Lachnospiraceae bacterium UBA1753 | reverse complement strand
TAAAACGTCGTAAGCAGTTCCGTGGAAGCATGGCTGGAAAAGCTAATCGCGGAAATACGATTACATACGGTGAATACGGTATCATCGCTACTGAGCCTTGTTGGATTAAATCTAACCAGATTGAGGCAGCCCGTATTGCCATCAACCGTTACATTAAGCGTGGTGGTAAGGTTTGGATTAAAATCTTCCCCGATAAGCCTGTTACTGCTAAACCTGCTGAGACTCGAATGGGTTCAGGAAAAGGTACATTAGAGTACTGGGTAGCTGTAGTTAAACCGGGTCGTGTGTTATTCGAGATCGCTGGTGTGCCTGAAGAAACAGCAAGAGAGGCACTTCGTCTCGCAACACATAAACTTCCCTGCAAGTGTAAGATCGTATCTAAGGCCGATCTGGAAGGCGGTGCTGCAAATGAAAACTAATAATTACACAGCTGAATTAGCTAAGAAGACCGATGCGGAACTGGCACAGGCATTGACAGATGCTAAGAAAGAGCTCTTCAACCTGAGATTCCAGAACGCTACCAACCAGCTTGACAATACAGCAAGAATTAAGGAAGTAAGAAGAAATATCGCTCGTATTCAGACTGTTATTACACAGAAAGCGAAAGAAGCTTAATTCGTATTGTCACGGAAAGGAGAAACACAGTGGAAAGGAATTTAAGAAAGACCCGTACCGGCAAGGTCGTTAGCAATAAGATGGATAAGACTATCGTTGTTGCTATCGAGGATCATGTAAAACATCCTCTTTACAAGAAGATTGTAAAGAAGACATATAAACTTAAAGCACATGATGAAAATAATGAGTGCAATATTGGTGATACCGTAAAGGTCATGGAAACAAGACCCATTTCAAAGGATAAGAGATGGAGACTTGTTGAGATTGTAGAGAAGGCAAAATAATATTTTGCGATTGGAAGGAGATTAATCATGATTCAACAGGAAAGCAGACTGAGGGTCGCTGATAACACCGGTGCCAAAGAGCTTCTCTGCATCAGAGTTATGGGCGGTTCCACCAGAAGATATGCAAATATCGGAGATGTAATCGTTGCTACTGTTAAAGATGCAACACCTGGAGGCGTTGTAAAGAAAGGTGATGTTGTAAAAGCTGTTGTTGTTCGTACAGTTAAGGGCGCACACCGTAAAGACGGTTCCTACATCAAGTTTGATGAGAACGCTGCCGTTATCATCAGGGATGACAAGACTCCCAGAGGTACACGTATATTTGGACCAGTTGCAAGAGAGCTTCGTGACAAGCAGTTCATGAAGATCGTATCCCTTGCTCCTGAAGTATTATAAGGAGGACTTGTAATGGCAACTTGTAAGATTAAGAAAGGCGATACTGTAAAGGTTATCGCTGGAAAAGATAAGGACAGAGAAGGCAAGGTTATGTCTGTTGACGCAAAGAACGGTAAAGTTCTTGTAGAGGGCGTTAACATGATAACCAAGCACGAGAAACCTTCAGCAGCTAATGCTAATGGCGGTATCGTTTCAAAAGAAGCTCCTTTAGATATTTCAAATGTAATGTATATCCACAAGGGTCAGGCAACAAGAGTTGGTTTTGACTTTAAGGATGGTAAGAAGGTCCGCGTAGCCAAGTCTACCGGCGAAGTCATTGACTAATAAAGGAGGACCGAAAGTTGAGCAGTAGACTGAAAGAACAGTATACGAACGAAATCATGGACGCCATGACTAAGAAGTTCGGTTATAAAAATGTAATGCAGATTCCTAAGATCGACAAGATCGTAATCAACATGGGTGTTGGTGAAGCAAAGGAAAATGCAAAAGTGCTTGAGAGCGCTATCTCTGATATGGAGATAATCACAGGACAGAAGGCAATAGTTACACGCGCAAAGAACTCAATCGCTAACTTCAAGATTAGAGAAGGTCAGGCAATTGGTTGCAAGACTACTCTTCGTGGAGACAAGATGTATGAGTTCCTTGATCGTCTTGTAAACTTAGCTCTTCCCCGTGTACGTGACTTCAGAGGTGTAGATCCTAATGCATTTGATGGCAGAGGCAATTATGCTCTTGGTATCAAGGAGCAGCTGATCTTCCCCGAGATCGAGTATGACAAGGTTGATAAGGTCAGAGGTATGGATGTAATCATCGTTACCACTGCGAAGACAGATGAAGAGTCAAGAGAACTTTTAAGACTCTTCGGTATGCCATTTGCCAGATAATAAGGAGGATATTTATTCATGGCTAAGACATCTATGAAGGTGAAACAAGCGCGTAAGCCTAAGTTTTCTACGAGAGCTTATACTCGTTGCAAGATTTGCGGCCGTCCGCATTCAGTTTTGAAAAAATACGGAATCTGCAGAGTTTGCTTCCGTGAACTGGCATACAAGGGACAGATTCCCGGCGTAAAGAAAGCCAGCTGGTAAAGAAGTTAGGTAAATTAACAAGGAGGCAAATAAGCAAATGACAATGAGTGATCCTATTGCAGATATGCTTA
>DCHL01000142.1:0-186 GCA_002317595.1 Lachnospiraceae bacterium UBA1753 | reverse complement strand
TAGATGTTCCCTCATCAAAGATGAAGCTTTCAATTGCACAGATTTTGCTTGATGAAGGATATATCAAAAGTTTTGAGCTTGTAGACGCAGGCAGCTATAAGAACATCCACATCACACTTAAATATGGTGAGGATAAGAATGACAAGATCATAAGCGGTATTAAGAGAATCTCAAAGCCCGGTCTTC
>DCHL01000156.1:2928-13001 GCA_002317595.1 Lachnospiraceae bacterium UBA1753 | reverse complement strand
GCCTGGAAGATGGCATCGTGACTGCTGACATATGAAGCAGAGTTGTTCAGAATGGAATCAACTATCTCCTCGAGAGCGGAAAGCTCCTCGCCCTCCTTGTGAATCTCCTCCTCAGAATAGCCACTCTTGAGCGCTGCTATTTTTACAAAATCCTTGTCGTACCAAGGGATGTCGAGAAGCTCAGACAGTATCTTGGCAACTGAGCGTCCACCTGCGCCGAATTCACGGCTGATAGTGATTACAGGATATTTGATTTCTGACATAATATCTCCAATCTGGAGCACATATGCTCCTTTTTAGTCACATTGTAATGTATATTATTCATTATACATACATTTCTATGTAAAATGGTACTTGAAAAATGAATTTCTGTAAAGTAAAATATGTGTGTTTAATGTATCGTCGAGGGAGACGTGAGAACGCCTTACGGGATGATACTATTTTTTTACTTAATATTACAAAGGAGGACGTTATGAAAAAATTATTATCTCTTCTTCTTGCAGGAGTTTTGGTTATCGGTACTCTTACAGGATGTGGCGCAGGTGCTTCTAAGGATCTGACTCTTGGTACTGGTGGAACAACTGGTACATACTACGCAGTAGGTGGAGTTATGGCTACAGTTCTTAATCCTATTCTTAAGCAGTCTGCTCTTACTGTTACTTCTACAGGTGCTTCTAAGGCTAACATCCAGCTTATCGATGATGAGGATGCTCAGCTTGCTATCGTACAGAACGACGTTATGTACTATGCTTACACAGGTACAGACCTCTTCGCTGAGGAGGGAGCTTACTCAAGCTTCTCTACAATCGCTGGTCTCTACGATGAGACAGTACAGATTATCACATGTGATGCTTCTATCGCTTCAGTAGCTGATCTTGCCGGCAAGACAGTATCTGTTGGTGATGCTGGTTCAGGTGTTGAGTTCAACGCTAAGCAGGTTCTTGCAGCTTACGGTCTCAGCTTCGATGACATCACAGTTGTAAACGCATCATTCGGTGATTCAGCTGATTCACTTAAGGATGGTAAGATTGATGCAGCATTCGTAGTTGCAGGTGCTCCTACAACAGCTGTTACAGACCTTGCTACAACAAACGCTGTTCACATCGTTGAGCTTGATGACGAGCATATCTCAGCTCTTCAGTCAGACTACGATTTCTACACAAAGACGGTTATCCCTGCTGGTACATACGCAGGACAGGACGCAGATGCTACAACAGTTTCTGTACGTGCTACTCTTATCGTATCTAACAAGGTATCTGAGGATGCTGTATACGAGCTGACAAAGGCTATGTTCGAGAATCAGGCAGATCTTGCAGCTGGCCATGCTAAGTTCGAGACACTTTCACTTGAGGATGCTGTAGCAGGTATCTCAGTTCCTTTCCACGCTGGAGCTGCTAAGTACTATGAGGAGAATGGAATTACAGTTGCTAAGTAATTTTACTGGACATTTCATAAATAAAAGATTTAAGGCTGCGGCTGTGATTGCATTTGCTGCAATTGCAGCCGTAATTCTTATTATTGCGGTTCAGATTTTCGGCGGGAGGCATCTTGTTCTGCGAAATGCCATCACGGGGGCGAAGTATGCCTCTTACCCGATTGAGAACGGAGATATTTTTAGTATTGGATTTATCCACTCGGTGAATAAAAGTCCCCTCACCGACTACTATGAAGTCAGGGGCAAGGATATTTATGTTGTAAAGACCGTATATTACGGCTTCGGAGCGGGAGTTCAGACGGAGATTGAAGAAGGTCAGACCTTGAGCTATGGCGATGATGGGAGCATGATTGTCACCGGCTTTAATAAGAAAATTGACCCTCTTACCTATTTTGTAGGCACAGTTTCCGATCATACGCTTCGAATAAATGAAGGCGAAGAAATCAGTCTCAGGGATCTTTGCGGAAGAAACGCAAGAGTGAGCTTTTACATAGAGTAGAATATATGATACAGTTATAGTACTTGTGATTGTAAATCATATTTTTCCTATTACGGACAATACATAGAATAATAATCGTTTATAAAGAAGGGAGTAAAAATGGAAGACATGAAGAATGTATCATCCACACCTGATGTTGGAACGCAGGCAGATGTTGATGAAATCATGAAAAAATATGACAAAGAGTCCAATACCAGACATTGGGAAGGAAAGCCTGCCCTTGTTGTCAAGGCTCTGATGGCACTGTTTTCTGTATTTATGATATACATGAATCTCTTTGCATTATGGGATGAGAGAATCAGACGTTGTCTGTTCCTCGGTGTTGTTATCATATTTGTTTTCCTTCTCTACCCTGCAAGGAGCGGAAGGAACAATAAGGTTAACCATCTGCCCTGGTATGATATCCTGATTGCCATTGTGGGATCCGGCTGTTTCTTCTACTTCGTAGCTAACTATGAAGTAATCATTAAGCATGCAACTCACATCAGCACATTGGAGCAGATACTTGGTGTTATTGGAATTTTAGTACTTGCAGAGTGCTGCCGCCGCGTGACAGGTATTCCCATTCTTGTGGTAGCAAGCTGCTTTATCATCTATTCCTTTGCAATTGGAAGCAGTCTTCGTAAGGTTGTTTACAACCTGTTCTACACAACGACGGGTGTAATTGGTACCCCTATCGGTGTATGTAGTACATACATTGTTCTGTTTATTATTTTTGGTGCGTTCCTTGAGGCGACAGGAATCTCAGATTTCTTCATCTCATGTGCTAACTGCCTTGCTGGAGCTGCAACTGGTGGCCCTGCGAAGGTTTCAGTTATTTCCAGTGCGCTTTGTGGTATGGTTTCAGGTTCTTCAGTTGGTAACACGGTTACAACAGGTTCCATCACCATCCCTCTTATGAAGAAGACTGGTTTCCCCAGTGAGTTCGCAGGTGCTGTTGAGGCGGCATCATCTACAGGCGGACAGATCATGCCTCCTATCATGGGTGCTGCTGCATTCCTGATGGCGGAGATGATCGGTGTTCCCTATTCATCAATCGTAGTAAGGTCTATCCTTCCTGCAATCCTGTACTTTTTAGGAATCTTTCTGATGGTACATTTCAGGGCAAAGAGACTCGGACTCAGAGGTCTCACCAAGGATGAGCTTCCCAAGGCAAAGGAGATTCTTCCCAAGATTTATCTGCTGATTCCCCTTATCGCCCTTATTGTGATGATCTGCATGGGCTTCACAATGAGTAGAAGTGCTATTATTGCAACTGCGCTCTGTATCCTTGTAAGCCTCTTTAATAAGGAGCATAGGATGACTCCGACGAAGTTCGTTAACGCTCTTGAGACCGGTGCCAAGAATACACTCAGTATCGCAGTTGCCTGCGGTATTGCCGGAATCATCGCTGGTGTTGTTACGATGACAGGTCTTGGCCAGGTATTCATCAGTGCAATCGTAAGCGTTGCCCATGGTCAGCTGATTATTGCGCTGTTCCTTACGATGCTCTGCTGTATCCTCCTTGGAATGGGAGTTCCTACAACAGCTACTTACATCATCATGGCAACTACATGTGCACCAATCCTTACAACCGGTATGGGACTTAAGGATATCTGTGCTCACATGTTTGTATTTTACTTTGGTATCGTTGCAGATATTACACCACCGGTTGCCCTTGCAGCCTATGCTGGTTCAGCAATTGCAAAGTGTAATCCCATGAAGACAGCGTTTGCTGCAACAAGACTTGCCATCGCGGCATTCATTGTTCCGTATATGTTCTGTCTGAATCCTGCAATGCTGTTTGTTGATGCAACTGTGGTTGAGATTGTGATGATTATCATTACAAGCTTCATCGGTATGTTTGCTCTTGCAGGTGGTCTCGAGAATTACATCCTCTGCGATATGGCCAAGTGGGAGAGTGCACTTGCAATCATTGGCGGTCTCCTCATGCTGTATCCTGGAGTTCCTTCTGATATTGCTGGTCTGGTGATAATCGCAGTAGTAATTGTTCTTCAGATCAGGAAGAAGAAAACTGTGGCAGCGTAAGAGAGATTCATATTGCAGATAATTGTAGTTTGATTTTTGTTGAAAAATAAGCTATCGTCATTGGAGGTGTTCCATCGGCGATAGCTTTTTTGAACGCATCTGTGGATTGGGCTATGTTATAGATGTGGAGCCGACTGCAAATGTTCGATTTTTTGAATTGGAGGAGTAATGAAAAGGAGATTATCGATAGAATTCTTTGAGACGTTCAGCATGATTGCAGTAGCAATTGCTATTTTACTTATCTATCTCATGCAATGCTTTGGTAACCTAAGGGTACATTATTACAGCACCAGGTTTTCAACTTACGGAAATGTACTTGATATTGGGTTCAGACCTTCTGCCATTCTTGGAATGATTGGAGTAATTATAATACAGTTGGCAATGTATTTTGCTGTCATGTGTAATAAAAACTGGAAAATATATATATGCGCCTTTGGTTTTATTCTATATAACGAGATGATTTTTCGGGATATATGTGTCGATTCATTAAATTATATTGGGTATAAGATTGGAACTGGTATGTCATTTTGGTTTCCTTTTGAATACCGAAGAGATATTTTTATCTATATAGTTATAGTTGTCACGGCAATAATGATGATTGTGAGATTGCTTTCAATGGACAAGTATTACTATGAAAAAAAAGGAAGCAGATTCTGGCAGGTTGTCGGTCTTGTATTCTCTGGTCTTCTGGCTGTGGTCGGATTTGTAATTCTGTTGTTTCAGACCTTTACCCATCCATGGTATCCGATACTCTGTCTCGTGACGAGTGTGGTTTCTTGGGTTCTTCTTAAGCAGACGGGCATTTTCTGGTCCGTGAGAGGACCCAGTCGTATCAGTCTGGGAAGAAAAGAGTCTCTTCTTGACAGATTACTACTGAAGTTCCCGCTCTTTGAGGATGATGAGTCTGATGGGGAATAATAGACTTTGTGCTATAATGTTGGCAGTGTATGGAAAGAGAGAGAAAACATGCTCATTGCATTACTTAGCATAGCGATATTTGCAGTACCAATCTGTGGCGGACTTTTTATTATTGCCGCTGGTGTTGTACTGCTTATCATCAGTTTCAAGAAAACAGAATTAAGAAAATGGTCATTCGTAAGCATAGTGGCAGGTGCGGTTACTGCTGGAACACCTGCTGCTATTCTTGCGTTTATTTTTATTTCAGACAGAGTAAAAAATCAGGTGGTTTATGATTCCCTGCCGGGGAAAGTGGAGGTTGATATCTCCATGGACCGGGAGGGCTTTTTTATTGACGGTGAATACTATAAGCAGCTTCGTTCCTACAATGGGCGCGATATAAATAAGCATGAGACAGGAATCACGCTGGTCGATGGAATATATACTCATTTTGCCCTGGAACAGCTTGAAGATTATTCGCCCTATGACCTGTATTACACCGATATGTTCAGTTCAACCTATTGCAGGGAGGAGGATTACGACAGTGTGATTCAGTTCTATGACACGGAACCCGGCACAAGAGTTGAGATGAAGAATATGCGCGGCGAGGATCACAGGTATATTCCTATTGATGCAAAACTTGTTGGCATGGAGATTGGGACTTACAACGAATACTATCACATCTATCATCCCTATGGTCTCACCAATTCGGTCAATGAGTCACATGTGGATACCATCAGGCTGACTCTGGCGGATGATTACAGGGAGTACCGTATCAGTACTTATTCCACCGATGGGATATATGAGACGTGTACTACGATACTGCTCCAGAATGATCATGTGTATATTAAGTATCACGGTACGGATGAGGAAGCTACTGTTGCAGAGCTTGGGCCTCTGGAGGAAGATTTCTACAGGACTGTTGCGGATGGGTTTGAAGAACAGCAGAGTGAAGAAATGTTGAGAAAAGAGAAGCAGAGTGAAGAAAAGCAGGGAGAATTATGAAAAATGATATTTTTGAAAATATGAGCGTGCCGAAGGCGTATATGACATTAGCCGTGCCGGTAGTGCTCAGCATGATGGTGTCCCTTGTATATAACATGGTGGACACATATTTTATCGCAATGACGGGAAACACGGATCTTGTTGCTGGAATATCACTTACAGCACCGGTCTTTATGCTGATGATCGCCTTTGGTGATATCTGGGGACTGGGAGGAAGCTCACTGATTTCGAGACTTCTCGGTGAGAAAAAATATGAAGAGGCGAGAAAGATTTCTTCCTTCGCCTTCTGGGCGGCGATTGCTTTTGGCGTCTTTGTGAGCGTGACAATGCTTCTGCTTCGCACACAGATACTGAAGGTGCTGGGAGCAGATGCTGCGACCTGGAAATATGCAGGTGACTATTATACCTGGATTGTTATAGGAGCCACATCCATTATTCTGGGTCTTGTTCCAAGTAATATCCTGAGGACAGAGGGACTTGCTGGAGCCGCAATGGTAGGTTCGATTCTTGGATCGGTAGTAAATATCGTGCTTGATCCAATATGCATTTTCAGCCTGAATCTTGGGGCTGCAGGAGCGGCAATTGCAACTGTCGTAGGAAATGTTGTGGCAGATGCCTATTACGTGTATGTGATTCTGAAAAAAAGTGAAAGACTGTCGGTTTCTCTTTCTGACCTAAACATTCCCAAGGGAGCATTTACAGGAATACTCACGATTGGAATACCTGCGTCAATTACAAATATCATGCAGAGCTGCATGATGATTATCACCAATAATTACCTGCTTGCGTATGGTAACGATAAGATAGCGGCCATGGGCATTGCCCTGAAGGTAAATACGATATCCATACTTGTACTTGTGGGATTTGCCTTCGGAGGTCAGCCACTTATCGGATATTGTTATGGGGCAAAAAACAGGGAGAGACTGACCCAGGCAATGAGGTTTGCATATACGCTTGAGGCATCAATTTCCGTAGCCTTTACTGCGGTGATGATAATTTTTGCCCCACAGATAATCCGCGTGTTCATGGACGATCCTTCCATTGTGGAAAATGGTGCACTTATGCTGCGCTGCCTGCAGTCGAGCCTGATATTCATGTCGGTTGTAATGGTGTCCACCTGTATCTGTCAGTCCTTCGGAAAGGCACTTGGAGCCTTCGTTCTTTCGATCAGCCGTCAGGGTGTAGTGTATGTCATTGTCATCATTCTGCTCTCTGGTATTTTCGGATACCTGGGTATTCTCTGTTCCCAGGCTGTTGCAGATGTCATTACCGCTGTAATAGCAGTGATTATTGTCCGACGGTTTGATATTGGAAATATGGGATAAGGGGTGGATGTTGTCGATATTGTTCTTAAAAAAGTGCAATATTATGTAAATTATGATAATATAATGTGAAGGGAGTAAACGTCAGCTGGCGTTAGAAATAAATTGCAGGGAAAAATAGAGTGTAGTTTGGGGCACAAAAGGAGAAGAAAATGGCTGAAGAAAAAGAAAAGAGTATTAAGGGTGGAAAGGGTTTCAAGTTTGACTTCCACAAGATGATACTGATGTTTGCGCTGATCCCGCTTATCATTTCAGTGCTCATTATTACAGTATTCCTGGTCAACAAATCGAAGAATGAAATTAAAGAGGTAATGCATAACTATATGTATTCTCTTGCAGATTCAGAGGGTCAGGGTCTTGAGGATGAGATTAAGAATAGGGGTAAGCGATTTGTACTTGCCAGCTCGAATCTGGCTGAGTACTGTGGTGACATCAGCATTGTTGGTGTTCCATCGTCTTACTGCTATGTTGCAGATGCTGAGGGTACAATGCTCTATCACCCTACTGAAGAGAAAATTGGTCAGCCTGTTACAAACGAGACAATTCTTGCAGTGTGTGCTGATATGGCAGCCGGCAAGCGTGATGATACCGAGGTTGTTGAGTATGTTTTCAAGGGCGAGAAAAAATATGCAGCTTACTATGTAGCTGAGAATCTTGATTTCGTGTTTGTTATCTCTGCGGATGAGAAAGAGATAATGGCGGATGTAAATAAAATTGTCATGCAGGGCGCAGGAATGGCAGTTCTGCTTATAATTATCTTCATTGCGATAGCTACAATTCTTTCAATGAAGGTGGTTAAGCCTCTCAAGCAGGTTGTTGAGGTTATGGGACAGACAGCAGAGGGTGATCTCAACGTATCTATTGAGATAAACTCTCCCCTTGTTGAGATAAAGAATCTGATTGGTTCAGCAAAGACACTTCAGGATGTACTTCAGAAGACCATTGGAGATACACAGCATATCAGCTCTGAGCTCAAGGATGGTGCAGGCAATGTAGCAACTCTTGCACAGCGTTCGAAGGACGAGTCAGACAGAATCTCAAGGGCCATGGAAGAACTTGCTCAGGGAGCAACCAGCATGGCTGAGAGCGTACAGTCCATCAATGAGCAGATTCTTGAAATGGGATATGCAATCGATGGTATTTCGGATAACACAGAGCAGCTGGTTGTTCTCTCTAATGAGATTAAGGATGCAAACAGCGATGCGGCTGACTATATCGGAAGGGTTTCGGGCTCTTCAGAGAAGTCTGTGGATGCTGTAGCAGCAATCAGTGAGCAGATTAATGCAACCAACTCATCCGTATCTAAGATCAGAGATGCAGCTGAGATGATTGCCTCAATTGCAAACCAGACTAATCTGCTTGCACTTAATGCGTCAATTGAGGCAGCACGTGCCGGAGATGCAGGAAGAGGATTTGCGGTAGTTGCAGAGGAAATCAAGAATCTGTCAGAGCAGTCGAACTCTTCTGCTGACGAGATCAGAGAGGTGGTAAGAGAAGTTATTGCTCAGTCAGAGAAGAGCGTAAGCCTTGCAGCAGAGGTAGCAGGTATTATCTCTGAGGAGCAGGATTACATTGAGGAGACAGAGAAGAAGTTTGAGGTTCTCAATAATGAGATACTCAGATCCCTCGATGAAATTCAGAACATTTCTACAAAGGTAAGCAGTCTGGATGGAGCGAAGGTTTCGATTACAAGCTCTGTAAGCGACTTAAGTGCTATCTCTGAGGAGAATGCAGCTTCCAACCAGGAAGTATCTGCCTCAGTATATGAGATTGTATCTTCAATCAACAGCATTGTGGACAACTCAGAGAACACGAATGAGATGGCTGTAAATCTTACCGATACAGTAAGCTACTTCAAGTAAGCTAATACAGCAGATTCTGAAGCGATTTGATAGTGCTGAAAGAAGAAATAAATGACAATTTCTGGCCTGTCTGACATTGACTTGTCGGGCAGGCCAATGTTATATTCAAAGTGTGAGCGACGGCTCACGTCAAACAAGAAGCAGTTGCACATCTGTGGAAAGCGGCAGCTGCTTTTGACAAACAAAAAGGGATAGTAAGTGGGATGTATAAGAAACTCGATGAAGAGACAATAGAGAAAATACTTGAAACAGGAATTGATGAGTTTGCAGAGCACGGGCTTGACCGCGCTAACATCAATGTGATTGCTAAGAAAGCGGGCATCAGCGTTGGTGTGTTATACAAATATTACAAAGGGAAGGATGAGTTCTTTCTCGCTTGCGTCAAGTACTCACTGAGACTCCTTGAGGAGGCATTTCAGGCTGTCATTGCCAACGAGGATGATATCAGGACCTGCATCAGGCTTCTTGTTGAAGAACTGCTTGATGGAGCCGAGAAGCATCGCAACTACTATGTTATGTACAACGAGATCACATCCGGGAGCTGCAGAAAGTATGCAACGAAGCTGGCGCAGAGCATCGAAGGTCAGACCGGTCTTCTGTATGCGGAACTGGTGAAGAGAGCTAAGGAAGAAGGGAAGGCCACCTACGATGGGGATCCAAGGATGTTTGCTTTCTTCTTTGACAGCCTTCTGATGATGCTGCAGTTCTCTGTGAGCTGTGAGTATTACAAGGAGAGGATGAGGATCTTCTGTGGAGCTGATGTGATGGAGAATACGGACAGTGTGGCAGAGGCATTCTGTGATTTCATAGAGCGGGCAGTAGGGATTGTCTGAGGGGGAATAAGCCATGAAGTATGTTATTTCTTACGATGTGGGAACGACAGGTCTCAAAACCTGCCTGATAAAAATAGATGAGGATGTTGAGATAGTTGCAGGTGAGTACGCTGTTTATAATCTATACATTCTTGAAAATGGTGGTGCGGAGCAGGACACAGAGGAATGGTGGTCTGCGATGTGCGAAAGCAC
>DCHL01000156.1:0-2855 GCA_002317595.1 Lachnospiraceae bacterium UBA1753 | reverse complement strand
TCTTTCTGTTCACAGATGCAGGGACTTGTGCTAGTGGACAGAGAAGGAAATGCATTAAGGCGCCCCATGAGCTACATGGACCAGCGTGCGCTTGATGTGATGAAGGAGACAGAAGGACACGGAATTACAGTGTCTGGAGTTAATATTTTTAAGCTGATTAAGAGCCTTCGCCTGACAACGGCAGCTTCAACCAGCGTCAAGGATCCGCTTTGGAAGTACAAGTGGGTGGAAAAAAATGAGCCGGATATTTTTTCCAGGATTCATAAATGGCTCGACGTGAAGGAGTACCTGATCTGCAGGATGACAGGGGAGTTCGTGATGACGCCGGACAGTGCGTATGCGACCTTCCTGTACGATTCGAGGAAGGGACACGAGGGATTTTCGAAGGAACTGTGCAGGATGTATGGGGTGCGTCCCGAGCATCTCCCCAGAGTTGTAAAGTGTACAGATGTGGCAGGCCATCTGACGGAGAAGGCGGCACTGGAGCTGGGACTTGCAGCTGGAACTGATGTATACGGAGGAGGTGGCGATGCCACACTCATCGGAGTAGGCGCTGGAGCTACCAGCCTTGGAGATACCCATATCTACTGGGGGACCTCGGGGTGGGTTGAGACCGTGATTGACAGACAGGTGGTTGATATCTTCGCAATGATTGCCGGAATTGTCGGGGCAGAAGAGGGACGATACAACTACTTCGCGGAGATGGAGACTGCAGGCAAGTGCTTTGAGTGGGTTAAGAATCATCTCGTGCAGGATGAAATCAATATTTACCTGGCCAAGACGGACGTGGCGGAGAGCGTGGAGACGCAGTACACCAGCCTATATGAGTACATGTCGGAGGTAATTGATAGCGTTGGGCCAGGAGCTGGCGGCGTTATTTTTACCCCATGGCTTCATGGAAACCGTTGCCCGTTTGAGGACCCGATGAGTGCTGGAATGTTCTTCAATGTGAGGATAGACACTGGAAAGAGCGAGATGCTAAGGGCAGTCATAGAGGGTATCTGCTATCACTTAAGGTGGATGATTGAGAGTCAGGACAAGAAGATAAAGACGAGCAGCACTATTCGGTTTGTAGGAGGTGGAGCTCTCTCCAAGGTGACAAGCCAGATACTGGCTGACATTACCGGAAGGGACATTGAGACCGTTGAGGATGCCAAGGATGTCGGAGCCGTGGGAGCGGCACTTCTTGTGGCGGCCGGAAGCGGCGATGTGGCGGATCTGTCAGAGGCTAAGAAGCTGGTGGCAGTGACAAACAGGTTCTCCCCGAACAGGGCCAATGCAGCTATCTATGATAGAGGCTATGCGGTCTTTAAGCGGCTCTATGACAGCAACAGGAAGAATTTTGCGATGATGAATGGGGGGTCTTATGAATAGTGAAAAAATTGCGAGAAGCAACATAACAGACATGGGACGCACACTCCTTGAGGAAGGACTGGTGGCCCGCACCTGGGGCAATATCAGCGAGAGGATAAGTGAGCATGAGTTCCTGATTACGCCCAGCGGACTTGCCTACACTGAGACGAAGGATGAGGACCTGGCAGTCTATGACCTTAGCACCGGAGAGTGGAGAGGACCGCATAAGCCCTCGGGCGAGAGGAAGGTCCATGCGATTGCCTACAGTCAGTTCCCAGAAGTGAATTTTGTGATTCATACGCACCAGTCCTATGCGACGGCACTGGGAGTTGCAGGATTTGAGAGGCTTGAGATTTCTGATGAAGAGAGGGAGAGACTCGGCGGTGTTGCCGTTTCAGAGTACGGACTTCCAGGACAGAAGAAGCTCAACAAGGCGGTTCTGGCGGCGATGTCCACAGGGGCCCATGTGATTCTCATGAAATATCACGGAGTGCTGGTGGCAGGAACGGACAAGGAGGATGCCTTTGCGAGGGTTAAGCTTCTTGAGGAAATATGCAGGAGAAGCTACAAGGGCGGCGATTTCACGGACGATGCAGAAGAGCTGCCGGACTACAGCGGTATAGTAAAGGTTCAGACTCCTGCAGCACTGAAGTGGTCAGAGTCAGGGTTGCCGCTTGTGGCGCAGCTTGACGATATGGCTCAGATGATAGGACGCGTCATACCCGTGGCTGCGAGTGAGGCGGAGGCCGAGAAGATGCTGGCAAAGAAATGTGCAGTATTTGTGAAGGGTGGTGGAGCCCTGGTCAGGGGAAGGGACGCAGACGACACCCAGGCGCTCACGATTCTTGTTGAGAAGGCGGCGGTTACAGCACTGCAGGCTAGGGCCTGCGGCGTGAAGGTTAAGATGAACCCGATGGATATTTTTTTACAGAATCTTGTGTATCAGAAAAAATATTCAAAGCAGAAGAATGCGGCAAAGAGCAGCTGAGGGAGGACATGAACTATGGGAGAGGATGCTTCAAGAAAAGAAAATAAGGCGAAGGAAATAATCAGGGTTCTCAAGTTTGTGGGATTCTCGATTTCAGCGGGAGTGATTGAGATTGTCAGCTTCACACTGCTCAATGAGGTGGCAAAGCTTCCCTACTGGGGTTCGTACCTCACGGCACTGGTGCTCTCAGTACTGTGGAACTTTACGCTGAACAGGAACTTCACCTTCAAGAGCTCAAACAACGTACCGAAGGCAATGCTCCTGGTGGCACTTTACTACTGCGTGTTCACACCTGTGACAACATTGCTTGGCAACTATCTGGCAGAGAATCTCATGTGGAATGAGTACCTGGTAACGCTTATCAACATGGCGCTTAACCTGTCAACGGAATATCTCTATGACAGGTTCGTGGTATTCAGGGATTCGATTGATACTAAGGAGAAAAAATAACTAAGGAGGGTATTTTTATGAAAAATTGTGGAATTAGCAGATGGGATGATCCAAAGGAAATAAA
>DCHL01000074.1:12178-26146 GCA_002317595.1 Lachnospiraceae bacterium UBA1753 | reverse complement strand
TAGGAAACTTAAATCCCGATGACGCCTAGCAGCCCCCTTTTATCGAGATTTACAGGAAACGTAATTCCCGATGAATTCTTGAAAGAATGTCCGTGAAAGAACACCACGTAAGAAATGCCCATGAAAGAACACCCCTAGCTCCCCCAAAAAGATCACAGAACAGAAACTAGCCCCCCGTGATAATCACACTTTAAGGTTAATGTGCTACTATTCCATTTTTGTGTTATAATAACGAAGATTATGCAAAAGTGTATTTTAATTCTGATATTCAATATCGAAAGGTGACATATGAACTACGGTAAACGTGGGGCAAAAAAGCGGAGGCGTGCGCTGACCGCCATAAGTACAAGACTCGGTAAGATGATTGCAGTTAATTTCTTCATTGCGTTGCTCATCTGCTGTATTTCCGCTGGAATCATGGGTGTATGTGCGGGTGTCGGACTGTTCAAGGGAATCCTTGCATCAGCGCCTGACATCTCGACTCTGGATGTGCGTCCTACTGGATACTCCAGCACGATCTACGACAATCAGGGCAACCAGCTGACTAAGCTCGTCGCTCAGAATTCCAACCGAGTATACCAGACCATCGACAAGATTCCTGTCGACATGCAGCATGCATTTGTTGCAATCGAGGATGAGCGTTTCTACGAGCACAATGGTATCGACATCAAGGGTATCCTGAGAGCCGGTGTTGTCGCACTCACAAGCAGGGATTTCTCCCAGGGTGCTTCGACAATCACACAGCAGCTCCTCAAGAACAACGTCTTCACTGGCTGGACAGGCGAGTCCTCAATGGCAGACAAATTCAAGAGAAAGATTCAGGAGCAGTACCTGGCAGTTGAGCTTGAGAAGGTCATGGATAAAAATATGATCCTTGAGTATTACATGAATACCATCAACCTCGGCCAGAACACCCTTGGTGTGCAGGCGGCTTCCCAGCGTTATTTTGGAAAGAACGTATCTGACCTTAATCTTTCCGAGTGCGCAGTTATTGCTTCAATCACACAGAATCCGACAAAGTGGAATCCTATCTCCCACCCTGAGAACAATGCGGAGAGACGTGGCAGGGTTCTTGACAACATGCTCGAGCAGGGCTACATCACCAAGGCAGCCTACGACGAAGCGGTTGCCGATGATGTCTACTCAAGAATCCAGCTCCACAACCAGGAGAATGAGGCCAACACCATCTATACCTACTTTGTTGATGAAGTTACCAACCAGGTAATGACTGATCTTGTTGAGAAGAAGGGCTACACAGATACACAGGCATACAACCTGCTCTATTCAGGCGGTCTGTCAGTATACACCACCCAGGATCCCGAGATCCAGAAGATATGTAACGAGATTACAAACGACGAGGAGAACTACCCTGCCAACACCAGATGGCTCCTTGCCTATACGCTGTCCATCGAACACGAAGACGGTGAGATGGAGAACATCAGCTCCGAGCTCTTTGAGTCATATTTCAAGAAACAGGATTCAGGCTTCTCAATGCTCTTTAATGACACTGAGACTGCCCAGAGCTACATCGACAGATTCAAGGAAGAATACCTTAAGTCAGGCGACGAAGTTTCAGGCGAGCATGTATCACTCACCCCTCAGCCTCAGATTTCAGTCAGCATCATCGACCAGTCAACGGGATTTGTGAAGGCTATTGTCGGTGGGCGTGGAACCAAGGAAGCTTCCCTTACACTTAACAGAGCTACCAACACGAAGCGTCAGCCTGGTTCAACCTTCAAGGTTGTATCAACCTACGCTCCCGCTCTCGACGCTGCAGGCAAGACACTTGCCTCCGTTGAGGTTGATGCTCCTTTCAACTACACCACAGGACGCCCCGTATCCAACTGGTACGGCGGAGCCTACAAGGGAATATGTACTCTCCGCTACGGAATTGAGCAGTCCCTCAATATTGTAACCGTAAAGTGCCTGACAGACATCACTCCACAGCTTGGATTTGACTATCTGCAGAACTTCGGTTTCACCACACTCGTTGACCGCGAGACACGTGCCGATGGCAGCGTCGTATCCGATGTTACCCAGGCTCTCGCTCTCGGCGGTATCACCTACGGTGTAAAAAATATTGAGCTCTGCGCTTCCTACGCTTGCATTGCCAACAACGGAACATACATCAAGCCGATGTACTACACAAAGATTGTTGACCACGATGGCAATACACTTATCGACAACGAGGCAGAGACACGTCAGGTTATCAAGCCTACCACTGCCTTCCTTCTTACTGATGCAATGGTGGACGTTGTAACTAAGGGTACTGGTGGTTCAGTTAATTTTGGAAATATGGCGATTGCCGGTAAGACAGGTACAACCTCTGATTACAACGATGTATGGTTTGCCGGTTACACACCCTACTATACATGTGCAACCTGGGCGGGATACGATAACAATACGAAGTTATCAGGCGATGCCGAGAAGGCACTTGCAAAGTCAATGTGGCGCAAGATTATGGCTCGGATTCACGAGAACCTTGAGTACAAGTCCTTCCAGACTCCAGAAGGTATCACTACTGCTACCGTCTGCAAAAAGTCAGGAAAGCTCGCCGTTGATGGTCTCTGCTCTCTTGACGGCTCAGCATACACAGAGTACTTTGCCCAGGACAACGTTCCTACTGAGTACTGTGACTGCCATGTTCTTGGCAATGTATGTGCCCTTACAGGACTGCGTGCAGCAGACACCTGCGCCTTCAAGGTTCCTGGTGTATTCGTTACATCTCCTGAGAAGACTGCCGATGGAGAAGAAGGAAGTGGCGGAACCGGATGGTGTCCTCACAGCTTCCTGAACGGTGTGTCACTGTTCAATGGCGACCTGTCACAGTTCACCACACCTACCACGATAAATGGTGCAGTGGACCCCGTTACAGGACTTCCAACCGACGGCGTTACAACAGGTGGCGCAGCAGTTCCTGAGACCTCTGCTGACGCACTCGCAGCACTCCTGCAGGATGCAGCCGCCGGACAGTAGGCTGATTGGCTTGATGCTAACATTGAATTCAATAATAGAATTTTGATTACTGATAGAATTTTGAAACCCCCGTAGCCTGTGGCCACGGGGGTTTTTGTTATATAAATTCATTACAAGTTCTCGATAAACTGAATCGCGCGCTCTGGCCAGCCAGCTGCCTCAAAGCCGGTTCCATCACCAAAGCCGTGTGGATCATTTTCTGTCTCTTCCAAGACTGCAGGCACCTTAGCATCATCAAGTTCCGCCTTGAGGAGTTCTGAATTCCTGCAGGATACAACCGTGTCAGCCTTCCCGCACACGATATAACAGGGCGGGTAAGTCTCGTCAACATTTCCCAGGATGCGATGTGCGCGAACCGTCTCCTCGTTGAAATTCCTACCCCACTGTCCTACCAGGTAGAAATTGTCATGGTCAGAATAGTCCACTTCCTCATAGCCTACCGCTGCATAGATTGGAAGCATCGCAAGGGGTTTTGGCGCATTGAATTTCTGATACCCCACCTTACCGACACCCCAGGTGCTGATGAGGTTTCCGCCCGCTGAGAAACCACCTATCACGTAGTTATCTCCATGAAGCCCAAATTCCAGTTCATGCTCCGTGATGAATCTGATGGCAACATCAATATCGCACAGGGCAGCAGGGAGGCTTCCCTCCTTTGCACGTACTCTGTATGTCAGTGCAAATACCTGATAGCCTGCATCCACAAAGTGCTCCGCCGTAGGAAGAGCTTCCACATGATGGCACACACAGATATATGCCCCGCCAGAACATAGCAGGATATATGGCTTTGATGCATCCAGTTTTTCCGGCACTATACGAATGAGCGAGACATATTTTTTCTCAGGATCATTGCTTCGCTCCTCTTCGCCGTAGAGATTATAGATAAAGGAACGGTTCCTTCGAACCATATCAAGCAGAAATCTCGTTCCCTTAAGAGCCAGTTCTCCCTGCTGATTGTCACGAAGCGTAGTAAAAAATTCCCTGTCCCCAGTCTCCTCACTCAGGTCAAGATCCCCGCCATCGTACTTAATTGTATTCTGATATGCCTCAAGTTCTGGAAGAAGTATGATTTCCCCAAGAGTCATATTTTCTGTGATTTCTGTTAATTCCCCCATTATCTAACCCCTCACTTCCATCAACAACTCGCATTAATTGCATGTTATCCTATCTGCTATTCATTCTCGCATTAATTGCATGTTATCCTATCTGCAATTGATTCTCGCATTAATTGCATGTTATCCTATCTGCTATTCATTCTCCCCAGAGCTGCCCCTACTGTCCTATCTGCTCGGCCTTCTCGCTGAGGTATTCCCAGCGCTCCATCTTCTCGAGTAGTTTTTCTTCGAGCTCATCCTTCTCAGCCATGAGCCTGTTGAGCTTCACGAAGTCAGTTGCACACTTAGGAATCTCGGCTTCAATTTCAGCAATGCGGGTCTCTATCTTCTCGATTTCGCCCTCGATGGACTTGTATTCCTGCTCCTCCTTGTAGGTGAACCTGACCTTCTGCTCGCGGCGCTTCCAGGTCTCGACGTTCTGCTGACGCTTCTCCTCGCTGCTGACCATATTGCCTGGCTGACCATCAGAAGAATTAGCCTCGGAACCACCCGAAACAGAACCTGCAGATGCCCCATCCACAGCCGCAGGTCTTGCCAGCACATAATCCGAATACCCGCCCTCGTACTGTGATAAATGCCCATCTCCCTCAAAGGCAAAGATTCTCGTACAGATTCTGTCGAGGAAATAGCGGTCGTGGCTGACTGTAATTACAATACCCGCGAAGTGCTCGATGTAGTCCTCCAGAATTGAAAGCGTAGTGATATCAAGGTCATTGGTAGGCTCGTCAAGAATCAGGACGTTTGGCGATGACATCAGCACCTTAAGGAGGTACAGACGGCGCTTCTCACCGCCCGAGAGCTTCTCAATCTTCTGATACTGCAGGGCACCCTCAAAGAGAAAACGCTCGCACAGCGCAGAAGCCGTCAGTTTGCCATCAACGGTCTCAATATATTCACCCGTCTCCTTCACGTAGTCAATCACGCGAAGCGACTCATCCATGTACTCATTCTCCTGGGAAAAATAACCAATCTTAACCGTGGAGCCCACTACAAGGCTGCCGCTGTCAGGCTCAAGTACACCAGTTATGATGTTCATCAGTGTAGACTTTCCGCAGCCGTTCACGCCCACAAAGCCCACACGGTCATCCCGCAGAAATATGTATGAAAAATCAGAAATGACAGTCTTTATAGAGCTGCCATCACCATCACCATTTCCAGCAGCATAACTCTTGCAGATACCCTCAAGCTCAATTGTAGTCCTGCCAAGCCTTGATGACACAGAACTGAGCTGTGCCGTGTGGACATCAGACAGATGAGTTCTCAGAGCCGAAACCTCATCCCTTGTGTTCTCATAGCGCTGGATGTGTGCCTTCTGCTTGGTGCTTCTGGCTCTTGCACCGCGCTGCATCCACTCGATTTCTTCACGGAGAATACTTCTTCTCTTTCTAAGTGCAGCAACCTCCATCTCCTCGCGCTCAGCCTTAAGCGCCAGGAAGCCTGAATAGTTCGTTGTGTAAGTGAACAGTTCACCCCTGTCAACTTCCCAAATGATTCTGCAGACTCGGTCAAGGAAATATCGGTCATGAGTGACCATGATGACTGCCCCTCTGCGGGCAGCGAGATAATTTTCAAGCCACACAACCATGCCCTCATCAAGGTGGTTTGTAGGCTCGTCAAGAACGAGTATCTCACACTCTGTAAGAAGTGCCGCTGCAAGGGCCACACGCTTTCGCTGGCCGCCTGAAAGGGTTGCAACGGGAGTGTCATACTCGGTAAATCCCAACCTATTTAGAATTGTTTTTGCCTCGCCCTCAAGACTCTTCTCAATGGAGTCTCTGGCATTCATTCCCGCAACATAGCTGTAGATCGTCGCATCCTTGGGGAACGAAGGGTTCTGCGGCAGATAACAGGTATGAATATTTTTCCCCTTAATAACCTCGCCAGAGTCCGCCTCCTCAATTCCTGCCGCAATACGCAGAAGCGTGGACTTGCCGGTTCCATTGATTCCGATAACGCCGACCTTCTCCCCCTCCTGAAGAGAGAAGGCCACATTTTTTAACAGAACCTTGTCTGTGTAGGTCTTTGATATGTTGTTAGCTGTAAGAATATTCATAATACAATTCCGCTCATGCAGGATGACTGCAAAAAATTACTCTGGAATCTTGCTGAGGACGTTTCTATTAATTCTGATGAGGCAGATTGTTGTCACCGTGAAGCTGGCTGCCTCAGCAATAAGAAATGCCCACCAGACGTTGTTCACATTGCCTGTGAGACTTAACAGGAAAGCTGCGGGAAGCAGCACAACTATCTGTCTCATAATTGAAACGATCATACTGTAAACTGCATACCCTGTTGCCTGGAAGACGCTGCCCACCACTATACAGTAGGCTGCCACAGGGAAGTGGACGCTGATTATCCGAAGCGCCGGAACGCCCATTCCAAGCATGTTGTCAGATGCATTGAACATCCTGAGTAGTCCTTCCGGGAAAAACTGGAAGACGGCAGTTCCTGCCAGCATGATGAAGAAGGCATAGATGGCCGCAAGCTTGATCGTCTTAATCATCCTTGCACGCTTCCTTGCTCCGAAGTTAAATGCCACAATAGGAACGACACCATTATTCAGACCGAAGACCGGCATAAAGATAAAGCTCTGAAGCTTGAAGTACACACCAAATACTGCAGTTGCGGTTGAAGAAAATGCAATGAGAATCTGGTTGAGACCGTATACCATAATGGAGCCGATTGACTGCATGATAATCGAAGGAAGACCAACGACATAAATCTTCTTAATAGTATCCAGTGAGGGACGGAAACCCCTGAACTGGAAGTGTATTTCCTTGTTGATTTTCAGATTGAGGATACATGCAAGTATTGCAGCCACAAACTGTCCTGTGACTGTTGCTATGGCAGCTCCTGCAACCCCAAGCTTAGGGGCACCAAAGAGACCAAAAATAAGGATAGGGTCAAGAATCAGATTTGTGACTGCTCCGGCGGACTGCGTTACCATAGTTGCAAGAGTTCTTCCTGTTGACTGAAGGAGTCGTTCAAAGGTGAACTGGAAGAACACACCGAGCGAAAAGCAGCAGACAATAGTCAGATACTCCATTCCATAGCCGATTATCTGTGCGTCATCCGTCTGCCCCATATAGAAGGGCTTTACTGCAAACAGTCCGACAAAAATAAATACAATGAAGTTGAGAAAGGACAGGAACAGACCGTTCATTGCTGATTTGTTTACTGTATCATAATCCTTCTCACCAAGGGACCTCGACAAAAGTGCATTTACACCGACTCCCATACCAACACCGAGGGAAATGAGAACTGACTGAATAGGAAATGCCAGCGATACTGCTGTAAGTGCATTTTCATCAATTCTTGAAACAAAAATCGAGTCCACAACATTGTATAATGCCTGAACCAGCATGGAAATCATCATAGGGAGCGACATGCTGATAAGAAGCTTATTCTCAGGCATGACGCCCATCTTATTTTCTTTTACGTTATCCATTATATTTTTCTCCGATCAATTCCTTCTCTTCTGTAATACTCGTCCTTATCGCGGTACATAAGCTCATCGGCTCTCCTCTCCAGCGCAGTGAACGAATAATCAGAATATCCTGAAAAGGCTACTATTCCCTTCGCAATTGACACCTTGCCGTTATCCACCTCTTCACTGACGGAAATCGCATGTTCAAGCCTGTCCCCTAAAGAGACAAACGCCTCAGGATCACAAAACAGGATTGCCATGAACTCATCACCACCGGTTCTATAGATTTCACCGTAGGCAGAAAAGGCATTACGCATCACCTCAGCTGAAGTCCTAAGAAGCCTGTCACCGGCAGAATGACCGAACTGGTCATTTGCCACCTTAAGTCCATTGACATCCATTGCGACCAGCACCATGTCATCCCTGTAACCGACCTTTTCAAGTGCTGCAATATCCTCATAGTACGCATGTCGGTTGAGCAGGCCTGTGAGCTCATCCTTCCTGGTAATCTCTGCCAGTCTCTTACTCTGAAGTTCAAGTCTTCTTCTCTGATTCTCATAGGCATTGAGATGGACACCTATCAAAATACATATCCCGACTGATACAACCACCAATGACTGAAGCAGGTCCCAAAATGCAGCCTCACTGTCAGAAAAAGGCGTCACAAGCTCGGGGTAATAGTAAGCCTCCGCCATACACAGAACATACTCGATAGTGGTAAATGCAGTGGCAAAAATTCTGAATCGCCCATTCGCCATCATACATTCCAGCACAATTGCAAAGATGAACCATACTGGCATACCACTATTATTCCCCCCCGCCATGAAGAACATGATAGGAAGTGTGATATTTGCACAGCCCACTATGGTGACAATGACTGCCGCCTCATATTTTTTCCGCACATAACTGAGGTAAATGCCGGCAGCCCCAAAGATGAACAGAATAATATTGGGAATGATGCTTCTGAATGACTGCCCTAAAAGAGCCATGCTCAGCGTCCCAATTAGGAACGCCATCACTATCATAGCCTGACAGAACGCCAGTAATCGAAGGCGCAGTTCTACCCTGCTGTCCCTCAAAAATCTATATCCATCTGTGATGCGTTCCTTGATAGTCATCTATAATCAAGTCCCCTACTCGATAGTTTAACAATATATCCGCCACTCGAATATTGTAAAAAATATGTGCTCTACTTCATGATATCTGCAAGCTCTGAAAGCTGAGTCTTGTTATCCTCAGACACAGCTCCCTTGATTGAGATTGTTGCCACAACCTCAATGTCCTTGCTGCCCTCAAACTGCTTACCCATGACCTTAGCTGCCATAGGCGCCCAGCTTCCATTCTCGATGAAGGCAAGCTTTCTGTTCTGGTAATTTCTCTCCGTGAGGTCGGCAATAAACTCACGCATAAATGGGAATATCTCTCCGTTGTAGGTAGTTGTCGCAAGGATGAGCTTACCATATCTGAAGGCATCTTCAACCGCCTCAGCCATATCCTCTCTTGCGAGGTCGCACACAACAACCTTGGGACATCCCTTGGCCTCAAGCTCAGATGCGAGAAACTCAACTGCATTCTTTGTGTTTCCGTAAACAGAGGTGTATGCGATCATTACGCCGTCGCTCTCAACACCGTAGGATGACCAGGTGTTGTAGAGATTAATATAGGTTCCGAGGTCCTCTGTAAGAACAGGTCCGTGAAGCGGACATATGATCTGAATATCAAGCGCCGCAGCCTTCTTGAGAACAGCCTGTACCTGAGCACCGAACTTACCTACGATTCCAAAGTAATAACGGCGTGCCTCACATGCCCAGTCCTCCTCAACATCAAGAGCACCGAACTTACCAAAACCATCAGCGGAGAAAAGCACCTTGTCGGTTGACTCGTAGCTCATGACAACCTCAGGCCAGTGGACCATGGGAGCACCAACAAATGTAAGTGCATGTGTTCCAAGTTCAAGGACACTGCCCTCCTTCACTACAATTCTTCTCTCGGCATAATCTGTGCCGAAAAAATTCTTCATCATGTTGAAGGCACCTACTGAGGAAACCACCGTTGCCGCAGGGTACTTATCAAGGAAAACCTTGACGTTGGCTGAATGATCGGGCTCCATATGATGCACAACAAGATAATCAGGAGTGCGTCCTGCAAGCTCAGCCTCAAGGTTTGCCAGCCACTCATCACCGAAATTCCTGTCAACAGTGTCCATGACAGCAATCTTCTCATCCATAATCATGTATGAATTGTAGGCCATTCCGTTGGGCACATCATACATTCCCTCAAACAGGTCTACCTCGTGGTCATTAACACCGATATAACGGATATCCTTTGTAATATTCATCTCTTCCTCCTCAAAATATATGTTTATCAGCTCGATTTCGTAAAGCGGACATTCGCAATCCGCTTCGCTACTTGCTCATGAACGCAGGCTGCTTCGCAGCTGCGTTCAAATTATATGTTTATCAGCTCGATTTCTTCAAAATCGTCGTTGACAGGTTGTCTCAGTCTCTGTGATCAATTACTCTCTTCGTCTTCTTCTCTGACCTTGGAAGCGTTCCAACAGGAACAACTGTAACCTTCGGTGTGACACTCATCCGCGATTTGAAGAGAGCTGTGATTGCCTTAGCTGTCGCCTCGAAGTTTACGCGGCCCTCAGCCTCTGCTGTGATGAGCATGACATCTCTGTTCTTCTCATCGTCGTGGGCGATATTGATCTGATATTCACTTGATACACCATCAATCTGTGACAGTACTTCCTCAACCTGGCTGGGGAACATATTCACGCCATGTACCTTGAACATGTCATCACTTCTTCCATCAATGATGTCAAGTCTGGGGTACGACCTACCGCAGGTACACTCTCCTGGAATGATTCTTGAAAGGTCATGGGTCCTGAATCTTAAGAGCGGAGCACCCTCCTTAACAAGAGTTGTGATGACAATCTCTCCCTTCTCACCATCAGGAACCTGCTCGCCAGTGACAGGATCTATAATCTCAATATAGAGATAATCATCCCAGTAATGCATTCCCTCCTGGTCAGGGCAGTTGACTCCGATTCCGGGACCATAAATCTCTGTAAGCCCATATATGTCATAAAGCTCGATTCCAAGCTTCTCACGGATATATTCTCTCTTCTTCTCGCTCCATCTCTCAGATCCGATAACACCCTTTGTAAGACATATCTGATCCTTCATTCCACGCTTGTCAATCTCCTCAGCCAGAAGAAGTGCGTATGATGAGGTTGCGCATATGACAGTACTCTTAAGGTCAACCATCATCTGAAGCTGCTTTTCAGTATTACCAGGTCCCATAGGGATTGCCATAGCTCCCAGTTTCTCCGCACCTGCCTGGAATCCGATTCCCGCTGTCCACAGACCATATCCGGGAGTGATGTGAATCCTGTCCTTATTTGTAATTCCCGCGGTCTCATAGCAGCGTGCAAACATTATAGCCCAATCATCTACATCCTTGGCAGTATAGGGGATTATAACAGGCTTTCCTGTTGTTCCGGATGACGAATGGATTCTCACGACCTCCTCATCGGGTACAGCCTGTATTCCCAGTGGATATGCATTACGAAGGTCATCCTTGCTCGAAAAAGGAATCTTCTCAAAGTCCTCCTGACAGGTACAGCCAGTAATTCCTGCCTCGCGGTATACCCTTCCGTAATAGCTGTCAGTGTTAAGAAGTCTCTTTATCTGCGCATCCACCTGCGCAATCTGCTTTTCATTGAGCTTCATCTTCAGTCTCTCCTTGTACATTAAAAATTTCCTGCCCCATCTCAAAGGCCTTCACATTACTATCAACAAATCTTGCTGGAACACGCTTACGGATTTCACCAAGCAGCGTCTCATCCGCAATGCTCAGAGCACCAGACCCTGCAGCAACTCCCAGAAGAAAAATATTGAGGAACTTGGCACTTCCCAGCTGACTGCAGGCATCGTCACCATCGACAGCAATTACTCTGCACTTTTTCTCAAGGTACTCAAGCATTTCCGTTCCATCGTACCCGGTCTCACAAAGCGACTCAGTCACAGGCTTCACAGGTGTCGTATTTACGATTACAATTCCGCCTTCCTTCAAATACGCCAGATTTCTCACAGCCTCAGCAGGCTCAAATGAAAGAATCATATCAGCGCTTCCTAATGGAATAAGCGGCGACTGTGCCCTCTCGCCGATTCGCACATGACTCGTAACTGATCCACCGCGCTGGGCCATACCGATAGTCTCAGCAGAATGGACAACACTTCCCTCTTCCATAGCAGCAGCCGCAATAATTTTTGACGCAAGTACAGTTCCCTGTCCTCCAACTCCGCATATCATTACATCTCTATTCATTGCCGGCACCTCCTATAGCGTCTACAGGACATATCTGTGAGCATAGACCACAGCCTGTACACAGAAGGGCATCAACCGTGACCTTACCATCCACAGTAATAAGTGCTGGGCAGCCGATCTCACGGATACACTTCTTGCAGTTAATGCATTTTTCTGAAATCTTCATAAGCCCCTGAGGCTTAGTTATTGCAACGCAGGGCGACTTGAAGATGATAGCCTTAACGCCCTCTGTCTCATCGCATTCCTTAACTGCGGCAATGGAAGCCTCAAGGTCAAGAGGATCCACCGTGATGACCTTTGAGAGGCCAACAGCTTTCAGGATTTTCTCGATGCTGACCTTGTCAACTACGTTCCCCATCATATTGCGGCCGGTGCCGGGGTGGGGCTGGTGTCCCGTCATTGCAGTTGTTGAATTATCAAGCACGCACAGTGTCATATTAGCCTCGTTGTAGACTGCATTTACGATTCCAGTCATACCAGAAGCAAAAAATGTGGAATCCCCCACAAAGGCAAAGCATGCCACTTCCCTGTCAGTGTGATAGAACCCCTGCGCCATAGTGATTCCTGCTCCCATACAGAGACAGGTATCAACCATATCAAGGGGCATTGCATTACCAAGTGTATAGCAGCCGATGTCACCGCAGTACACAGTCTTCCTTCCCTTCATCGCCTGCTTCACGGCATAGAAGGAAGCACGGTGCGGACATCCGGCGCAGAGTACTGGCGGCCTCATAGGAAGCGCAGGTGCATCTTCCAGGTCACAGGCTCTGTTTTTCTTTTCAATTCCCAGGAATGCACTGAGAATATCGGCAACCTTGTCGGCAGAGAGCTCACCATTGTGAGGCACACTTCCATCGAGCTTGCCCGAAACCGCAAGCTGCATTCCACCCTTTCCTATCATTTTAAGAAGCGACTCCTCGATATAAGGGCTCAGCTCCTCAAGACAAATCACCTCGGACACTCCCTCAAGTGAACTCCTGACAAAGTCCTCCGGGAAGGGAAATGGCGTTGCGATGCGTACAAGGCGCACCCCCGGGTTATCCTGGAGAAATTCCTTGGCGTAAGCATAGCTCACTCCCCCAGCAATCACTGCCTTGGCAGAAGCAGCACCCTCGCAACTATTTTTTCCATAGGACGAAAAATCCTGTGCAATGCGCACATTCCGCTCCTCTATCATTCCATGGTTAGCAAAGGACAACTTGGGGAAGATAACCCACTTCTTCGAATCCTTCACAAAGCCCTCGTATTCTCCTGGTGAAAAAATATCAGGCACGTCTATCGATGCATACGCATGACACACTCTTGTAGTCGGTCTGAAGAGCACAGGAGTGCTGTACTTCTCGGAGTACTCAAAAGCATCCTGAATCATGGCAAATGCCTCTTCCGGCGATGACGGATCAAAAACCGGAATGCGGCAGAAGTCAGCAAATCGTCTCGTGTCCTGCTCTGTCTGTGACGAAATAGGTCCGGGGTCGTCTGCAGACACAATAACCATTCCGCCCTTCACTCCCACATAGGCAAGCGACATGAGCGGGTCAGAAGCAACGTTGAGTCCAACCTGCTTCATCGTCACCAGGGCCCGCGCACCACTGTATGCGGCAGCGGCTGCAACTTCCATGGCAGCCTTCTCATTGACTGACCATTCGATATATATTCCCTCATGGGAATGCTTTGAGATAGTCTCAATAATCTCTGATGAGGGCGTTCCAGGATAACCAGCAACAGCCTTCACGCCTGCCGCCATGGCTCCCAAGGCAATAGCGCCATTGCCCATAACATATTCCTTCATGAAATAATTCCTCCATAAAACTCAATCGTTTCTATTGTACCACAGAACCATGTAAATTAAGAAGTATTGCTTGACTGGATTTCAGAGATTTTTCCCACGGGAATTCCCCAAACAGTCATTCTGTTGCTTTGCAAAAAAGCGAAGACTGAAACAATGCACTAAAAATGTAAAAAGGTGCCCCCACGGCCCGTACATGCATCCGTTCATCGAAAACCATAGGAAACCCTACATTCCGATGAACCATAACAGCCTATGTTCATCGAAAACCATAGGAAACCTTACATCCCGATGAATGTTAGCACCCCAGCCTTCATCGAGAACCATAG
>DCHL01000074.1:1808-12073 GCA_002317595.1 Lachnospiraceae bacterium UBA1753 | reverse complement strand
AAACTCCTAATCCCGATGAAACATAACAACCTAGGTTCATCGGTAACAGTAAGAAACCACAAATCCCGATGAATCCCCCCAGCCCCCTGAATCATCGGAAACCACTGGAAATCACTAACTCCGATGACAACACAGCCCAAGCCTTCATCGGGAACTACAAGAAATCACTAATCCCGATGACAGCGCTAAAAGAGCAGCCAATCCTTCAATAAAAATGCTGGTTCATTGCTTTGTTATAAAGAATTGTGAAAAAGTGCGAGATACGCCTCATGAAAAGAATGACTAGAAGATGATGTTCAGATGTCCGGTCTCTGGGTCGAACTCCTTGGCATCAAGTCCAAAGCAGTTCTGAATAAAGTCACCATAAAAAATATCCCCAGGAACACCAACCACAGAATTGCCTTCTGAATCCAGGCAGACAATACGGTCTGCAACTGCCTTCACAAGGTCCAGCTCATGGAGAGACATGATAATAGTTTTATTTTTTTCACGGGCAAGCATCCTGAGAATCCTGAGTACGCTGAGCTTGCATCTAAGGTCTAGAAAGGATGTGGGTTCATCGAGGGCAATGATATCCGTGTCCTGACAGATTGCTCTGGCTATCATGACACGCTGGCGCTGTCCATCACTTATCTTCTCGAAGTCGCAGCCCGCTACATCAAGGGAGTCTGTCAGCACAAGGGCCTCCTCTACTATTCTCTCATCCTCGGGAGTTAATAATCCGAGCCTTCCGGTATATGGATATCTGCCCATCCCCGCCACCTCGCGGCAGGTCATAAGCTGTGGCTTAATTCTGGCAGTAGTTACTAGGGAGATGCGTCTTGCCACTTCGCTCTCCTTCATGGAACCAAGCTCCTCACCGCAGATTCTAATCTCTCCGCCAAGGCACTTAATCTGGCCCGTTATTGTCTTGAGAAGTGTGGATTTGCCAGAACCGTTGGGGCCGATGAGCGCAATTATCTCCCCCGGCTGTGCATCAAGGCTCACGCCACCTGCAACCACCCGGTCACAGTAACCAGCATCTATATTCCTAAGTTCAATAGACTTGAATTTCATTAATTCACTCCTCGATTTTTGATTACACTCTGAATTCAGTCCGCACCTGCTAAATTGCTCAACGCTTCGAATTTGCCCTGCGCTTCTAGTTTGCCCTGCGCTTCATCATCATGACAATAACAACAGGTGCAAGAAACACAGCGGTCACAGAACTGATACTCACCTCAGCGGGTGCAAATACACTCCTCGCAATTCCATCACACAGCAGCAGCACCATTGCACCGCCGAGAAAGCATCCCGGAATCAGCACAAGGGGTCTCGCCGTCTTCATGACAAGCTTCACAAGCTGCGGGATGGCGATTCCAACGAAGGACACTGGCCCCGCAAAGGCTGTGACCGTAGCTGACAGGAGGCTTGAGAGCAGTATGATGAGGAGTCTAAGCAGCCTAGTGTTCACTCCCATACTCTTTGCGTACACCTCTCCAAGCTGATATGCGCCAATGGGTTTTGACAGACAGAATGCTGCCACAAAAGCCAAAATGACCAGAATAGTCATTACTCTCACACCTTCCCAGTCCGTTCCCGACAGGCTTCCCATGGACCAGTTGTGGAGGTTCACGATATTGGTATCATCCGCAAATGTCACCAGGAAATCCGTCACCGCCGAGCATATATATCCAACCAGAATACCGCACACAATAAGTACAGACATGCTGTTCACCCGCGTTGAGATTGCAAGCACAAAGCCCATGGCAAGGAGAGAGCCAAGGAATGCTGCCACCACCATCCCGGCCGATGAGATATGCACCCCTCCGCCAAGAAGCACAATCATCGCAACCGCAACAGTCAGCTTCGCTCCAGAAGAGATTCCAAGCACGTATGGACCTGCAATAGGATTGTTAAAAAATGTCTGCAGTAGAAATCCCGATACCGAAAGTGCTCCTCCAAGGAAGATTGCGGCAATCAGGCGCGGCAGCCTTATCTGAAAAATTACGGCAGCAGCTGTATCCCCGACGCCTTGCGTTCCGGAAGCAAAACCACCAAGAAGCCCGCTTACGATATCCCTGGCAGACAGACTGAGACTCCCTGCCGTCAGATTCCAGCAGGCCAGCAGAACGGTCATCAATATCATTATTGTGAAAGCAATTATTTCCCTCTTCTTCATCTATTCTATCATCCAGTCCATCTGAGATATCTGATTTTCTGTGCACCTTAGATATCTGATTCTTATGCACACCTTAGGTATCTGATTTTCTGCGCACCTTAGATATCTGATTCTTTCCACGCACTTTAGTTATCTGATTCTTATGCGCACCTTAGATATCTGATTCTTCCCACGCTCACTCTAGCTTTGTCAGGTAGACAAGCTCACGCTCCTGCCCCTCAATCACTGCATTCAAATCCAGCATGAACTCTGCCATTCCAGTGGATTCCTGGAAAAAATGTTTGCCGGTGCAGTATACCCGCCCGGACTGAACCGCGGCAAACTGTGAAAAAAGCTTATTTTTTCCAATGAGATCATCTATGGAATATAAAGGCGCCTCAATCGTGCTGTTATATATCAGAATGTCAGCGTCCTTAGCTGCAAGGAAGAAATCCTCCATCTGCATATTCATCGTGGACAGGGCATTGTCACTCTCAACCACCACATCTCTGAGGGCATACTCGCCTCCTGAGAGTTCTATCATCTCAGATATGTAATCTCCGGGTTTCCTCACATTGACAGCACCCATTGAATTCACGTAGAAGAATGCAACCTTCTGCCCACTGTCTGCAGCCTTCTGCCCGCTGTCTGCAACCTTCTTCCCGCTGTCTGCAGCCTTCTGCCCGCTGTCCGGTCTGTTAATCACAGACTCAAGGAGCTTTAGCTGATTGTCAAAATACTCCTTGGCCCTATCTTCCTTCCCAAAAAGTATACCATAAAGCTTAATCCACTCAAGCCTTCCCAGCGGGTGCTTTTCGTGGCTCGACTGCTCCACAAGCACAGGGATTCCCAGTTCCTCAAGCTTCTCCTTAACCTCAGGAGAATGATATATCATGGTGTTCTCTATCGCCAGGTCACACCCCTCGGAAATCAGGAGCTCGTAATCAGGAGCGCTGTATTTTCCGGCATAGAGAAGTCTGCCATCTGCCATCGCCTCCACTGCCTCAGCTATGTACCAGTCGCTCTCCTTCGTCCCCGAAAACCTTAAGTCATCAACTGCCCCAAGCTCCCTGATAAGATCCATGACTGATGTCGACACCAAGTAGGCCCTGCCAAGGGGCTGCCTTATCACGGTGATATCCTTAGGAACATTCTCAGGAACGGCTTCATTTTCCGGAACCACTAAGAATTTCTCACCGTTTTCGATGCGAACCAATCTATAATCTCCGTATTCCTCCACAGAAAACTGAGTCGCATACTCAAGATTAAGATTTCCGGTCAGTGTAAGCTCCTCAAACCTCGCACCTGCTCTATCGTCCTGCAAATCCTGCTCTGCTGCTCCCTGCGTATCCTGCTCTGCTCCCTGCAAATCCTGCTCTGCTGCTCCCTGCGAATCCTGCTCTGCTGCTCCCTGCGTATCCTGCTCTGCTCCCTGCAAATCCTGTCCCGAATACGCAGACTGACCCTGCACACCACAGGCATGCAAGGTCAGCGCACTTAGGAGTAAAATTATAACTATTATTGTCTTCTTAATAACTGATTTCATGTACTGATGTAATCCTAATCAGCCAGCTTGAAATGAAGTGTGTACTCCACCTCATGAGGCTCGCTCATTGCAGTCGTATCACCAATTACCACAAGCGGAGCCGAGATATCAAAGTCCTCTCCCAGTGGAATGACGAAGGTTGAATTGCCTCCTTCATTTTCGTTCAAATACTTTTCGCCGTCAACTATCATATAATCATAGTTTTCACTCGACCACGTAAGGACAAGTGTTGACTTTCCATCCTCCACATCAAGTTCAGCAGGTGACAGTATTGAAGCACGGCCGGTTCCGCCCTCCATGGAGACCTCCACCTCATGAACTCCGTCCCGCAGGTCAATCTTTGCTGCAGTCAGGTTGGTATCATTGGAATCCTCTGCAAGGGAAACCTTGACCTTGTGGTCGTACCACTTGCCCTTCTTACCGATAAGCGCAACATCAAACTCCTCATCTAGCACGGGGACAGGTATATCAAACCCGTTGACCTTCTCAGTCATACCGTCGCTGAAGGTAACTTCATCCTCCGTAGGGTTAAGCCATCCAGCCTCGTCTGCCTTTGCCTCATCGGCGGTTCCTGCATAAAGGTTCAGAATCCCATGGCCCGACAGACTGACATGAATAGTCATCTCACCGTTCTTCACGGCCAGCATTCCCTTGCCATCACAGGCCTCGCTCACATAGAACATAGAGCTGTCTGTCTCAAAATATGCCGTGTACTGCCCGTCATCAAGAAGAGAGGGCTCGATAGCATCCTTGTTGAGGCCGTCCAGGACCTCAGCGCCCTCTTCAGCCGCCAAAGTCTCTTCAGCCTCGGAAGCTTTCGAAGACGCAGCAGCCTCAGCGTTTTCAGAAGATGCAGCCGCCTCAGCGGTTTCAGAAGACGCAGATGTTTCAGCAGTTTCAGAAGCCGTGACGTCTGAGGCACTATTTTTTTCAGGTGCAGCACTCTGCGCGCAGCCGGATATCGACATTGACATCGCGGCCACAAGCAGAACTGCCGGTATAAAATAATTTCTTCTCACAATTTTTTCCCAAAATCAAGCTTCACAGATTGCGCGCAAAGCGAACATTCGCAATCCGCTTCGCTTCGCAGCTCTAACGCAGGCTGCTCTCATCTTACAGCCCGAGTGAATCGATTGCATCCTTTGTATGCTTAACATAGAGTTCCTGAACCTCAGTAATCTCACCAAGACCTGCAATCTGGCAGTCAACGCTGTCAAAGTACTCGCTGGCAGCAAACATGCTCTTCCATGAATCCTCATCATCGCCTGCCATATCGTTGTTGGCATGGTCACCTGCAACTACCATAAGAGGACGAAGGATAACCTTTGTGTAACCATCGGCCTGAACAGAATCAATCACGTTCTCGCATTCAGTCTCTTCCGGCTCACCCTCAACAGTTCCGATAAATACGTTCTTGTAACCAAGCTTCTCCATCTGTGTCTGCATCTGAGAGTAGGTTACCTTGGCTGTGTGTGAAGTTCCATGTCCCATAAGGACAAATGCAACGCCCTCGCTGTCAGCAGCTGCCACATCGGCAAATCCGCCATCCTTTGCAGTTGCAGCAACTACTGCATTGGCAACAGTAAGCTTATCAGCATTGATGACAGTAGCATCATCTCCCACCTCACCAAGAAGTGGCTCAGCAACTACAACCTTCTCAAACTTGTCGCCGTACTCGTCAAGTGCATCAGTAAGCTCGTCATACTCTGCTCCATGCATAAGATGTGTAGGCTGGATAACGAGGTTCTTAACACCATTTGCAACCGCTCTCTCAAGAGCCTGCTCCATATTGTCAATCTTCTCGCCGTCTCTTGCCTGAATATGGTTGATGATGATCTGAGCTGTGAAGGCTCTTCTTACAGACCAGTCAGGATATGCAGCAGCGATAGCCTTCTCAACACCACCGACTGTAGCAACACGGCTGTCGTTGAAGGATGTACCAAAGCTTACAACAAGAATCTCATTCTCGCCGATGTCATCAGCATTCAGAGGATCGTCAAGACTTGCATCACCTGTATCTCTTCCGAAGTAGTCAGGGTCAGCTTCCTCACCCTCAACAAGCTCCTTCTGGGCATCTGTAAGTGCATCCCATGCTGCCTTGGCAGCCTCGCACTGGGCATCTGTCTCATCCGTTCTTTCCTGAACATAAATGGCATCGATAAGCTCAGCAACTGCGTCCGCAGCGGCCTGATCATCAGATACAGCTTCAGTCTCTTCCTCTTCTGCATCAGTTTCCTCAGTGGCAACCACCTCATCAGTAGTCTCCTCTTCAGTCTCTTCCTCAGCGGGTGCTTCAGCGACCTCTTCTGCTGCCTCTGTCTCTGCAGGTGCAGATGCAGGAGCAGCACTTCCACAGCCTGCAAGTGAAACGGCAGTCATTACCACTGCAACCATAAGTGCAACAATTTTTCTCTTCATAATTTTCTTGTCCTCCTTGAATTGGTATTATCAACTCGATTTCTTTGAAATCTTCATTGATAGGTCGTCGGAACGCATCCAAAATATGAAACTTCGTTTCGTAAGCGTTCCTCCTAAGCAAGAATCCAGACATACAAAAGAAAAGCCCCGCAAAAAATCTGCGGAGCAATCAATCATTACTATTTCAGTACGACCAATTACTCGTGATCCGGAAAACTTCCTGTACTATTATAACCGGCAGGTTTCCTGGCTTATAGATCATCATGCTCCCTTTGTCTTCCCAGGCAAGGCCCAGTGACGCACCCCAAAAGAGCACTCCCTAATCACAGTGACGAGATCGTACAGGAATTACACCTGTTTCCCTTTTACCCACGTCCCGAAGAAAAAATATCTCCGTCCGCGGCACCGATTACTGTTAAATATTTACTTCGAAAGATATACTATCACCACAGCATGTCTTTGTCAAAAATATGTCTCACATGCCTCTGTTTCTCATCTCAGCTGCAATCCTGCTGTAGATAGGAAGCTCGACTCCATATTTTTCACCAAGGCGCACTACCTCGAAGATAAGTCCGTCAATCTCAGAGGCCTTGCCCGCCCTGATATCGCGCTGCATCGATGTGGATGCGTCAGGCGAGAGCTTATCGAGAATGTCGAGATTGGTCTTTACGATGTCAACCTCGAAATGGATGTCCATTGCCTCTGCAAGAATGTCAATCTCGTGGATGAGCCCTGCGAAGGTATCCCTCACCTCGCCTGGAACCTGCATCCTGTCTGCATTGGCATCATAGTACTGACCGCAGGCAGCAGCGGGTGACACGTAAGAAAACTTCTGAAGCGCATCCCTTCTGATATTGTCAGAGAGGAGTGGTTCGATTCCACTCTCCTTAAGGTCCTTCTCGATGTCCTCAAGCACAGGCCTGTACTCAGATTCATCCCTCACGCCGTAAACCACGCGGAGAATTGTACCATTCATCCAGATGCAGCCAGGCTCCTTAATCTGAGCCGCCACGTAGATGCAGCCGTCAGTGACAAGAATTCCAGGAAGCTCCTCCTGCATTCTCCCGCCAGTTCCATAAATATTGAGCACGGGAATGACAACAGTATCCTCACCCGCTACCCTCTTAATAAAAGGAATCGTGTCAGCAAGGGAGTATCCCTTCACGCACACAAATATTACGTCAGGAGTCTCTGCGTAATCCTCCATGGTACAGGCCTTGACCTTCACGGTGTAACTGCCTCTTGCGGCGGTCTCCATTCTGAGGCCGTTCTCATTAATTTTCTTCAGGTGCTCACCTCTGGCTATCAGGGTCACATCCTTGCCTGCCTCAGCCATGAATGCGCCAATACATCCGCCGGTTCCTCCGGCTCCAATCACAAGATACTTCACAATAATCCCTCCATAGTTAGTGTAATCTCTGAATCATATTCCACCTACTTCCACTTGCGGTGAATACAAAACATCTTTAAGTAAAGCGGACATTCGCAATCCGCTTCGCTACGCAGTTCTAACGCAGCTACGCTGCTAATGCTCCAGGAAGTGAACCCAGGAGCAACAAGATATCTCCAGAGCTAAAGTTCAGGATATATCTTGATTTATTTTATAATATTCGCAAATCCTTCTAAATCTAGGTAATGCAACCTCAATATATCCATGCTGACTAGCAGTAATTAATCCCTTATTAATCAAGCGCTCTCTATATTTTGAAAAAGTTGCAGAACTCATGCCTACCGCTTCGCAAATATCTTTAACCTTAGCTGCCCTTTCATCAGACAGCGTAAGTACAACATTTCTATCCTGTTCAGAAAGGCCACTCCATATTTTCTGATACACATACTCATCTAAATACTCGTCCAGTACATCTAACTGCTTCTCTAGTGATAAGGATTCCTCATTATCATAATAAATCATACCCAATGCCTGAAATGCAAAAGCATAACCCTTGGTCTCTTTCGCCAACCTCATTGCTGTTTCATTGGATATCTTCAGTGTACCTTCATATTGTCTGGTTATCTGAGATAATCCTAATGGTCCCAATGCAATTTTGGGTGTTCTTAAAAGGAATGTCAGCTGTGGATCATTCTGGATTGCATTTATATTTTCATAAAGTCCTGTCATCAGCAAAAAAATCTGATAATCTTTCCTAATCCATATTTGAAACTGGCTCGCCAGCTGTTTCATGCTTTTATCATTACACACTTCATCAATAGTAATTAAAAGTTTCTTATTGCGCTTCTTGAGTATATTCAGTATTTCCTCGCACCTGCTTACACTATCCCGCTCTGATTTGCTTCCAAACCCAATACCAAACCCTGCAACTGAAATATCCTTTCCCCGGTCAATGATTCCAGCAACGTGTTCACATGCGTCTGCCAACCGGTATGATAAATCATCAATCAGATTCTGAGATGAATTCAAATCAACACAAACCCAGTCTGAGTTGCCAGCAAATTCTTTTGCTATTGCTGTCATCAGCACAGTTTTTCCACTTCCCCTAACACCTCGAATGAGATATGACTGACTCCTTGCAGGCTCCTCCAAGAATGCACTCTTTATCTCCTCAATATCGCTTCTTCTGATAATGTATTCTGATGGCTTTCTACCAAATGTAAGTGTAAATGGATTTCCCATACCAACCATTTCCTTTCAAAACTCTTCATGAATACAATTTTATTTCATAATTCTTCATAATTCAATAGTTCTTTCATAATTCTTCATAACTCTTCATAATTCTTCATAATTATAAATCAGTATTTTTTCCGCACCACAGTTATACACTATGCGGCCGGATTTATGATATGATGTTGTCTGTGCGACGCACAATTCACGAATTTCCAGGAGATATTTATGAGCATATTAAACGTAGAACACTTAACCCACGGCTTCGGCGACAGAATGATCTTCGACGATGTGTCCTTCCGCCTCCTCAAGGGCGAGCACATTGGTCTCATCGGCGCTAACGGCGAGGGCAAATCCACCTTTATGAACATCATTACAGGCAAGCTAATGCCTGATGAAGGCAAGATAGAATGGGCAAAAAATGTGACGGTGGGATACCTCGACCAGCACACTGCACTCCAGAAGGGCATGACTCTCGAACAGGTGCTCAAGTCTGCATACGATAGTCTCTTCGACCTCGAGGCTAGAATGAATGAAATCTGCGATGCCATGGGTGAAGCAGACGAAACAACTCTTGAGGCATACATGGAGGAGCTCGGCACTATCCAGGAGCTTCTCGATGCCCACGACTTCTATCTGATTGATTCCAAGGTTGAGGAGGTTGCCCGTGCGCTTGGGCTTCTCGACCTCGGTCTTGACAGGGATGTGACTGAATTATCTGGTGGCCAGAGGACCAAGGTTCTTCTCGGAAAGCTGCTGCTCTCAAAGCCTGACATCCTGCTCCTCGACGAGCCCACCAACTATCTGGATGTGGAACATATTGAGTGGTTGAAGAGATACCTCAACGAGTATGAGAATGCCTTCATCCTCATCTCCCACGACATACCCTTCCTGAATTCTGTCATCAATCTGATCTATCACATGGACAACCGTCAGCTGGGCCGTTATGTCGGTGATTATGATAAGTTCATGGAAGTCTATGAGATGAAAAAATCTCAGCAGGAAGCTGCCTACCAGAGACAGCAGAAGGAAATCGCTGAGCTCAAGGATTTCGTTGCAAGAAACAAGGCGAGAGTTGCCACCAGAAACATGGCAATGTCACGCCAGAAGAAGCTTGACAACATGGACCTCATTGAGAAGGTATATGAAAAGCCGAAGCCGGAATTCCACTTCAGAGAAGCCAGGACACCCGGCAGATATATTTTTGAAACAACAGACCTCGTCATCGGCTACGACGAGCCCCTCTCATCGCCCCTTAATCTCCGTATGGAACGCGGTGAAAAAATTGTCATGACGGGTGCCAACGGTATCGGTAAGACAACGCTCTTAAAGAGCCTCCTCGGTCTTATCAATCCACTCTCCGGCAAGGTCGTTCAGGGTGAATTTCTGCAGATAGGCTACTTTGAGCAGGAGATGGACCAGAGTATCAAGACCTCCTGCATCGAGGAAATCTGGAATGAGTTTCCTTCATACACTCAGCTGGAGGTGCGCTCCGCCCTCGCCAAGTGTGGTCTCACCACGCAGCACATCGAGAGTCTTGT
>DCHL01000074.1:1391-1708 GCA_002317595.1 Lachnospiraceae bacterium UBA1753 | reverse complement strand
GAGCCCACCAACCACCTCGACGTGGATGCCAAGGACGAGTTAAAGCGAGCCCTCACAGAATACAAGGGCAGCATCCTCATGGTCTGCCATGAGCCCGAGTTCTACGAAGGACTCGCCACCAACGTCTGGGACTGCAGCAGCTGGACCACGAAGATATTGTAGGACCGCTTTTGTGCTGGCATTGTGTGCTCTTTCGTTAGGACTCTTTGCTCTCTTTATTGGGATTGCTTGCTCTTTTGATGGGACTCTTTGCTCTCTTTATTGGAATCGCTTGCTCTTTTGATGGGATTCTTTGCTCTCTTTATTGGAATCGCTTG
>DCHL01000074.1:0-1223 GCA_002317595.1 Lachnospiraceae bacterium UBA1753 | reverse complement strand
TCGTTGAGATTGAGTGCTCTTTCGATGGGATTTTGGTTTGTGTGGGTGTAAAAGTTTCTTAAAATAGAACTTTTACACCATTGCAAGAAGTGACTGCGATAATCAACTCGCTTACTGACTCAAATATGGTGGAATATGTGGCTCTTTTCTCTGAATTACACCGTACCTTCTGCATGCCAATTCTGATATGCGGTGGAATATCCTGATTATCCAGCAACATTACACCCTTTTCACAAAGAAACTTATTTATGACGTGGTGGAATAATTAATAGTTTCTGCCATATTACACCCTTCTAGTATGTGATCCATTGAAAAAGGGTGTAATAATGGCAAGTTCTGCAGGATATTACACAATTTCCCTACGAGAAAACGGTGTAAAAGTATCTTAAATCAAACTTTTTACACCGTTTCATGGAATTTACCTATTTTCCGTGCACTACCTATCTTCTAACGCTCAACCTATTTCCCGTGCGCTACCTATCTTCTAACGCTCTACCTATTTTCCGTGCACTACCTATCTTCTAACGCTCAACCTATTTTCCGTGCGCCACCTATCTTCTAACGCTCCACTTGCTTTCTGCGCTCCACTTCTATTCAGGTTTCTACTCCAGACTCTTACACACGTCAATCCACGCAATACTTCCGGACAGCATCTCAAGTTCCTCAGGTGTCAGTTCCACTGCACTGTTCGCACTTCCGCAGGCAGGGAACACCTTCTCAAAACGCCTCAGCGACTCATCAAGATACACAGAAACTCCGTCCTTAATTCCAAAGGGACATACGCCTCCCACATCATGGCCAATCAGTTCATTCACTTCATCTCTGGTCAGCATCTTTGCCTTCTTGTGAAAGAATCCTTTATACTTGCTATTGTCAATCTTTGTATCACCAGAACAGATAATCATCACAGGGCCGTCCTCTACCATGAATGTGAGGGACTTCGCAATTCTTGCCGGCTCAGTGCCAACTGCAAGTGCAGCAAGCTCAACAGTTGCACTGGATACGTCAAACTCATATATTCTTTCCCCAAATCCCTTGCCAACGAGATACGATTTAGCCTCCTCAAATGCCATTTCAATACTCCTATGTAAAAAACTTATCAAGTGTAAGCTTATCAAATGTACATTTATCAAGTGCACACAGGACATAAGCATTCCGCTTATCCCGTAGCGTGTCTGCGTCCAAACACACACTATATTATACACAATTTCCGGTTTTGCACA
>DCHL01000139.1:11682-12058 GCA_002317595.1 Lachnospiraceae bacterium UBA1753 | reverse complement strand
GCGCATAGCCATAACAATCCCAACAGAAGCTTTTTTCAACATGTATAGGCTCACCAGCAAACTTCCATCCTGCCCATAATCCCAAAGAAATTTCTTGTATCGGCTCACCAGCAAATTCCCATCCTGCCCATAATCCCAAAGAAATTTCTTGTATCGACTTCAACTGCATTTCCCTTATAGCCTATACAACCACAGGATTTACGATATAGGCTCCCGGCACATTTCCCCTTCGAGCCTATATATCGCCCGGCCAAAATGCTGCCACCCCGCAAATAGCTGCCGCCCTGCAAATAGCTGCCGCCCTGCAAAAAACTGCCGCATAGCAAATAAACCTCCGCATAGCAAAAAAGCTGCCGTTCCCAGGTCTGTAACCTGA
>DCHL01000139.1:0-11594 GCA_002317595.1 Lachnospiraceae bacterium UBA1753 | reverse complement strand
ATACCAGCCTTACTGCACTATGCCTGCTTTGCTGCGTCGAACTCCTTCTCAATCTCAGCTGAAGGCTTTGCTGTTGCAAGTGACACTGCGATGATTGCAACAAAGCTTACGATAAATGCGGGAAGCAGCTCGTAGATGTCCCAGGCTCCGCCCATAGGACGAACGCCGAACTTCCAGATGAATACCATTGCTGCACCGGCAACCATTCCTGCGAGCGCACCCTGGAAGTTCATCCTCTTCCAGAAGAGCGACATGATCATTGCAGGTCCGAAGGCTGCACCGAAGCCGGCCCAGGCGAAGGAAACTACACGGAATACACTGCTGTTAGGATTCCAAGCAAGGATAATGGCAATAACTGCAATTACAAATACTGTCGCCCTTGCAACGAGCATCGATTTCTTCTGCTCAAGCTTGATGCCGAGGAATGAGCTCATGATATCCTCTGACATACTACTTGCAGCTGCAAGGAGCTGGGAATCTGCTGTTGACATTGTTGCTGCAAGGATACCAGCCATGATAACGCCGGCAACAATTGCGAAGAACACACCGCTCTGGCTCATGAGGTTGGCAAGCTGAATGATGATTGTCTCAGAATCAGAACCTGAAAGCATAGGAATCTTGCCAGAAACAGATACGCTATATCCAATGATACCAATAAATACCGCAACTGCCATTGACAGTACTACCCATACAGAAGCAATCCTTCTTGAGACCTTAATCTCCTCAGGATCACGGATTGCCATGAATCTTAATAGGATGTGAGGCATTCCGAAGTATCCAAGTCCCCATGCAAGAGTTGATACAATAGGAAGGAACCCGAATGAACCAGCTGCCTGATTAGCTGCATCATAACCCTTGGTCATACTTAAGTATCCAGGAAGTGCACTTGCGTTGGCCATGACATTTCCCATTCCGCCAGCCTGTCCGATACCAAACACGATGATAATAAGAAGTGCCACAGTCATAACTACTGACTGAATAAGGTCTGTTGTTGAAACCGCAAGGAAACCACCAAGTACTGTATAACCGATGATAACTGCTGCACCAATTATCATTGATGCATGATAGTTCCATCCGAAAAGCGAATTGAAGAGTGTACCAACTGCCTTAAAGCCTGATGCTGTGTAAGGAACGAAGAAAATAAGGATTACAAGCGCTGCAATCAGTGAGAGCACATGCTTCTCATCCTTATATCTGCGTGAAAAGAAATCAGGAACTGTTGTCGCTCCGATATTTGTTGAATAGATACGAAGTCTCTTTGCAACAAACAGGAAGTTGAGGTATGTGCCTGCTGCAAGTCCGATTACTGTCCAGCTTACCTCTGCAACACCTGCAATGTACGCAAGTCCAGGAAGTCCCATCAGAAGGTAAGAACTCATATCTGAAGCCTCAGCACTCATTGCTGTAACTACAGGGTGAAGTGAACGTCCGCCAAGGTAAAAGTTGTCAGTATCCTCTGCACTGCCCTTGCGGCTGAAATAGAAGCCGATAGCGATTGTCGCAACCAGGTATACGATGATTGCAAGCAATACGAAAATTGTTGAACTAGTCATAATATCTCCTCTCTTTGTCAAAACAACTTTCTTACTTATAACATTATATTTTCAAGAACGCAATACAGAACGAAGTACAGAATAACAATGATTTTTTGCAAAAAATAATAGCGCAAATCCTTTATTTTAAGGCATTTACGCTATCATTCATTTACCAGAACGTATTCAATATAAATTATAAACTTTTTAGCATTAAGGGCATACATCTTCAATCCGCCCTTATCAAGCAGATGTTTTCAATCAGCTTTCCCTTCTGCCCACGAACGCAGTCTTCCTAGAAATCGTCCGGGTCAAATCCTGCTTCCCTAAGGGCCCAGTACCTGTCATCCGCATCAGCATATTCAAGTGCAGTCCTGTCAAGGCCTGCTGCCTCGAGGTCATCTAGGATATCTGCGTCTTCCTCCTCATCATCATCGTCATCATCAAAATCAAATACGTCGACGTCGCAGAAAAAGCCTTCAGAGTCATCCTCGCCGTCTATGTCGCCATCTTCATCGAATTGTCCATCTTCATCGAATTCGCCATCCTCTTCGAATTCTCCATCCTCATCCTCATCGTCGTCATAAGAATCTGACTCATTATATCCAGCGAACTCATCATCCTCCATCACAGCCCTCTCATATGGATCAAGCTTCCCATCATGATTGAAATCATAGAACGGATTATACGGTCTTCCATCTTTTCCTAACATATCGCACCCCTCCATAAATTGCATTATGATATGCCTATTACAACTCTATATTTGAAATGTATCACAGTGGACTGCGCAAACAAATAACCCTGTGGTTTAGTATTTTACTTCGACATCCATAAAAAATACAATACTTTAGCATTTATACACACAAAATGGGGCTGCCGCGATATGCGACAGCCCCCACGCCCTTTATTCAAGGTCTGCTATTTCATTTCTCGTGAGCCACACTATCTGATTGTGAAGGTTACTGTTACTTCACCTGTGTACTTGCCCTTACCAGTTACAACCGCGTATGCACCTGTTGTCTTCTGGTAGTTGTTGAAGTACTGAACTGTGTAGTCCTCGCCGGCCTTCAGTCTCTTGCCCAATACGTTGATTTCGAGCTTAGGAGTAACTGCCTTACCGTTTCTGTAGCTCTGAGGAGCTATAGTCTTAACATGCTTCGGAAGGATTGTCGCCTGTGTAATGGTGAAGGTCTTCTTAATCTGCTTGGTGCCCTTTCCAAGACCCTTCTCCTTAACGATTGCGTATGGAGCCTTCTCTGCATCCTTACTTGCTACAAATCTTCTGTTGCCATATTTTGCTGTGTAAGCAACGCCCTTCTTAAGGTTAACCTTAACACCGAACTTATCTGTGAAGGTAATCTTAGGAATTATCTTCTCAGGAGAGTATGTAACAGGCTCGATTGTAACGATGAAGTCGTCCAGTGACCTCGGTATAACGGTGAAGAAGTTTGTCATTATCAACTTACCGTTATAATTGCCCTTACCCTTGATTGTAAGAACCGCATGATCGTTGCCCTTCTGGTTGTGTGTATATGTTGCGGTGTAGTCAACATTCTTAGCAAGGATTACTGTTCTTCCGTCAATTACTGTTGTTACCTTGAGACGAGGAGTCAGCTTATGTCCTGTGTAGTACTGGTCTGTTCCGTAGGTTGTATCACTTACGATTTCTGCTTTGATTACTGCAGTACCCTTACCCTTTGCCTCTGCGTTCTTAGTAATTCTTCTCTGCTTGATCTTGAACTTGGTTCTTACAGTTCCGGCATAGTTACCAATACCATGCACAGTAAAGTAAGCATTTCCGGCACTTGTATTGTACCTGTATGACTCCTGCTCAATCTCAAAGTCAACGCCCTCTGTCAGCTTCTTTCCGTTAGCAGTTACTCGGATATCGTTACCGGAAATAGTAATCTTATCACCAGTATAGTAGATAGAATCATTTGTAACCTTAACGTCAAGCTTTCCGATGACATTCTTTCTGTTTACAACATGTACGTTGACTGTTCTTGTTCCTGTATAGTAGCCCGTTCCTGTTATGGTTGCCTGATACCATCCGGCATCAGTAACCTTACGGTTTGCGATAGGCTCTGACAGTGTATATCCAGAAAGCTGATCCTCTGTAAGTGATGCTTCCGCACCCACATACTTACGGAGTTCTGTTACCTTGTAGCTATACTTTTTCAGCTGCATTCCTGTACGGACATTCTTCATTCCAATTCTAGGAACGCGGCCAAGCTTTGAAGCTGTACAGTCACTTGAGTAAACTGAGATGCTACTGTTGTCAATTCTTCCGGGAAGAATCTCAAAGTAAATCTTCTTTGTCTGTCCTCTGTACTTACCAATACCAGAAGCTACGAGGTAAGCTGTTCCAACCTTCTTGTTCTTATAGTATCTGTACTCGAAGTCTCTGTGTGAACGAAGGTTGTTTCCGTTGTAATTTATTACCAGCGAAGGCAGCAATGCCTTTCCTGTATATGCCATTGAAGGCAGGTATAACTTTCCATCCTTCTCAGTTACATTGGTGTACTTAAATACTGAAGTGTCACCGATGTTACCCTTTACGATCTTGAACTTCTTGGTAAGTGAAGATGCTGCGTAATCACCCTTACCAACTGCAGTGATTGAAGCAGTTCCAACCTTCTTATTGTTGTAGTAGCTGAGCTCGTAATCCACGCCCTGTGTCAGGACTGTCTCACCGTCTGTAATCTTAACCTCAGGACGGATATTGTCGCCTGTGTAGTAGAACTTATTGACTCCGTTTGCACTTACGAAGGTCATCTTTGCCTTCCTTAGGTTCTTAAGTCCGTCTGTAGGCAGGATTCTGAAGGTTACTGTGAGTTCTCCAGTTGTCTTGCCCTTACCCTTGATGATAACCTTAGCTGCGTCTGTCACGTCCTTGTTGTTCTCATAAGCTACTGTGTACTGGGTAGTTGCAATCTTGCTGCCGAGGTAGTAGAGACCAACCTCAGGCTTAATATTCTTTCCGGTGTAATATATGTCACCAAGACCCTTTACAATAAGGTTGCCTGATACGTATTCCTTATTGAGGTCAATTGCTGCATCTGCGCCAAGCTTCTTTGTAACTGCCTCAACCGCAACAGTTCCTGAAGGCATCTTGAAGGTGAATGTTGTTGAGTTGCCACTTGACTTAGCGTATGCGTAGCCACCCTCTGCATCATATGTCCAGGTTGTTGATGATGTACTAATCTCCTCTGCATCTGCTGCCGCTGTAATTCTGTCGCAGGTAATTTTTAATCCTTCAACATAGTAACCAGAGTTAGCCTTGGTTTCAATCTTAACAATCTCCCTGTCTCTTGCCTGAAGAGTGCTGGGTGTGATTGTTGAGTTGTTTGCCTTCTTTGTAATTCCGTATGTACCGAAGAGATAGCAGTCATCAATACTTCCCCATGATCCTGAAGGAGTTCCATTAAGTTCAAATCCGACTACAAGAATCTGACCTTCCTTAACTTCAACCTCTGTAACCTCAGGATTCTTCCATGAGAGCCATCCATCGAGCAGTGCGCTGTCCTTGTAGCAAGCAAGTGCCTTATCTGTGTCAAGTGTTCCTGCCTTGAGGTCTGCCTCAAGTGCATCAACACTCTCATATCCTGTTGTTCCTTCACTTACATCAAATACATATGCAACTGCATACTGCTTATCTGTCTCTGCGCATGAACCACCTTCTACATATCCGCCGAAGGTATAGCTTCCATTAGGAAGATCCTTAACCTCCTGGTAAGCATTAACCTTAAGGTTTGCTGTGGTTCTGTAGAAGTTGAGACCATAGCTTCCTGACTTAGGATTTTCTGTTGTAGGTGCTACAGTGTATCCACTTCCACCAACCTTAGTTACGAACCAAGGAGCTTCCTTTGATGTCTCAAATCCAGGGTTCTCGAGGTATACATTGAAGTTAGCTGTTACCTGGATGTTAAGTACGATCGGATACTTTGTTCCTGCGTATTCTGCTGAACCGTAAACCTTGTAGTAGCCAACCTTATTTGTGTTGACAGCCTTAACATCTGCTGTCTTCCATACGAGGTTCTCAAGAGTAACCTGTGTGTAATCGCTGAGTGTTCCCTTAATCTCAATATCGAAATTGGGCTCGTCACCGACGGTCACGTACTGGATCATATGAGAGTTGTCTACTGAAATCAGTTTTGGCTCGCCTTCTCTTGTGGCACCTGAACGGATGTACTTGTAAACCTTAGCTGTAGGAAGTGCCTTTCCTTCAAAGTCAAACCATGCCTGGTTGTCAACACCACTACCGCCGTACCAGGTACCTGCATTTGTGGGATCATACTCGTATGAGTAGCTTGATGCCCATCCTGCTCCATATTTTTCCCAGGCGGTCTGATTCTTTGCGTAGAGTGTACTGTCTACTGAGTAGTTATCATAGCAAGCGTAGTAGGGTGAAATCCATGCGGGCTCCCAGTAGAATACACCGAGACCTGCTTCATCATTTACGCTGTTTACTGTATTTACAACTGCACGGACCTCATCAGCCTGGCCCTGAACTGAGATTGAGTATGACTCGTAATCCTGTCCTGAGAGTGAAGGTGCTGAGTTTGAATGTCCGTCACCGTCTGCCCATGTTGTTGCCCATGAAGTCTCTGCAACATATACCTTCTTGCCGTAGGTCTTCTCAAGGTTGTTGAGAACTGAGAGAAGGTTAGGGATGTCGCCATGTCTGTATGCCGGGTAGTAAGATACACCGATTACATCGAACTCGACTTCATCTCTTGTCTCACCATTCTGGTCAACGTATGAAGCGCTTGTTGCTGCTCCGTCAGCATAGGTTCCGAGCTGCTTCTTCATTGCACTTGTTACTGTTCCGCCGCCTCTCTGAACATCAGTGAAGTGAACTGCTGCAAGGATATCTGAACTGTTGCCAAGAAGGTCCTTAGCTGCATCATGAACTGCATCACAGCCTGCTCCGTAGAGAGGTCTTGCTGCTTCGTCGGTCCATCCTGCAAGTCCGTGGTTACTCTCGTTACCAACCTGAACCATTCCCACGTCAACGCCGCTGTTAATTAATGTCTCCAGACTCTCATATGTGAAATCATAAACTGCCTGAGCGATTTCCTGTGAATCTGTAATGTTTTCCCATGCCTTGGGGCTCTTGTACTTGGAAGGATCTGCCCAGAAGTCTGAGTAATGGAAGTCGATGAGGACTCTCATTCCTGCGTTTGTTGCAAGCTTTCCAAGCTTAACAGCCTTCTCGATATCGTTGTTTCCACCGCCGTAGCCCTTGCCTGAGCTGTTGTAAGGGTTGTTCCATACACGGATTCTTGCCCAGTTTGTTCCACCCTCCTTGAGGTAGTTAAAGAACTCCTGATCGCCGAGAGCGTTTCCTTCCTCATCCTTGAACTGAGTTCCAGCCTGGCGGATTGCGTAGAAGGAAGAAATATCTGCACCTGTCATGAAGTCATCGTCAAGAACTACCGGTGCAACAGTGATGTCTGATACTACAGATGAAACAAGTCCATCCATTGCAGCCTCAAGGTTCTCGTATGCTGTAACAACCTCGTTGTAGGTCTTATCAGCTGCGCCCTCAATAACTGCCTTAGCTGCCTCAATTTTTGCTGTCAGTTCTGCAAAGGACTCCTCTTTGTAATCCTCAGCATTGAAGGTTTCAGCCTTTGCAATAAGTGTTCCAAGGTTTGTTACCCAGATTGCCTTGATATCATTAAGGTCAGTATAAACTGTATTGTTATAGAAGAATAATTCATCTCCTGTCGAGCACTCAAGAATTGCAGGGAAGAGTGTTCCGCCCCATGTTGTGTAGAGCTCGTTTGACCAGTTGTCATAGCAGATGGTAAATCCTGCTGAAGAAGTTACACCATCCTTCAGTGTGATATTAAAATCATAGAATCCCTTGTAGGTACTTGCTGTGATATCTGATGCTGTAAGCTTTTTTGTATCCCAGGGCTTAACCATGTAATCTGAGTTTGCTGCTGAGATATCCTCTGATGAATAGTAGTGAACTGTTACAACTCTGTCTCCAAGTACAAGCGCATCGAGAGCTGACTTAAGAGCGTTGTACGCAGCTACTATTTCATCACTTGTATCTTCTGACTCTGCAGACGCACCCTCGCAGAGCGTTCCTGCTGCTGCATATGCTGTAGCAAGATCAGACCATCCAGATGTATAGGCATCTGTTCCTCTGTCGTATGCCGTCTTCGCATCACCTGTGTAAAGAGTATAGAGATCTCCTAATGTAAATGTTGTAAGGTCACTTGTAATTGTTCCGTCTGCGGCGATGTAAATATTGTTACCAGGAACTGCAACCGCTGTCAGGTCAACGTCCTTGATTGAGAATGTCGCATACTGGAGCCAGTTCCTCTCATTCGGGTATGTAATATCAAACTTCACATTGTCGCTGTCAGGAACGTAGCTGATGCTGTAGCCATTTGTTCCGTCTGCTTCATTTGCAGTCATTGCAAAGTAATATCTTGTCTCGTTGGGCTCAGCTTCTGAAAGCCATGCACTCTCTGTTACTGAGCTGAGCGCCTTTAATTCACGTGCTGTCTCGTCAACCTGATTAACAGAAATACTGCTTGACTTATAGCAGAGACCAGGAACTCCTGCCTCGCATGTAACATGAACAGTAATCTCCTTGAGCAGTCCCTCAAGAGCCTTGTTGCTATCCTCATCAACAAATGCCATCTTCTTATCTGATGCATTTGTCTTGATTGCAACTGCAGGGTAATCTCCTGTGAAGAGTTCCTCAACATCAGATCCCATGTCTGTTGTGACATCATCGGAATCAAGGTAAAGTGTACAGTCAGTTGAAGCATTTCCATCAGAATTCTTAAGGATTCTGAAGCCGTCCTTTGTTCCGTTAGTCACAAGTTCAATTGAGTACCAGTTGACAGCACCGCTAACAGGTGCCATAGCGGTTGGCCAAATAGATGTAGAGCCATCTTTCGGATCAACAAGTTCCTTTGTAGTGTCATCTGTAGGACGAAGGTTTGCCCAGGTGTCATACATGAAGTAGAGTGTGTCATTCTTCTCAAGGTCATCTGCGTAGAGATAGAGAACAGGATTTTCATTCTCAATTACTACTTCGCCTGGAATATCACTTTCGCTTGTATAGAGTGTTCCATCCTTATAGTAGTAGGTACCTGCTGAACTGATTCCACCCTCACCTGCGCCGGTATAAACATTAATAGCATCTGTCTTACTAGCTCCAGACGCATTCCAGATGGCCGCAAGACTCGTCCACTGATCTGACAGATAGAAGCTAATGCTGTACCACTTATCAGAACCCTTTACCGTTGTCTGTGAGAGTTCATAGTAATTTCCACCTGATCCATATTCGCCTGTTCTGGTGATTTCTCCAGAAGCATCTGTGAGTGTATCCCAGGTCACAAGTGATGGAATTGCCGCCCAGAAGGGATCACATCCGCCCGGTGAATACACATAGAGATTAACGAACTCGGTTGATGCTGTCTCTTCAGCATTAATCTCTTCGCTCTTCTCCTCTGCCTCCTCAATATCTTCCTCTTCAGAAACTGCATCAATCTCCTCCACGAGATCCTCGTCAGCTTCCTCAATCGCTATGTAGTCATCAGCTTCATCTGCATATGCAGTGAGAGCTGAAAGATTGAAGCTTGTTCCAATCATGCATACAGCAGCGACCATACTTATAAGTTTCTTTAATCTCAACTTATACCCCCGTGCAACCATATCCGTCTCCTTTCTTGAGCAATGTTCGCGCAAACGGTTGCGCCTATAAAATAAAACTTCTTCTAAAAATCCCTTATTGTTTCAAGAGCGGGAAGTACTCTTCCGTCAAAGTCAAACAGTGCCTGATTGGCCCATTCGTTTCCTCCCGGTCCCTTTTCCTTTGTGTATGCAAGAGCTGCATCTGTCGCCCAGCCGCATCCTGGAACAGGAATCCAGGCGGGCTCCCAATAATAGAATCCCAATGCACCCTTAACCTTACTTACGCGGTTCATGAAGTCAGTCATGAAATCGCTCTGTCCAGCCTTTGTCATCGGGTATTCAAGCTTCTCGCAGAGTTCCTTGCGGGTTGCCATTCCCTTCCTCTCTGTGGGAAGGAGTCTCTCGTAGGAACCATAATCCTCCATGGTGAATCCCATGGATACCTCGGCAATCATTATCTCCTTGCCGTACCTCTCAGCCATGTCGTGCATGTTGAAGTCAAGCTCTGGAAGTGTTCCATGCCAGAAGGGGTAGTAGGACATTCCGATGATATCGAAATCCTCTGAATACTCCCTTGCAAAATAGTTGTCAAACCAGTCGCGGTACATTGGGTTGTTGCCGCCGTTATCCAGGTGGATCACTATCTTACTTTCAGGACTAACCTTCCTTACTGCCCTTATTCCTGCACTTACGAAGCGGGCGATGTTGTCATATCCGTTGCCGTACTCGCTCTCAAAGTCTTCAGGCTTCCAGGGCTTTTTTGCCACCGGCCACATGAGACCGTTTGTGAGCTCATTTCCCACCTGAACGTATTCAGGAGTTGTTCCCTGATCCACGAGCTTACGCATCACATATTCTGTGTACTCATAAACCTTATTCTCAAGCTCATCAACGCCGAGTCCCTCCCAGGCCTTCGGCATTGTCTGCTTACCGGGATCAGCCCAGAAGTCGCTGTAGTGGAAGTCGAAGAGGATGCTCATCCCGGCATCCTTTGAAAGTCTTGCCAGGCGAAGTGCCTTTTCCGTATCATTGGTGCCGGCTCCATATTTTTCCCCAGCCCTTGAATAGGGGTCGTTCCACAGGCGGATTCTAACGGAGTTGAATCCGTATCTCTTGAGGATTGTCAGGACCTCCTCGGGCTCATCCCTGAACTTCTCAGCTTCAATTGCAGTGCCAGCTTCTACATCGTAGTATCTGGCACCACACTCGATTTCTTCAAAAATGGTGGAGATATCTGCTCCCTTTATGAATGTCTGATTCGCCATTTTTCTACCTGCCATCAATCGAAGTCTGTGATTCTCTTGTACATTGCGCCATACTTCATTCGGATGATCTCATTTCTCTTGAGAATGTCCTCCTCGTCGCCTACGTACTGACATCTCAGACAGTAGTATTCATTTTTGTCCTTATCGTAAAACATATCGATGTCGAGATCCCTCATGAAGCAGAGGGGACATCTGTAATTTAATTTGCCTTTTCCAGATTGAGCCATGTCGAATATACCTCCTTCTCTGATATTTTCTTTTCAAATCCGAGAGTGAACATCGGGGAGAATGCATATCCTTCTCTGATGTAGCTCTTGCCGTTCTTTGCATCTGTTGTAAGGGAAACCTCTGTCTCAATTGCAGGAATTACTGCCTTTGCAAAATTTCCGCCCTCAACCGCTGCCTCGCGGCACTTGTACTCGTAAGAAATCTCCTCTGCTGTGTTGGCATCTGTTCCAACAGTGAGCTTGATTCCTGTCATGTCCTCGGGATACTCTGTGGTACCGTAGCATGCCACGATGTACTCGTTGACTGTCACCTCTGCGTCAGGGTTGCTCATCTCAAGAATGTTTCTCTCAATTCTGATTGATGATGCGCCTTCCTCGAAGTAAATCTTAGTCTGGAGCTTAACTGTGAGGTCATAGAACTCAATGTCAACGGGATCGAGAACAAGGATTCTTGTGTTCCCCTCCTGCTCGAAAGAAGCGTGTGTCCTGCACAGACACAGGTCAACTTCCTCGCCGTTGTAGCATACCTTTGCACTTCTGATGGTTCCCTCTCCAGCGTAGTGTGTGAAGTATCCTGCACGGTACTTCTCCTGGATGAGGAATGGGTAAGATGCATCCTGAACATGCTTGGTTCCGATACCAACTTCCCACTTAAGCTTAGCTGCGTAAGGTCTGAGGTCTACGATTGCGCCGCCCTGGTCCATGTTCACACAGGCTCTCATGTAGGGATCTGCGTACCAGAAGAGCTGCTTGTCAGAACCGTAGAGGATGTCCTTCCAAAGTGCACATTCAGGCTCTGTGTAAGACTTCTTCTCTCTGTAGAAGTCAGCGAACTCTGCCATTGTCATATCGATAAGCTCGCCCTTCTTCTTGAGCTCGCCGTAATATGCCATTCCATCCTCATA
>DCHL01000091.1:17496-19311 GCA_002317595.1 Lachnospiraceae bacterium UBA1753 | reverse complement strand
GGCTTCCGTATTGGCTCCCTCTTCCTTTTTGCGTCTGCCCTATACATCTGCTCCGCCTCTTAGTGGGCTTCTGTATTGGCTCCCTCTTCCTTTTTGCGTCTGCCCTATATCACAGTTATTATTCTGTTATTGGCTTCTTGCCATTCTTGACGAGCAGCCATAACGTTCCAGTCAAGAAGCCTTTTCAGATAGTATAGGCGCACCGTCAGTTTTCAATGATACCCGATACGCCAAAGAATTTTCCTGTATCGGCTATCATACTTTTTCCACCATCAGCCTATACTTTTTTCAAAAAAGTCGTATCGGCTATTATGCTTTTCCTATCGTCAGCCTATACAGTTTATATTTCAGGCATCCCTAGCCACACCCCTCTACGCAGTTCTGATGCAAGCTTCTTCGCAACTTATCATGCAACCTTCGGCCACTGCCTATTCCATACCAGTCTGATAGCCAGCATCTGCGCTGCCGCAGTAATGATCCATGATATCGGATACGATATGTAGAGCACTTCGGGAGTGTGCACAACCTGAAATACCGTGAATATCCATATGATTCTAAAAAGGCACGCTCCGACAAGTGATATAGTCATTGGCAGAAGACCGTATCCCATGCCTCTGAGTGTCCCCACCGGCACGTCCATTATCTCGCACAAAAAATATGAAGTCAGAATTATCCCCATTCTTCTAAGACCAAATGCCACCACCTGACTGTCTGAAGAATAGAGTCCCATCAGATGCTCTCCAAAAAACCATGCCGGCCACCCAAGAATTAGTCCTGTAACCACTCCCGTAATCTGGCACAGCACAAGTACCCTGATGATTCTGTCAGGCTTTCTTGCCCCATAGTTCTGGCTTGTGAAGCTCACACATGCCTGATAAGATGCATTCATCGCCATATACACAAAGCCCTCAACGTTGGCAGCCGCTGTATTTCCAGCAACTGCTATCGCACCGAAGGAGTTTATTGATGACTGGATCAGCACATTAGATACGGAAAAGACAATGCCCTGTAGTCCTGCAGGCACACCGACCCTCACTATCTCCAGCATCCTGTCCAAGTTGATACGAACTGCCTTAAGATTCAGCTTCATCGCTCCTTCTGCCTTCACCAGACAGCGGATTACCAGAAACGTGGAAATACACTGTGACATTACTGTTGCAAGACCCACTCCAGCAACACCCATCCCGCAACTGATAACGAAAAACAGGTTGAGCACCAGGTTTACAAAGCCTGCAATCAGCAGATAAAAAAGCGGTCTCTTTGTATCTCCCACCGCCCTAAGCAGGGCCGCGCCAAAGTTATATAATAGAAATGCGGGCATTCCACAGAAATATATTTTAAGGTATAACTCTGCCAGTCCTATGATTTCATCGGGCGTCCCCATCAGTCTCAGCATCGGCCCCGAAAAAAATACGCCTATAATAAGAAGAAACACTCCGCCAAGCACTGCTATTGCCACTGAGGTATGAACAGTGTCGGAGGTATCTTGGTCTCTGCCGGCTCCCAGATACTTAGCCGCCACGACATTGGCCCCGATGGACAGGCCTATAAAGATATTTGTAAATAATGTAATTAACGACGTATTAGACCCAACTGCCGCAAGCGCCTCAGAACCAGCGTATCTTCCTACTACAATAATATCAGCAGCATTGAATAAGAGCTGAAGTGTAGATGAAAGAATAAGCGGAACGAGAAAGACAAGTATCTTGCCAAGCAGCGGCCCTGACGTCATATCTATTTCATTTTTTCTTCCCATTGCCATGTTCCCCTATTGTCATGTTCCCCTGTTACCATGTTCCCCTGTTGCCATGTTCC
>DCHL01000091.1:9294-17327 GCA_002317595.1 Lachnospiraceae bacterium UBA1753 | reverse complement strand
GGGATATCTTGATTTATTTTATATAGTCCGATAACACAGAATATACCCTACTAAACAAAGTGTCAAACGAGGAAGGCGTGGCCAGGTTATGTGCCCTGGTGACGCTGTATAAATTAAAGCTGCTGTGTACTCCTTGGATACTTCTGTGAGTCAAAAATGGACTTGCTTATCAAGTGGCCAGGCAACGGTAATGAAGGTTTCTATGATTTGCGTTGCCTTTTACCCTTAACTTGCTCTCAAGCTGTGGCGCTTATCAAGTGGAGGGGCAACGGGGATGATGGTTTCTATGATTTGCGTTGCCTTTTACCCTTAACTTGCTCTCAAGCTGTGGCGCTTATCAAGTGGCCAGGCAACGGTAATGAAGGTTTCTGAGATTTGCGTTGCCTTTTACTTCCTGCACTTGATTATCAAGCAGTGGCGTGGCAACGCTGATGAAGGTTTCTGCGCTCTCCGTTGCCTTTTCTTCCTGCACCCGGCATCGAGAATGTCGCAACGAGAACACAACTCAGCCTGCAACGAGAACGCAACTCAGCCTGCAACTCAGCCTACAACTCAGCCTACAACTCAGCCTGCAACGAGAATATCGCGACGAGAATATCGCGACGAGAATGTCGAGACGGGACTGCTACACAACCACCAGAAACCTACCCAAAACTATGAGGCACGAGCACGGTCGTGCACGGTATGTGAATTATCACCAAAAACCCACTCCCTCAATTTTACACATTATACAATTTTCAAAAAAGGGGTTGCAAATTGTTGCTCCATGGACTTATACTCACCTCATGAAAACGTTACCGCAAACATTACCGTAAACATTACCGAAAGCGTTGCCGAGAACCTTTCGGTGAATCCAAGGAAACTTGTGGTGGATTCAAAGGAAACTTTCAACGAATTCAAAGAAAACTTTCAACGAATTCAAAGAAAACCTTCAATGAATTCAAAGGAACGTACAAATGATGTTTATTCAATTACCAACCAATTTTAAGGAGGAAACAAAATGAAAAAGAAACTTGTATCAGTTATGCTGACAACAGCAATGACAGCAGCACTTCTCGCTGGATGCGGATCACAGGCAGCAGCTCCTGCAGCAGCTCCCGCAGACGCAGCAGAGGCAACAGCAGAGGAAGCTCCCGCAGCTGACGAGGCAGTAGCCGAGGAAGCAGCTCCCGCAGCAACAGGTGAGGGAAGCGTATATCTCTTAAACTTCAAGCCTGAGACAGATGATGCTTGGCAGGAGCTTGCAGCAACTTACACATCTCAGACAGGAACAGAGGTAACAGTCCTCACAGCAGCTGATGGAACTTACAGCACAACACTTCAGTCAGAGCTTGCTAAGTCAGATGCACCTACAATCTTCACTATCGGTAATACAACAGCAGCTCAGACTTGGGATGATTACACATATGACCTTGCAGGCACAGCACTTTACGATCACCTTACAGACAAGGCTCTTTCAATCAACTACAACGGTAAGGTAGCTGGTATCGCAAACTGCTACGAGTGCTACGGTATCATCTACAACAAGACAATCCTCGAAGGATACTGTGGAATGGACAATGCAGTTATTTCTTCTGTTGATGAGATCAACAGCCTTGAGAAGTTAAACGCAGTTGCTACAGACATCAACTCAAGAGTAGACGAGATCAACGCAGCACTTGGAACAGACCTCACAGAGGCATTTGCTTCAGCTGGTCTTGATGATTCATCATCATGGAGATTCTCAGGACACCTTGCAGGTCTTGCTCTCTACTATGATTTCAAGGACGCTGGATGTGACCTCACTGCTGGACAGAGCACAATCTCAGGAAAGTACCTCAAGGACTTCAAGAACGTATGGGATATGTACGTTGGAACTTCAGCAGCTGATCCTGCACTTCTTACATCAGGTTCATTCTCAGCAGAGGCAGAGCTCGGAATGGGTGAGGCAGTATTCTACCAGAACGGTGACTGGGAGTTCTCAGCATTCTCTAACCCTGACAACGGATACCTTGTAACAACAGATGACCTTGCAATGATGCCTATCTACTTCGGTGTTGATGACGCTAACGAGGGTCTTGCAGTTGGTACAGAGAACTACTGGGCAGTAAACAGCCAGGCTTCACAGGAGAACATCGATGCAACACTCGCATTCCTTGAGTGGGTTATCACTTCTGACGAAGGACGTATGGCAATCTCTGACACAATGGGACTTACAGCTCCTTTCGATACCTTCACAGGTGAGTTCGCTTCAAAGAACGCATTCGCAGCAGCAGCTAATGAGTATGCATCACAGGGTAAGACAGCTGTAGCATGGTCCTTCAACGCAACTCCCAACGTAGATGACTGGAGAGCAGACGTAGTAGCAGCTATGGTTGAGTACACCTGCAACGGCGGCGACTGGTCAGGCGTTGAGTCAGCATTCGTAGATGGATGGGCTAACCAGTGGACACTCGCTAACGAGTAATATCAGCCGAAAATATTAGCTCAATGCTCACTGAGCAAAGAGTACCTTAATACTTTTCATCCCTTTGGGCGAGAGACGCCTGGTCTCTCGCTCAATTTATCAAAACGCACAGCATCAAGATGTGAAAAAATATTTTTTCAAAACACACAGCATCAAGATGTGAAAAAATCATTTTTTCAAAACGCACTATATCAAGATAAGGAAAAATCAAAATGGAAAAATCAATGAAAAAATTTGCGCCGATTTTCTTATGGCCCACAATGATCGCCTTCGCAATCGGCTTCCTGATTCCCTTTGTATACGGAATCTTCCTCTCCTTCTGTAAGTTCACGACAGTAACAGACTGGGAGTGGGTCGGCCTCAAGAACTACGGCCGAATCTTCTATGTTAATGGAGTGCTGGACACAACCTTCCTTCACTCTCTCTGGTACACAGCCCTCTTCACGGTGACATCCGTGCTTGTGATCAACATCGTTGCCTTCGCAATCGCCATGCTCCTCACAAAGGGTATCAAGGGTACCAACCTTTTCAGGACAGCATTCTTCCTCCCTAACCTTATCGGTGGAATCGTCCTCTCCTACATCTGGCTGATGATTTTCAATGCCATCCTCCAGAACTATTCCAAGACAATCGTGAGTACACAGTGGACAGCATTCTGGGGTCTCATCATCGTAGTATGCTGGCAGCAGATCGGATATATGATGATTATCTATGTAGCTGGTATTCAGAACGTTCCCGGAGAACTCATTGAAGCGGCAAAAATTGATGGAGCTTCTTCCTTCCAGCTTCTTAAGAGTGTTATCATTCCTCTTCTGATGCCCACAATCACAATATGTACATTCCTGTCTCTGACCAATGGCTTCAAGCTCTTTGACCAGAACCTGGCGCTGACAGGCGGTAACCCCGGCAAGATGTCACAGCTCCTCGCACTGAATATCTACGATACAATGTACGGTACTCAGGGCTGGCAGGGCGTAGGCCAGGCTAAGGCAGTTATTTTCTTCATCATGGTAGCTATCATCGCTATCATCCAGAATAAGCTCACAACAAGCAAGGAGGTGGAAAGCTAATGGCAGGCAATAAGACAGAAGTATCAGCAGCAAGACGTTCAAAGCACGGCGGAATACTATCAGTAGTAATGACAATCCTCAGTATTATGTGGATCTCGCCTATTTTTGTAGTTATCCTTAACTCCTTCAAGAGAAAGGCATATATTTTCAAATTCCCCTTCGGAGTATCTCCCTATCCCATCACAGACGGATTTGATAAGTTCCTGAAGGGTGCACAGAAGATGTTCTGCGGAATGCTCAACTACCAGAATGGTATCAGCAAGACCGACCTCTTCCACTGCTTTGGATATTCACTTACAATCACCATCGGTTCAGTTGCACTCATTCTGCTCTGCTGCTCAATGTGTGCATGGTACATCACAAGAGTACACACAGTTGCCACTAAGGTTATTTATGTGCTCTGCCTGTTCTCGATGATCGTACCCTTCCAGATGGTAATGTTCACACTTTCCAAGTTTGCCAACATGCTCCACCTGTCAACACCAGTTGGAATCGTTGTTGTATATCTTGGATTTGGCGCAGGACTTTCAGTATTCATGTTCACAGGCTTTGTAAAAAGTATTTCCCTGGAAATTGAGGAGGCAGCAATGATCGACGGCTGCAACCCTCTCCAGACATACTTCATGGTTATCCTTCCCATTATGAAGCCGACAGTAATCACAGTTGCCATTCTTCAGACAATGTGGATCTGGAACGATTACCTTCTTCCTTCCCTGGTTCTGAACATCAACAAGTACAAGACCATCCCCATCGCTATCCAGTACCTGAAGCAGTCACATGGCCAGATTGACTGGGGCGCAATGATGGCAGTATTAGTTGTTGCAATCGTTCCAATTGTTATATTTTACATTTTCTGCCAAAAGTATATAATAGAGGGAGTTATGGCAGGCGCAGTAAAAGGATAAATAGGATATGACAATAGTAGATATCGCGAAGGAATCGGGTTATTCAATCAGCACCGTATCGCGAGTATTAAACAACAGACAGGACGTCAGCCCGGAGGCCAAGGCAAAAATAATGGAGATTGTCAATGCCCACGGGTTCGTCCCCAATACAAATGCAAAGCACTTAAAGCAGGTAGTTACCAAAAACATCCTGGTTCTCGTGAAGGGTACATCCAACATGCTCTTCGCTGAGATTATCGAGAGAATCCAGAGGATGATGGAATCCGCACAGTACACCTTCAACGTTTACTATCTTGACGAGGCAAAAAATGAGGTGCAGGAAGCCATCAACCTGAGCAGGGAGAGAAAACCCCTCGGCATTCTTTTTCTCGGTGGTAATCCGGAATTCTTCAAGGCAGAGTTTTCTCAGATTAATGTTCCCTGTGTCCTTGTTTCAACGCAGGCATCGGATCTTGGTTTTGAGAACCTTTCTTCAGTAGCCACAGATGATATTTCAGCAGCAAGGAAGGCCATGGACTACCTCTTCGACAAGGGACACAGCAATATCGCAGTACTCGGTGGTGATCTTCAGATTTCATATACATCAGTGCAGCGTTTCATGGGATATGAGCTCTCCTACAAGAGCCACGGCAGGAATTTCGACTTCACCTACTACGAGAAGGCGAGATACTCCCTGGAAGAGGCTTACTCTGGAATGACCAGACTTCTTGATAAGAGTCTTCCCATCACAGCAGTGGTTGCCATGTCGGATGTAATGGCTGTCGGTGCGATAAGGGCAATAAGAGACCATGGTCTCCTGGTGCCTGAGGATATCTCGATTGTCGGCTTCGATGGAACTGCTTTTGCAGATTACTACAATCCGAGGCTCGTCACCATCAGACAGGATCTTGTGAAAATGGCAGACCGGTCAGTGGAGATTCTTCTCAACATGATTAACCTCGGCAGGACCGCAAGCCACGAGCTCATCCCCTTCTCGATCACAAACGGGGAATCGGTAAAAGAAATTACAGCATCGAAGAAAAAATAAATACGGTTGATTTTTCCTTAATCAATAGTGTTTATTCAGAAACGAATGGACACAAAAGAGGCCGGTCACATTGTGCGTGTGACAGGCCTCTTATTTTACTTATTATTCTATCTCAACAAAACACCACAGAGCTATCTGCAAAAAATTCATCTGTAAAAATCTTACACAGACATATCGAAATTAGCTCCAACATTAGGATTCACAGAAAGCTCCATCATCTTGGTCAGGTCAGCTCCTGCATTCTCAAAAGTATCGAGGCTCTTTGCAAGCATAGCAGCTCCAAACTCATTCTGAACCTTATTCTGTGCCATTACCATCGAAAGCGAAGCAATATCCGGCATTCCAAGTGAACTTACATCCATAGCTCGCACCTCCTTCTCTTACTAATAAACATATGCTGTCTATAGATAAAGGCATTCTACCACCAATTTCCACCAGTGGCAACAAAAATCATTTTTGTACGAAGATTAGTACAATTCTCTCTCACTCCACATCATCATCAGACGGACCATTGATTGTCTGGATGAACTGCTCCACTCCCACGAGATGCTCCTGGCACTGGTTTGCAAGAAGTACACCCTCCTTATAGAGTTCAAGCGACTCAGCAAGCTCAATATTGCTGTTTGAAAGTCTCGCGTTAATCTCCTCAAGTCTCCTAAGTGCCACATCAACATTAAATTCTCTTGTATCGTTCATATTATTATACCTCCCTAAACTTACTTTGTTTCCTTATTCTCTGTCGAAGTAACATCCGCTGAAATCACTCCGTCATGTACCGTTACCGTAATACTGTCACCAGCAGTCACCTGGCCTATGCTCACGACTGGCTTTCCCGCTGATGCGATGTAGCCAAAACCATTCACCAGCTTTGCCGTCGGAGACAAGCCGTGAAGCTGCGTCAGCAAAACATCGAATCTATATTTTTTCCCCTGGAAGACTCTCTGCATGAGAGTGGGCAGCTGGGCTGACACCATGTCATACCGATGCTTCTTGCTCTCATAGACGCTTCGCATGCGCTCTGGAAGCTGACCTGACAGGATCTCATACCTGTGCTTCTTGCCCGCGTATACCGCCTTAATATTTTTATCAAGGGCAGCGCGCTCAAACTTAAGCCTGTCAAAATTGACGCGAAGTCTGTTCTTCGGACTGTTCTTCTCCACCAGTGCCCGCTGCTCCCTGAGGCTCAGCTGACGCCTGCTGATATGGGTGGCAATGCTTCTTCCCATCTCGCCGCGGATCTGCTCAACTCGCCTCACATCCTTCATGATATCCTGGAACACCATCTTGGCAGCATCGGTGGGTGTCGCAGCCCTGTCGTCGGCAGCCCTGTCTGACAGGAACCAGTTGCCTTCATGACCGACAGCCGAGATAATCGGAGTCCGGGCCTCGTAGATTGCCCTTACAATGGCCTCGTCATTGTAGTACTTGAGGTCCTCGTCAGACCCTCCGCCTCTTGTCACGACAATGACATCGAGTCCCATGCCATCCAGCTCGCGGATACCCTGGACAATGGATTCCACGGCATTGCGTCCCTGAACATTGCAGTCGTAATGGAATACAGGAAGATATATATTCCTCTCTTTTCTGATTTTGTTAAAATCCTTCTTCGCCTGTCCGTGTGAGGATGTAACCAGACCGACATTCCTGGGATGCTCCGGAATGGCCTTCTTGTGCTCGTCATCAAAGATTCCCTCTGCGCGGAGCCTCTCCGTGAGTGCCAGAAGCGCAAGCCTCGCATTTCCTGCACCTATGTCCTCAATTCTCTGGACCCTGATATTGCTCTTTCCGTGGGGCTCGTAGTACTCAAAGTTGCCAACTATCGCGACCGCCCGTCCATTTGCAAGTTCAAAGTGAAGCTCACTTTCTGCAACTCCTGCAAACAACGTACACTTGATGATACTTGAATCATCCTTGATATCAAAATAGTAATGGCCGTTGCTCCTGCCTGAGAAGTTGGTGACTTCACCCTTTACAAGCACTCGCCTGAATTCTGTCGTGTTCTGGAACACCCTGCTGATCATATTGTTGCAGGCGCTGACAGTCATGTACTCAGCGAAAGGATCCTCATCAGCAGGTATCGCTACTGCCCCAGGTGCCGCCTCTCCTGCCGCAGGCAGCGTCTCAGCTGCCTCGATGACATGCTCGAACTTGGCATACGGAAAGCCCTTGCCGGACACCTTAGGAGTAAACTCAATGTCTGCGCCAGTTTGTATCCCTTCTCGGAAGGCATTGAAGTATATGGCTAGGACAGCTCCGTCCTCACCCCGTATCCTTCCCTTGTTATCTTCTTCGTTGTATGAGATAAGTGTTCCTCTCATGTACCATCCTTCTCCTGTTTCTTATTAGTCCTCAAAGTTCATTTTTTCAAGGAACAGGTTGTTGAAGCCGTCATTCTGTGCAAGCTCAACTGCCCTGCATTTTGCCTTGATTCCTTCAAGCCTGTCTGCATATCCTGCATCTGTCAGGAAGGCTGTCGCCCCCCTGAGGGATGTGTTCCCTGCCGCCACCACAGAAGAAACAAGTTCCTTGGGAATTATCCCTGTGCCAGCTGCCTTCTCGGCATTCAGGAAGGTTCCAAATCCGCC
>DCHL01000091.1:0-9226 GCA_002317595.1 Lachnospiraceae bacterium UBA1753 | reverse complement strand
CCCTCAGATGCCTGCCCCTCAGATGCCACGTCCCTTGAATACTCACTGATCAGCACCTCAATTCCAGCTCTCACAGCCCCCTTGGCAAGCTGGAACTGACGGATGTCCTTCTGTGTGAAAAAAATATCCTCAGCAAGCTCATATCCGTCCTCAAAATACTCATCCTCAAGAAGCCCCGTTCCGTCGATGATGCGTGCCTTCAGAAGTTCACAGACCGTCTCAACCACGCCGGTACCACACAGACCCACTGGAGTCTTATCTCCGATGATTCCAAGCTTCACCCTTCCCGTATTCATGTCGATATCCACAGATTTTACTGCGCCCGGAATACTCCCGGTTCCGCAGGATATGTTGCCGCCTTCAAAGGCTGGTCCCGCAGCGGTTGATGTGACAAGTATCCCGTTCTGGTTGCCAATAGCCATCTCGCCATTGGTTCCAAGGTCGACTAGCATCAGCACCTCTTCACTTCTGTCCATACCGCACTCGCAGATTCCCGCGAGGATATCAGCTCCTACATATACTGATACACCAGGAAGCACAAATAGAACAGTGTCCTTGCAGTATAGGTTGCCTAAAACCTCACAAGCTGGAAGCTTAGCCGTATCCAGCGAGACCGCTGTGAAGGGAGCTCGTCCCAAGGTCTCACAGGAATACCCGAGCAGCAGGTGTTCCATAGTCGTGTTACCTGCCACTGCAATTTTTTTCACAGATGAAATATCAAGTCCATGCAATTCTGCCAGCTGCGTGATACAGCTGTTGATATCCTCAACAACCAGACTCCTGAGCTCATCTGCCCTTCCGCTGCAGGCCGCATTGATTCTGCTTATGACATCCGCGCCAAACCTTCTCTGATGATTTATGGATGTCACTGTGTCAACCACCGCTTTGTCTGTCATGTCCACAAGACTTACAGCAATCGTCGTGGTTCCAAGGTCGACCGCAATGCCGTACTCCAGGGACGCTGCGCCACTGATGCCATTGCTGTCGCTCACAGCTTCAATGCCATTGCTGTCATCCACGCCCTTGATGCTATCGCCTCCGACAGCAACGATGTCCTCCTCGCTGTTCCACAGTGGCCTCACCGTTACATCTGCCGGAATGTCCGCCTGACAGGCGAGCCTGATTCCCGCAGCCAGCTCCTGTTCACTCAGCAGACGACGGTCGGCGGGTGTTATGGGAAGCGACCCAGACAGGATTTCAATTTTACATTTTCCGCAGGTCCCATTTCCGCCGCAGGGAAACGAACCATATCCTCCCCTTGCGGAGATTGAATCTGGTATCATCCTTCCACCTCAAAGTCCCTTATTTCTATCGCTTCTCCGGGCTGTTTCACCAGGATATTGCTGTCGTAATCTCCACTTATCAGTCTAAAAAATATGTCCGCTGAGCCCTTGACGGTATCAGCGCTAATCCCAAGCTCTTCTGCAGCGCGCGACGCATACTCAAGAGTCAGTGAAGTGTCATAGCAGCCACTGTCAATGACATCTATTCCGCTATAGCCTCCATAGATTGAACAGATCACAGTCTCTGCCATCTCAGGCTCAAACTCATTCCTAATTCTACCTATCTGTCCCAGAACAGACTTGTCATCCTCGGTCCACTCCCGGGTGAGATACATTCTTCCGGTCTGAGTAAGTGCACGGGCGCAGCGCTCGCCAGTAAACAGCATGATATTGACGCAGTCGTCAAACCGCGGCATGACAAGCCTTGTGCCATGACTTACAAGTCCTCGCGTCGAACAGCCACAGAGACCGTAGGATAACAGAATCTCCTCCACATCCTGGTGCCGGTCAATCTCTCGCTGAAGTATATCATGGAGAACTTTCGGTGTCTCATGAAGTCCTCGCTCAATCCAGACAATGCTGATATCACTATTCAGTTCACGCACTGCCTTACTTATGGCATCTTCCACCATCCGGCAGGCAATCAGCACTCTTGCCGCCATCTCACATATCCTCAACCAGAAGTGTCGGCACTGTCAGTTCACTGTACTGAGTCGAGATAATCGGCGTAGCTGACACTCTTGAATAGAATCCCGTGGGCACACCGTTGTAGGTATAAATTCCCGTGAGATTGTAATAATCACGCTTTCCATACTCGCCCTTTAAAAGACCATAATTCTGCGTCACATAGGGCATGTAGAATTCCTGAAGGAGATACCCTGTGGTGGGAATCTCTTTCACTATCTCAGCCCACTTCTCATCGTCATATTCAACTCCTGCATAGACACCACGCGAAGCATAGGAATCTATGGGCTTGAGTATCCAGGAGGTCCTGCTGCGGGTAACCATATCCCTATCCTCATCCACGAACGCTCTGGTCTCAGGCACATGCTTCTTCACGTACTCAATCTCTTCCTCGGTAAGGAAAGCAAAGGTCTCAGGAGACTGCATTACCCTGAAAATAGACTTATTGTGCACAAGCTGTGTGTGGAAATCCCCAAAGAGAACCACCTTATCCTCCTGCGCTGCCCTTATCATCGCCTGTGACTCCTCAAAGCGAGCCAGCACATCCGACGTCACGGCTCTCCGATAAATTGCATCGACCTTCTTTCCACTCTTTCCATAAAGCACCTGTCCATCGTAGGTCAGTTCCCTCACATCGCATATCTCGGTCTCGATGCCCGCTGCCTCAAAGTGCCTTGCGAACTCATAAAACTCATGCACAAGACCGCCCTCGAGGTAATCAACTATCGCAAGCCTGAAGGGTTCATCAGTGCCCCTTATCCGGCTGTACATATCCTTCACGCTCCTGACCCAGCTGTCAAAGAGTTCCAGCGAATGGGCGTTATATTTCCCAGTAAAATCTGAATACGCTGAAGAACCACCCTGCCCCAAATGAAGCGCGCGGTCCTCGTTCATGGCACTCGTTCCGTCGGTGTTGAACTCACAGAATTTGTAATCCCCAGTCTCTTCATTGTAAAAAATATCCACGCGGGCCATCGGCAGCATGAACTCCCTGTGGCGGCTTCCCATCACAAGCTGCAGTTCCCTCTCGCCAAAGCCGAAAAGGCTGCGATAGGTCTCGTCTGAAAAGAACCGCTCAAATATTTTTTCAAAGATTCCATACAGAATCCCGATATCTGAAGAAAGGCGCTCAAAATCTGAGCGCCTGAAAATCTTAGGCATATATGTCGTTCTCACATATTCGCCGTGATATATGCAGGGAGAATCCTGGCGGCTGTAGCGGTCTATCTCATAGAATTCCGCCTTGAGCCGCTCCGGGTCTGCCTCTGCTTCCAGTAAGTATTCGTTGCTAAGTTCCTTAATTGTCTTACTCATCTTTCTTCTTGTTCTCTTCCATCAGCTGGCTAAAGCGCTCACCTGTCAGCCTGTTCTCCTTCACGAGTTCATCGACTATCTTCTCTATAACCTCGCGGCCTTCGGAAATAATCTTCTTCGTCTCTGCAAGCTGCTGCTGAAGAAGTCTGTTAACCCTGGCCAGATACTCATCTGCAAGTGATGAGTTCATGATCTCCTGACGGCTCATGACAACGAGGCTGTCCTCCATGCCATACTGGCAGATAATGTCAAAGGCCACGCTTGTCGCACTTTTCAGGTCACCAGAAGCTCCTGTATTGATAGCAACAGAATCATCATAGAATTCCTGCTCGGAACATCTTCCTGCAAGGGAGCATCTGATAAGACCGAGAAGTTCATCCTTGGTGTAGCCAGTCCTATCTTCATTGCTTGCGTGAAGCATGTATCCGCCAAAATTGCCTCTTGATTCGATTGTGATATATCTGGGCTTATCACCGCAGAGGTACGACACATACGCATGGCCCACCTCATGGTATGCAACGCGTCTGTAATACTCAGGAGAAAAAGTCTTCTTCTCGCCGTATACATAATCTTCAAGTGAGGTCAGGACATCATCATCCTTCATATCCCTTAAATCCTTGAGAGCATTTTCATGTGCTGAATCAAGTACATTCTGGAGTATGGCAAGACTCTGTCCTGTCGTCCTTGACGCAATGTTGTTGATTGCCTCATCAGAGATACTCTTAATATCCCTGTCATTCACGAACTTTAAGATAAACTCTTTTCTCTCATCCTCATTCGGAAGATCTACCTTCACCCTGTCCTTGAATCTTCTGACAAGGGCCTGGTCCAACATTTCTATTCCATCATCATTTTCACTTGCGCCGTAGTTGGTTGCCGCAAGGACAAACACGGGCTTTAACGGATCACTTGTAGCGAATCCATCCATCTGCGTCAGCAGGGTGTTGAGCATCTTCTCAGTCGCTGAATCATTGGAAGAACCGGTTCTCCTCTTTCCGATGGCATCAATCTCATCAATGAAGATAATCGAGGGGGCATACCTCTTGGCACGCTTGAACAGTTCCCTGATATTTTCCTCACTCTTTCCAAAATAAGGGTCCATGAAATCAGTTGCGCTTGACTGGATGAAGGTCACATCAGACTCTCCTGCCATGGCTCTTGCAAGCATGGTCTTTCCCGTTCCGGGAGGTCCATACAGAAGCACGCCCTTTGAAGGCTTGCCTCCTGCAGCAAGAAACTTCTTGGGATTCTTGATGTACTCAACAAAGCTACCTAATTTTTCCTTCGCCTTTCCAGCACCGATTACATCGTTGAAGTGAACATTAGGTCTCTCACTGTCAAGAAGGATGCTTCCTCGGCTCTCACTGTCCACAGCAATCTTCTTCTTGATATCATAGAAAAGAATCTTAACCTTGCCGTCATCGCCGATCTCCTGCTTGGTACCAAATCCGATGACAAATCCTCTCTGAGTAAATCTCTGATTCTCTGCCTCCATGTATATTTCTTCCATGATCTGGTCAAAATTGCGCTTGAAGGAAGCCGCACTCAGTCCTGCCGCCTTCACAAACCCAGTCGCACCCTCCTGGAAGAACGTATCCCTGTCAACATCGGTCATGATGCGGCCCGTTTCAAGCAGGAATGTCGGGATATTGGCCTGAGTCTCGATTATCTCGTGGAAGAGTCTCACACCGTCAGTATTATAGTCAGTAATACTGAGAACTGTCTCATTCTCACTGCCGCTTCCCAGCTCTGGATCGATAAATATTGCCGCAAGGTCATTCTTAAGATACTCCCTTGCCTCATTGATATCATCAGTTCTGTATACTACATATTTTTTCTTATTAATGCTGTCAAAAACGGTACTGTCCTTATCGGCAAAAATAAGAACCTCTGACGTATCGTTGTTGATAAACAGTCTCTTCAGTTCAGGCTCAATGCCCTTCCAGTCGACATCAATCTTGATGGAATTAATCCCATCCTTCTTCTCCTTGCAGTTCTCCATCTGCCTAAGAAGCTCATATATCTCATTCTTGATGAAATTTCCACTCTGTGAGGTCGCAACTCTTGCGTCAATCTCACCGCCATAACTGTAAAGGAACAGAAGCGGCAGGAAATCCGAGTAGGTCACTCTGACTCCATACTCCTTCTTCATACCCTCAACAACCCTGTCGAAATTCGTCCTGACAAGTCCTGAAAGCTGGCGGACCGAAAGGTGATTAAACATGATGGGAGTTCCCGATGCAATTCTTGAACAGATCTCAACTGGAAGAACAGTTCTGCCATTTTCATCCTTTTCATTGGCGATGAGGTCCGTCAGAACCTTGTCCGGAAGAGACGCAAAGTTCACACTCCTGTCAGAGAAAAGCTTTCTTCCGACATTGGAGGTGAAAATAATAATCGTATTCTTGAAGCTGATCTGCTTGTCCTTATTCTTGTTGTCAAGGGTGCCCGAACCCAATATCTGAAGGAACTGCCTGATTACATTAAGGTGTGCCTTCTCAATCTCGTCAAAAAGAATCACGCACTCAGGATGCTCCCTGACAAACTTCACAAGAGTTCCCTCTTTTGAATTATTGTAGAAGGAAGCGGTTCCCAGCAGCTCCTCATGGGCCTGGTGTCCCGCATACTCACTCATGTTGAACACCTTGAAGGGAAGTCCAAGGGCATCAGCTGCTGTATTTGCAAGAAGTGTCTTTCCCACTCCGGGAGGTCCGAAGAAGAAAAAGTATGACTTAGGCGCCTTTCTGTCCTCGCTGTTTTTGAGAAGTTCGCCCTGAGAGTATCCCTTTATGAACTTAAGGATTGCTGCCTCCTGACCCTTAACAACGTCAGCAAGTGTAATACTGAGTTTTTTCAGTTCATCAGAAAGAGCAGAAAGAGTCTGCCTGTCTTCAGTATCATCATCCTCCTCTTCCTCGTATTCATCACCCTTGTCTTCAGTTCCATCGATATCCATTTCTTCAATTGGAAGAAGCACTGGTGGCTTTACAAGAGGCACTGGTGAATTCTCAGGAGTCTCCTTCGCTTCTTTAGCCTCCTTCTCCTCCTTTTTAGGAGTATCATCACCACCTGCACTTGCTTCACTTTTTATTTTTTCCATAAAGGCTATATGATCAGCCTTCACCTCGTCAAAGGCTTCATCAATACTGTCCTCGTCTGCCTTCGCCCCGAAGATTGCCTTGATATCAAAGGCTGCCAGCTTAATCACCTTGGTGATTATTGCCTTAGATCCGGTCGGTCCATCACCAGATTCAATGAAATCCCAAAACTGCTTCAGCTTCTTCTCACGCTCTTCATCCTTATTTATGCATGTAATGAAAGCCTGCATCCTGCCCTTAATGAGCTCCGCATTAAGCCCCTGTTTATCAAAAGCAATGTGTGCTTCCTCGAGGTCGTCATTCTCACCCTCACCGACCATAATCTGCACCATCTTCTCATCCATGCACAGAAGCTTGGCATATCCCCAGATTATTCCCTCTGGGCTGTCCTTATACGTTCCAGCAAGCTGCCGCACTGCAACAAAAAGACCATTATCAATTGCACTCATCCCCATATTCTCCTTTTCTATTATGGTGCCCTGCCAGCACCGCATACACTCTTATTTTATTGCAGAAATCCATTTTAATCAAGACAGGGCACCCTGCCTGATAGTTGATAGCAGACGGCCTGATAGCGCATAAGAAACCAGCCAAAATCAAAATATGATTGCAATATCGAACGTATGTTTGTATAATACATTATGTAGAGAGAAAAGAAAAGAGGTTTTTATGTTTGAAATAAGTCCTGACAGATCCCTTGAAGAAAAGCTCCAGATTCTGTCAGATGCAGCAAAATATGACGTAGCCTGCACTTCAAGCGGAGTGGACAGAAGAGGTAAGAAAGGGTATCTCGGAAATTCCTGTGCGGCTGGAATATGCCACAGCTTCGCAGCAGACGGCAGGTGCGTATCCTTGCTCAAGATTCTGATGACCAACCACTGCGTCTATGACTGTAAGTACTGCCTCAACAGAAAGTCCAATGATGTTCCCCGCGCCACCTTCACGCCCGAGGAGATATGTACCATCACTATGGAGTTCTACAGGCGCAACTACATTGAGGGGTTGTTTCTCAGCTCTGGTGTTGACGTCAGTCCAGCTTCCACAATGGAGAGGATGTGCGAGACCCTACGGCTCCTTCGCACTAAGCACAGGTTCAATGGATATATTCATATCAAGGCCATTCCAGGAGCCCCTGAAGAACTCATATACTCAGCGGGCCTTCTCGCTGACAGAATAAGCATCAACATGGAGCTTCCTACTTCGGAGGGACTTAAGTCACTTGCCCCCAACAAGACCATGGAGACCATCATGCGTCCCATGTCCCAGATTGCGGGCACCATTGCCACCAATAGGCTTGCCATCGGCAAGAGTGCCCGCATGGAGCGAAGCGGCATCAACCGGCACCTCGCAGGCAGCATCTTCAATAATAATGCAGAGCGGATTGCTTCAAGTGGCCCTAATGCTGCGAAGACTCCTGCTGCAGGCAAGGGTTCTGCAGCAGGCAAGGGTTCTGCAGCAGGTCTGATTCTTCCCGATTCAGCAAAAGGTTCTGCTTCAGGCATAATCCTTCCTGAATCAGCGATAGATGCTACTTCAAGCCCATCTCTTCCCGATTCAGCAAAGCTTGAAAACCATGCCTCCAACATTCTGCTCTATCCTGCTGAGCGGCGCGACAAGGAGATGGGACGTTCCTTCGCCTCAGCAGGTCAGAGCACGCAGGTCATCGTAGGTGCGACTCCGGAGACCGACCTTGACCTCATCCGGATGTCACAGACTCTCTACACTACAATGGATCTGAAGCGAGTATTCTATTCTGGTTATATTCCGATTAACGACGATCCCGCCCTGCCTGAGAAGGGTACCGCTGTACCTCTTCTTCGTGAACACAGGCTCTACCAGTCAGACTGGCTCCTTAGATTCTACGGTTTCAAGGCGGATGAGCTGCTCAGTGAGGAGAATCCTTTCTTCGACGAGAGAATTGACCCCAAGTGCTTCTGGGCGGTTACCCATCTTGAGAATTTCCCCGTAGAGATTAACACAGCCTCCCACGACCAGCTGCTGAGGGTTCCGGGAATCGGTCCCAAGAGCGTGCAGCGAATTGTCCGTGCAAGACGCTACACCTCCCTCAATTTTGAGATTCTTAAGAAGATGGGCGTTGTTCTCAAGAGGGCACAGTACTTCATCACCTGCGGTGGCAAGATGATGAACCGCATACCCTTCGAGCAGCGCTACATCACTGAGAGCCTTGCAGGAATCGAATATAAGGACAACTACCGCATACAGGACCAGGGCAATGAGACGAGACAGCTCAATCTGTTTCAGGATTTCGGCCTGGCATAGCAACTATAATTTATGAAATCCTCCATCATTTTATTCAGAACCACGCTTGGAGATAATTAGATGACATACTACTACTGCGAACATGAATGGGAGGCCATGCTCACCTGCATCTACGATGCATGGACTTCTCGAAAGGGACAACAGAATATAAAACTCTGCTTTCTTCCAATCACACAGTATTCCCTGTTTGATGAATATATTGAGGTTACGGCAGACTCAGAGAAGGCACTCAAGGTCATCGATGCCATCAACAAGAGAATTTCCCCTGAATTCTATTCACAGGTCGCATACTGCGGCATGGCTCATGATGAGGATGCCCTGGATACAGTATTCCGTGTGATCCTCCTCGGATTCCACTTTGGACCCTCTGCTCTTGAGATGATCCAGTATGAACCTGTGTTTAAGTGTAAGGAGCTCCATCGCAACTATGGCAACGAAGTCCATCACTTTAGGGAATTCATCCGGTTTACTGAGATCAGAAGGCGAGTCTATGTCTCCGTCATCGAACCCAAAAGCCATGTTGTCATACCACTAGGGGAAGTATTCTCCGACCGAATGCCCTCTGAG
>DCHL01000162.1 GCA_002317595.1 Lachnospiraceae bacterium UBA1753 | reverse complement strand
CCTCAGCCGTATTCTCCACACTCTCCGTGTTCTCTGATTCCTCTGCCGTCTTCCCCACTACAATTGTGGGAACATCGGCCTCCTTCTGTGCAGGCTCTGTGGCTGACTTTTCTTCCTTTCCACAGCCCGCAGTCAGAATCATCATTACTGCAAGAAATACTGCAAAAAATTTTTTCATCATAATACATCGTTCCTCATAAATGTGTTGCACATCTGTTTCTATATACGACACGAAATCCTCAAGGTCTAATTTTGTCCGATTTTCATTGTCAGCGATATTCTCTTCTTCGCCGAATCCACGGAAAGCACCTGAACCTCCACGATATCCCCAACTGATACGGCCTCAAGCGGATGCTTGATGTACCTGTCACAGATCTGTGAGATATGGACAAGACCGTCCTGATGTACTCCGATATCGACAAACGCACCAAAGTCGATGACATTCCTGACAGTTCCCTTGAGAATCATTCCGGGCTTTAAGTCCTTCATCTCGAGGACATCACTTCGAAGGATCGGTTTTGGCATATCCTCTCTGGGGTCCCTTCCGGGCTTCTCAAGCTCCTTCAGGATATCCTGGAGTGTGACTTCGCCCACGCCAAGTTCCTCAGCGGTCTGCTTCCTGCTCTGGTTCTGCTTAAGCATCAGCGTAACAGCCGCCTTGTTACCGCCAGCAATGACATCTCCTGCCGTCATTCCGAGCTTCTTTAGAAGCTTCTCGGTTACCGAATAGCTCTCAGGATGAACGGAGGTTGCGTCAAGAGGATTCTTTCCTCCGGTGATTCTCATGAATCCGGCACACTGCTCAAAGGCCTTGGGGCCGAGCTTGGCCACCTTGAGAAGTTCCCTCCTGTCCGTGAATCTGCCATTCTTCTCGCGATACTCTACAATATTTTTTGCAAGCGGCTTTGTAATTCCCGATACATATGACAGAAGTGCAACCGATGCAGTGTTAAGGTCCACGCCTACGTGGTTTACACAGTCCTCGACAACTCCGCTCAGGGTCTGTGCAAGCTGCTTCTGATCCATATCATGCTGATACTGTCCCACACCAATCGCCTGGGGCTCAATCTTAACAAGCTCTGCGAGCGGATCCTGCACTCTTCTTGCAATCGAAGCAGCACTTCTCTGTCCCACATCAAAGTTCGGAAACTCCTCTGTCGCAAGCTTGCTTGCGGAGTACACACTGGCTCCTGCCTCGTTTGTAATTACGTATTCAACCTTCTGTGGAATCTCCTTGAGAAGCTCGACAATAATCTGCTCCGACTCGCGAGATGCGGTTCCATTGCCCACTGAGATAAGGGAGATGCCGTACTTTGCAATAAGCTTTTTAAGTTCTGCCTTAGCCTCAGCAACCTTGAACTGCGGCGCTGTAGGGTAGATTACCTTTGTGTCCAGCACCTTGCCGGTTCCATCAACGACTGCCAGCTTGCAGCCTGTCCTGAAGGCGGGATCCCAGCCAAGGACAACCTTTCCGGCAATGGGAGGCTGCATAAGAAGCTGATGGAGATTTTTTCCAAATACCGATATTGCTCCATCCTGAGCCTTCTCAGTCAGCATGCTCCTCACCTCGCGCTCGATTGAAGGAGCAATAAGCCTGGTGTATGCATCACGGACAGCGGCCTTGAGGACAGGTGTGGTATACGGGTTATCCCTCGTGATGACCTTCTTATCAAGGAACGTAAGTATCCTGTCTTCGGGTGCCTCAATAGTCACCTTAAGGACCTTCTCCGCCTCGCCGCGGTTGATTGCCAGGATTCTGTGGCCTGCGATTTTCGCTACGCTCTCAGAAAATTCATAGTACATCTCATACACAGACTCCGCCTCTTTGCTTTTCGCTTCTGAGATGACGGTTCCTTCCTTGACAGTGATATTCCTGATATACGTCCTGTAATCTGCCTCATCAGAAATGCTCTCGGCAATAATGTCAGAGGCGCCTGCAATGGCATCCGCCACATTTTCCACGCCCTTCTCAGAATCCACGTAGGCAGCAGCAGACTTCTCCACATCTTCGTTTGTAAGCTGGGCTAAAATTAGAACAGCAAGTCCTTCAAGCCCCTTCTCCTTAGCTATCGTAGCACGGGTACGTCTCTTAGGTCTGTACGGGCGGTACAAATCTTCAACAGCAACCTGTGTCTCAGCGTCCTCAATCTGCTTCCTTAGCTCATCAGTAAGTTTACCCTGCTCCTCGATGGTAGCGATGACCGTCGCCTTCTTCTCCTCGAGATTGCGAAGATACCTGAGTCGCTCATCAAGGTTCCTGAGCTGCTCATCGTCAAGAGTTCCTGTTACTTCCTTTCTATATCTGGCAATGAAGGGAATTGTGCACCCTTCATCAATGAGGCCTACAGCAGCCTCAACCTGCCATTTCTTAACACCAAGTTCGGTTGTGATTTTTGCAATAATGTCCATATCTGCTCCTTCATTTTCTGCTCATTTATTTTCTGCTCATTTATTTTCAATACTGTAATTATACATAATACGATACTTGTGTCAAAAATATAATACTTCTGGTTTCTCCCGCCTGCGTTCAAACCTGTATTTGCCAGATATCGACAACTGTGATACACTCTAGGCATAACTATATTTTCTAGTTTGAATTGAGGCTTTTATGAGAATTGGTGCAGTCGGTGGATATGCTTCTCCCTATGATGCATACCGCACTACCAACAACATCACATTGAATCCGGGCGAATCTGACGTAAAGCAGGTAGGACGCAAGTCCAGTCCGGCAGAGTGCGAGACCTGTAAGAACCGTAAGTATCAGGATGGTTCTGACGAGATGGTCTCCTTTAAGAGTGCTGCCCACATCTCTCCCGAAGCATCTGCTTCAAGGGTTATGGCCCACGAGCAGGAGCATGTATCCAACGCCTACAGCAAGGCTGCCGAGAAGGGTGGTAAGGTAATCCAGGCAAGCGTTGCCCTGCAGACAGCAGTCTGCCCCGAGTGTGGCAGGAGCTATGTTTCCGGTGGTACAACCTCAACACAGATTAAATACAGCAACGAAGAGAACCCCTATCAGAAAGCATTAAAGTCACAGGATGCAGCCAAGTACAGCGGCATGAACCTGGACCTAGCAGTATAATACAGTACATCATTATGAAAAAATATTTATCCACTTCAGAGTGTAAGGCAATGGCCCGTCATCAGCTTAAAGGTAAGTATGGCATGGCTGTTGCCCTTTGTTTTCTCTATTTCGCAATCAATCTTGTAATATCAATCCTCGACAGCACTGTCGGTCAGGGTTCCTCCATAGGTTCCATGGTCCTCAGCATGCTTATCACCGTAGTCACCATCGCTCTCATGGCAGGCAGTTACTATTTCTGCCTGAATATCGCAAGAGACAGGGACTACAATATCACTGATCTTTTCGTGATGTTCAATCCTTCCGGCGGCCTCAGGGGACTCTCTGCACTAATAGTCGGCAATATAATGTGCGGAATCATAACCCTGGCACCGTTCATTCCCTTTGCGGTATGCCTGTATTACTATATTGCAGTCGGCAACATTCTCTTTCTTGCCCCCGTTCCGTTCCTGCTGATAATCGGCATAGTACTGAGCACATACTTTGCTCTGACATACTATTTCCTGCCGCTTGTGATACTTGACCACTGTAACGAAACAATACCTGCATTTGCGCTTATGAAAGCGTGTGCAGGTATTGTAAAGGGTCAAAAATTAAGACTATTCTATATGCTTGTTTCATTTATCGGATGGATATTTGTCGGCATCTTCACATTCGGAATCGGATTCCTGTGGATCATGCCCTATATCCAGACCTCTGTATGCGTCTTCTATGACGACATTACAGCGCAGCCTTTATCGCAGCAAGAAGCTCATCATACTCCTCAAATGCAGGATACTGAGGATAATCCTTTTTAATTGCCTCTGTTGACTTAAAGAGGAATCCTGCCTTGCTTGCCTGAATCATTCCGAGGTCATTGAAGCTGTCGCCGCTGGCAATGGTCTCAAATCCCATGGACTGAAGAGCCTTGACAGTTGTAAGCTTCGACTTCTCGCATCTCATCTTATATCCTGTTATCTCACCATTCTCTGCAACCTCAAGAGTATTGCAGAAGATTGTTGGCCATCCAAGCTTCTTCATAAGCGGTGTGGCAAACTGCTCAAAGGTATCACTTAAGATGATAACCTGTGTGGTTGCCCTCAGTTCATCAAGGAACTCCTTTGCACCTTCCATGGGCTCGATGGTTGCAATGGTATCCTGAATCTCCTTGAGGCCAAGTCCATGCTCCTTAAGAATGGCGATGCGGTACTTCATAAGCTTATCGTAATCAGGCTCATCCCTTGTAGTCTTGCGAAGCTCAGGAATTCCTGTTGCCTCTGCAAAAGCAATCCAGATTTCGGGCACAAGTACACCTTCCATGTCCAAACAAACAACGTTCATAATATTCTCTCCTCGTCTACTAATAATGTAATATCAACTCATTATTTACCCGTGCTCAGCCATCTGAGATATGCATTGATAAACGGGTCAAGCTTTCCATCAAGAACAGCGTCAGCCTGTGCAACCTCACATGCTGTTCTGGTATCCTTTACCATTGTGTAAGGCTGAAGTACATAGGAACGAATCTGACTTCCCCAGCCATTCTCCATAACCTCTCCCCTTATTCCTTCCGCCTTCATGCGGTTCTCCTCTTCCTGGAGAAATTTGAGCTTACTCTTCAGCATCTGCATAGCCTTGTCTTTGTTCATGTGCTGAGAACGCTCATTCTGACAGGTGACAACTATTCCTGTCGGGAAGTGGGTAATTCTGATAGCCGATGAGGTCTTGTTGATATGCTGACCACCGGCACC
>DCHL01000171.1:30207-45542 GCA_002317595.1 Lachnospiraceae bacterium UBA1753 | reverse complement strand
GTTAAGGACATGGTTGCTCACAAGATCATCAATGTTCTTGGTTCAGACGGAAAGGCTTGATGATTACATCAGCGTTTTAGATTACTGTTCTAAATTATTCAGGGCTGCTGCACATTGTGTGGCAGTCCTTTCTATTTTGTATACAATAATACTTGACGTATGACCAGTTTATCCTTTAGAATAACCACCATCATTACAAAGGCGTAATCGATAATCGGTTACGTCTATTATTATAATCAATACTGCATACATGTATACAAATATAACATCGTAGCAAGCAGTTAGTTTAGGAGGAGAATTATGATTGAGATTATTACCAACGTCAACGATACCATAAATGGTATGGTCTGGGGCTGGCCTGCACTTATCCTTCTCGGATTTGTTGGTGTCCTGATGACAATCCTGACCGGTTTCTTCCAGGTTACTCATATTAAGTACTGGATGAAGAATACGATCGGTGCCATCTTCAAGGACAAGCATGTAACAGGTCACACCAATGACAAGACAATTTCACAGTTCCAGTCGCTCTGTACAGCACTTGCTGCTACAGTAGGTACAGGTAACATCGTAGGTGTTGCAGGTGCTATCGCAACAGGTGGTCCTGGTGCAGTATTCTGGATGTGGCTTATCGCTTTCTTTGGAATGATGACCAACTACTCAGAGAACGTTCTTGGTATTCTCTACAGACGTAGGGGAGAGGACGGAGAGTGGCACGGTGGTGCAATGTACTACCTTCGTGACGGTCTTGGAGCAAAGAAGGGATGTAAGGGAATCGGTACTGTACTTGCAATCCTCTTCTCATTCTTCTGTCTCCTTGCTTCCTTCGGTATTGGAAACATGAGCCAGGTCAACTCAATGGTTTCAAACGTAAATTCAGCATTTGGTATTCCCAAGATTGCTGTTGGCGTATTCCTTTTCGTAGCAGTTGGTGCCGTTGTTGTCGGCGGACTTAAGAGAATTGCATCTATCACAGAGAAGCTTGTTCCTTTCATGGTTATCCTTTACTTTGTAGGAGCAGTCATCATCATCCTTCTTCATGTAGACATGATTCCTGCAATCTTTGTAGCAATCTTCAAGGGTGCTTTCTCAATCAAGGCAGTTGCAGGTGGCGGATTTGGTGCTGGTCTTGCAATGGCAATGAAGATGGGATTCAAGCGTGGTGTATTCTCAAACGAGGCCGGTCTTGGTTCTTCCGTTATGGTACACTCTTCATCAAACGTAAGAGAGCCCGTTCGTCAGGGTATGTGGGGAATCTTTGAGGTATTTGCTGATACCATCATCGTTTGTACACTTACAGCCATCACAATCCTCGGTTCTGGTGCGATTGACCTTACAACGGGTGAGGCAGTTCAGAGCGTTCTCGATGAGATTGGTGGATCAAGCGCTCTTATGAGCTACTCATTCTCTCAGGTATTCGGACCTGTAGGAGCAGCATTCATTGCAATTGCAATCCTTCTGTTCGCTTACTCAACCGTACTTGGATGGAGCCACTATGGTGCAACAGCCTGCAGATATATCTTTGGTGAGAAGGGTGTCCTTCCCTACAGAATCGTATTCGTGCTTATCGTGCTTGCTGGCTCAGTAATGGAGGCACAGCTTGCATGGGATATTTCAGATACCTTCAATGGTCTTATGATGCTTCCCAACCTTATCGGTGTTCTTGTACTTTCACCTCAGGTCATGGCTTGTACAAAGAACTTTGTAGACCGTAAGATTCATGGCGATAATTCAGTAGAGCCTATGCTCTCAATGTTCGGTGACATTCAGGAAGAGGAAGCCGTAGAGGTTAAGAACGGAGCAGAGTAAACCTGACTAGTATGACATTCATAAGGGACTGCCGCAATATACGATGCGGCAGTTTCCTTTTTGTAGCTGATAAAATATGGCCACAATGCTCAGTGTGAAATAGTCCATCGCATCTTTTACAACAATACAATTTGTGATAAAATAGAGACGATTTTTGGGATTTACGGGAGAGATATGGGAAAGAACTCGCTTAGGCTGAACAAAACTGAAAAAAGCTGGGTGCTTTACGATGTGGCCAACTCTGCATTTATCATGATTCTCACAGCTACCATACCCATCTATTTCAGAATGATGGCGGAGCGAGAGGGCATGCTTGACTATGCCACCTCACTCTGGGGCACTGCAACTTCCGTGTCTGTGCTGATACTGGCAGTCCTTTCGCCCATTATCGGTGCCTTTGCAGATTACAAGGACTTTCGGAAAAAAATATTCGCGTTCTTTCTTGCAATGGGAATAATTGCAGCCATCTGCTTTACCTTTTCCACAGGATGGATGACATTTCTGTTATTTTTTCTCATATCAAGAATCGGGTACAATGCCTGCAACATGCTCTACGATGCGATGCTGACTGATGTCGCTGATGATGACAGGATGGACTACCTATCTTCCATGGGATATGCAATGGGATATATCGGAAGCTGCATTCCATTTGTTGCAGGAATCGTGATTATTTTTGTAAAGCCCTTCGGCCTTGATGACGACGGTGCAATGAGAGTATCCTTCCTGGTTACGATATTATGGTGGGCACTGCTTTCAATCCCACTTTTCAGGAATGTTAAGCAGGTTCATTTTGTGGAGAGGACCAGCAATCTGGTATCGAACACTTTTGTAAGACTGAAGAAGACCTTTGGGAAGATCAGAAGGGATAAGAAGCTGTTCTACTACATCCTGGCGTACTTCCTGTTCATTGATGGAGTGTACACGATTATTTCCATGGCTACAACCTATGGAAGCGAAATGGGAATAGATTCCGTATCCCTTATTCTTGCACTTCTGCTGACGCAGTTCGTGGCATTCCCCTGTGCGCTACTTGCAGCAAGCCTTGCTGAGCGGTATGGAACTGTGCTGATGATAAAAATATTTATTATCATGTACGCATTCATCTGTCTCTGGGGCTTCAGGTTGTCGCAGGCCTGGGAGTTCTGGGTGCTGGCGGTCATGGTAGGAATGTGCCAGGGCGGAATACAGGCTCTCTCAAGGTCTCATTTTGGTAAGCTCATCCCAAAGGATGAAGCAAGTGAATACTTTGGACTTTTCGACATCTTCGGAAAGTTCGCGGATTTTCTTGGTCCGCTCATTGTTGCGGGATGTTCACTGTTCCTGCACTCTTCAAGAATTGGTATACTCTCCCTGATGGTTCTGTTTGCGTTTGGATTTATCCTGCTGCAGAAGTCAGAGAAAGCATAGATGTAACTATTAATATTTTGAACGCAGCCTGCGTTCATGAGCAAGAAGCGAAGCGGATTGCGAATGTCCGCTTTACAAGGGAGAAAAATAATGGAGGCATTATTAGCATTTATTACTGCAGTCTGCGGTAAGATTCAGGTCGTATCAGATCTGTTCTGGGATTTTCCCACTAACTTTGAGTGGTATGCAAATATTCCCATTCTCGGTAATTTCACACTGGCAATCATTCTTCTTATCGGATCAGGAATCTACTTCACGATTCGTCTTAATTTTATCCAGATACGTAAGTTCAAATACGGAATCAAGGTATTAAAGGAGACAAAGGCAAAGACAGGTATTTCACCCCTTGCTTCTTTCTTCCTCTCAACAGCCATGAGAGTAGGTCCTGGAAACATCCTTGGTGTTACTGGTGCTGTATCAGTTGGTGGTCCTGGAGCCCTTCTCTGGATGTGGGTTTCTGCCTTCTTCGGAATGGCAACAGCATTTGTTGAGTCAACACTTTCACAGATTTTCAAGGAGAAGAAGGACGATGAATATATCGGAGGTCTTTCCTTCTATGGAAGAAAGCTCCTCAAGAATTCTTCTATCGTAGGTGTCATCCTTTCAGTTATGTATATCATCTACGCTATTCTCTGCTTCCCCGCACAGGGCTTCAACTCCGTTTCAGCAATGGGACAGATTGCAAGCATTATCTCAGGAACAGAGCTTCCTACAACACATGCAGTTTACTGGATTGGTTTTGTGGTTGTTATTGTTGCAGTTGTTGCAGTTTCCTTCGGTGGAACAAAGAAGATTTCAAAGGTTACAGATATTCTTGTACCCGTGATGGCTGTTGTGTATGTACTCACAGTTATCGTTCTCATTCTTCTCAACATCCCCAGAATCCCTTGGTTCTTCTACGCAGTAGTAACAGAGGCCTTCAAGCCCGAGGCAGTATTCGGTGGAGCTTTTGGAGTTGCTCTTATGCAGGGTGTTAAGAGAGGCCTCATGAGTAATGAGGCAGGTCAGGGTACCATCACAATGCCTGCAGCTGCATCTGATGCAAAGCATCCCTGTGATCAGGGCTGTGTTCAGTCCCTCGGTGTATTCCTTGATACCATCGTTATCTGTACGCTTACTGGATTCGTAGTAATCATGGGCCGCGTTTGGCTTACAGATTCAGCTGATGCATGGTTCGAGCTTGGTAAGCTTCCCAAGTATCTCGCATCTGTTGCGGAGCTCACACCTGGAACAGCCTTTAATTCTGCTGTGACACTGCTTGTTTCACTTTGCTTTGGACTTTTCGCATTCACATGTCTCCTTGGATTCATGTCATTCTCTGAGATTTGTGCAAACAGAATCAGCCAGAGCAAGACATTCATCAATGTCATCAGAATCATTGATATTGTAGTTATCTGCTTCGGTATGCTTACAAGCATCGTTGGTATGGACCTCGGCGCTCTCTGGGATCTGTCAGACTTTGCAAACATTCTTATTGCATACTGCAACATCCCTCTTCTGTACATCGGCTTCAAGTATGTAAAGAAGGCTCAGCTTCACTTTGAGAAGGCAGATGGAACACCTTTCACATCAGAGGTTGCAGGAATTGACGTGCCTGTATGGGATGAGAAGGCTAAGGAGCAGTAGAGCACATCTGAAAAATATGCGAACACAATCGCTACTAAGGAGGATAAATAGATGGCACAGAACCCTATTGTTACATTTACAATGGCTAACGGCGATGTCATGAAGGCAGAACTGTATCCTGAGATTGCACCCAACACGGTCAACAATTTCATCAGCCTTGTAAACAAGGGATTTTACAACGGATTAATTTTTCACAGAGTTATTCCCGGCTTCATGATTCAGGGTGGAGATCCTGAAGGCACAGGAATGGGAGGTCCTGGTTACTCAATCAAGGGCGAGTTCTCACACAATGGATTCGCAAATGACCTGCAGCATGATGTGGGAGTTCTCTCAATGGCAAGAAGCATGATGCCTAACTCAGCAGGATCACAGTTCTTCGTAATGCATGCAAAATCTCCTCATCTTGATGGCGAGTATGCAGCATTCGGCAAGGTAATCGAAGGACAGGAGGCTGTAAACAACATCGCAAAGGTCAGAACTGACTGGAGCGACAGACCTCTTGAACCCCAGGTGATGGAGACAGTTACTGTTGAGACCTTCGGAGTAGAGTACCCTGAACCTGAAAAAGCTTAGTATTCAGTAGACATAACAAAGCGTTTCGTTCATATTATGTTTACAAATTGTATTCAGATTGTTAAATTTGCAATAAAATCTTATACAAATATGATTTATATACTGTAGTTACATTAAACGAGACGCCCAATAGTTTTTATAAACTATACTAAATAAAACTTTTTCATAAATGCCAGGTGGTTTACCACCTGGCATCCTCCCTTTTCAGGGGTAATTTTTCTTGTTTATTTAAATTAATTCGCGCATTGTGAATGTCCGTCAGAAGGATTGCTTTGTACGGAAACCTAGGGGTATTTGAGGAAGAGTATAGGCTGCGAGGAGAGAAAGCATTATAGCCAATACAACACTTTTGGAAAGTATATTGGCTACTGAGTGAAAACGCATAATAGCCAATACAAGAGACTTCGCTGGGTTATAGGGTGATATTGAAATCTGCTGGTGAGCCTATAGTTGTTAATATAGGTTTCCATTTGGATTGTTATGGCTATCTGCCAAGATCATGAAATAGCCAATAAAAGAAATCAAATTGAGTTATTGGGTAGAAAGGAATTGACTGGATAGCCAATATCCTAATCAAATGAGGGGTGGAAATTTGTATAGGGCAAATCCTGGTACAAGAGGCGAGCCTATACAAAGGCGAGAAACAAAAAGTCCCAAGTCCTTGCACCAGTATATATATTAGAAGCCGCAATACCTTGTAGAAATTCTTTTGACAGTCTTGACAAATCTCCCATTGGACAATTAAAATATGCACGAAATAGCAAAGACTATGACGAAGACAGTAGACCTGTAGTCAAATGTTCAGCGAGCCGGTGATGGTGTAAGACCGGTCAGAGTAGCAGCAGGTTGAAGATCACTTCCGAGTCCCGACGGTGAAAGCATCTGCAATTAGCTGCCGGCGAGAGTCCCTGCGTCAGGGGGAGCGCGTATGATGGTACGCAGATGTAATAGGTGGTTAAGCGAGATAAGCCCTCGTCCTGTTACAGGACGGTGGGCTTTTATATTTTTTGAACGCAGACAAGCTGCGAAGCAGCCTGCGTTAGAGTTGCGAAGCGGATTGCGAATATCCGCTTTACATCAAGTTGTTGATAAGGAAAGGTGTATAGAAAGGAGAACAACTCATGTACAAGAAGGTTGACACCACCATGAACTTCGTCGAGCGTGAGAAAGAGATCGAGAAGTTCTGGAAAAAAGAAGACATTTTCAGAAAGAGTATGGAGAACCGCAAGGAAGGCCCTACATATACATTTTATGACGGACCTCCGACCGCAAACGGAAAGCCCCATATCGGACATGTACTTACACGTGTAATCAAGGATATGATTCCCAGATACCGCACAATGAAGGGATACATGGTTCCCAGAAAGGCTGGATGGGATACACACGGACTTCCTGTTGAGCTTGAGGTTGAGAAGAAGCTCGGCCTTGACGGAAAGGAGCAGATTGAGGAGTACGGTCTTGATCCATTCATCAAGGAGTGTAAGGAATCTGTTTGGAAGTACAAGGGAATGTGGGAGGATTTCTCCGGCACAGTTGGATTCTGGGCAGACATGGACGACCCTTACGTAACATATCATGATGACTTCATCGAGTCTGAGTGGTGGGCACTCAAGACAATCTGGGATAAGGGACTGCTCTACAAGGGCTTCAAGATTGTGCCTTACTGCCCCAGATGTGGAACACCTCTTTCTTCGCATGAGGTAGCACAGGGATATAAGACACTCAAGGAGCGTACAGCTGTTGTCAGATTCAAGATTACAGGAGAGGATGCATATTTCCTTGCATGGACAACAACACCCTGGACACTCGCTTCAAATATTGCACTCTGTGTAAATCCTGAGGAGACATACGCTAAGGTTAAGGCGGCTGATGGATACACATATATTATGGCAAAGGCACTTCTTGATTCTGTTCTTGGCGCAATCCAGAGAGAAGAGGGAGTACCTGCATATGAAATCCTTGAGACTTACACAGGTAAGGACCTTGAGTACAAGGAGTACGAGCCTCTTTACCAGTGTGCTGCAGACTGCGCTGCAAAGCAGCATAAGAAGGCGTTCTTTGTATACTGCGATGATTATGTAACAATGTCAGATGGTACAGGTATCGTACACATCGCTCCCGCATTTGGTGAGGACGATGCAAGAGTTGGACGTAAGTATGACGCACCCTTCGTTCAGATGGTTGATGAGCACGGTGTAATGAAGGAGGAGACTCCTTTTGCAGGAATGCGTGCTAAGCCTACCCAGAAGGAAATAGAAGCAGGTGCTGTAAACTGTGACCCTGAGGTTCTTAAGGAACTCGATGCAAGAGGAATACTCTTCTCAGCTCCCAAGGTTGAGCATGATTACCCTCATTGCTGGAGATGTGATACACCACTTCTCTACTTTGCACGCGAGTCATGGTTCATCAAGATGACCGCAGTAAGAGATGACCTTGTAAGAAACAATAAGACGGTTAACTGGATCCCTCCTACAATCGGAGAGGGACGTTTCGGTAACTGGCTTGAGAATATTCAGGATTGGGGCGTTTCACGTAACCGTTACTGGGGAACACCTCTCAACATCTGGGAGTGTCCTGACTGTGGAAAGCAGATCTGTATCGGATCAAGAGAGGACCTTAAGGCTGCATCAGGCCGCGAGGACGCTCTCTCTGTAGAGCTTCACAGACCTTATATTGATGAGTTTACCTGCAACTGTCCTGAGTGTGGCGGTTCCATGAAGAGAGTTCCAGAGGTTATTGACTGCTGGTTCGATTCAGGAGCAATGCCCTTCGCTCAGCATCACTATCCCTTCGAGAACAAGGACCTCTTTGAGCAGCAGTTCCCTGCACAGTTCATCTCAGAGGCTGTTGACCAGACAAGAGGTTGGTTCTACTCACTTATGGCTGAGTCTACACTCCTCTTCAACAAGTCACCCTATGAGAATGTTATCGTTCTCGGACTTGTTCTTGATGAGAACGGCGAGAAGATGAGTAAGTCAAAGGGCAACGCAGTTGATCCCTTCGAGGCTCTTGAGACCTACGGCGCAGATGCAGTACGCTGGTATTTCTACATTAACTCTGCACCTTGGCTTCCTAACAGGTTTGATGGAAAGGCAGTTCAGGAGAAGGAGCGTAAGTTCCTTGGAACACTTTGGAATACCTACGCATTCTATGTGCTCTACGCTGATATTGATAACTTCGATCCTACAAAGTACGAGCTTGACTATGACAAGCTTAACGTAATGGATAAGTGGCTTCTCTCTAAGCTCAACACAGCTGTTGGTCTTGTTGACGAGAATCTTGGCGGATACAAGATTCCTGAGGCAGCAAGAGTACTTAATGACTTTGTTGACGAGATGTCAAACTGGTATGTACGCCGTAGCCGTGAGCGTTTCTGGGCTAAGGGAATGGAGCAGGATAAGATTAATGCCTATATGACGTTGTATACAGCACTTGTTGAGATTTCAAAGGCAGCAGCTCCCATGATTCCATTCATGACAGAAGAAATCTACCAGAATCTCGTATGCAGTGTTGACAGCAGCGCTCCCGAGTCAATCCACCTTTGTGACTTCCCTGTTCCTGACAGGAAGTTCATCGATAAGGACCTTGAGGATGCTATGGAAGAGATTCTTGAAATCGTTGTTATGGGACGTGCCTGCAGAAATGCATCCAATATCAAGAACCGTCAGCCTATCGGACAGATGTTTGTCAAGGCAGACAAGGTGCTTGAGGGCTACTATGCAGACATCATCAAGGACGAGCTCAATGTAAAAAATATTGCCTTCACAGATGATGTAAGAGACTTCACTTCATATGCATTTAAACCTCAGCTTAAAACAGTAGGCCCTAAGTATGGAAAGCAGCTCGGTGGTATCAAGCAGTATCTTGAGACTCTCGATGGAAATGCTGCAATGGATACATTAAAGAGCGAGGGTGCGCTTAAGTTCAACGTCGGTGATGTTGAGGTTGCCCTTGCAGAGGAGGATCTCCTCATCGAGATGACTCAGAAGGAAGGCTATGTATCCCAGGAGGATGGCAGCGTGACTGTTGTTCTTGATACCAACCTGTCTGATGAGCTTATTGAAGAGGGATTTGTACTCGAGATAATTTCAAAGATCCAGACTATGAGGAAGGATATTGACTTTGAAGTAACAGACAGAATTAACGTATACATGAACGGAAATGAGAAGCTTCAGGCCCTTGCAGTTGCCAATAAGGAAGCCATTTCTGGAAAGGTTCTTGCTACAGAAATCGTAGTTGGTAGTATGGACGGAACTTCAAAAGAGTGGAACGTTAACGGTGAAAAGGTCACAATCGGTGTAAAAAAGAACTAAATAAAATCTAATGATAGGGGGTGTTTTTCGCAAAAGTCCCGAAAATTCGGCGAAACCTTGCGAAACCACCCCTTATTTAGTAGAATTTACACTGTTATATTTGTATCTTCAGCAAAGGAGGAAGTCGAATGGCTATTGCTACCCCTACAGGCTTTGACAAGGAAGCCTTTAAGAAGGAAGTTAAAAATAATGTTCGTGTGCTTTATCGTAAGAATCTTGATGAGGCATCAGAGCTTCAGATTTTCAATGCTGTATGCTTCGCTGTGAAGGAGCGCATCATTGAGGACTGGATGGCAACACAGAAGGAATACGACAAGAAGGACCCCAAGACTGTTTACTATCTGTCAATGGAGTTCCTTATGGGAAGAGCTTTTGGTAACAACCTTATCAATCTTCAGATGTATGAGGATGTTGCAAAGGCACTCAAGGAGATGGGAGTTAATCTCAATGCCCTTGAGGATCAGGAGAGAGATGCAGCTCTTGGTAACGGTGGTCTTGGCCGTCTTGCAGCATGTTTCCTTGATTCACTTGCAACTCTTGGCTACTCAGCATACGGATGTGGTATCCGTTACCGCTATGGTATGTTCAAGCAGGCTATCAGAGATGGTTACCAGGTAGAGGTTCCTGATAACTGGCTTGCAAATGGCAATCCTTTCGAGCTTCGTCGTCCTGAGTACGCTAAGGAAGTAAAGTTCGGTGGATATGTAGCAGTTGATACTGATTCTACTGGCCGTCAGCATTTCCATCAGGAAGGATATCAGTCAGTAAAGGCAATTCCTTTTGATATGCCTATCGTTGGTTACGGCAACCGCGTTGTAAATACTCTCAGAATCTGGGATGCTGAGCCTATTGAGTGCTTCCAGCTTGATTCTTTTGACCAGGGTGATTACAGAAAGGCTGTTGAGCAGGAGAACCTCGCAAGAAATATCGTTGAAGTACTTTATCCCAATGACAATCACTATGCAGGTAAGGAACTCAGACTTAAGCAGCAGTACTTCTTCATCTCTGCATCTGTTCAGGAAGCAGTTGCAAAGTATATGCGCTCTCATGATGATATTCGTAAGTTCCATGAGAAGGTTACCTTCCAGCTTAACGATACACATCCCACTGTTGCAATCGCTGAGCTTATGAGAATCCTTATGGATGACTACAAGCTTACATGGGACGAGGCTTGGGAAGTAACAACCAAGACCTGTGCATACACAAACCATACAATCATGGCTGAGGCTCTTGAGAAGTGGCCCATTGAGCTTTTCTCACGTCTTCTTCCCAGAGTTTACCAGATTGTTGAAGAGATTAACCGCCGCTTTGTTGGCGAGATCGCAGCTAAGTATCCTGGAAATCAGGAGAAGATCCGCAAGATGGCTATCATCTATGATGGACAGGTTAAGATGGCTCACCTTGCAATCTGTGCAGGCTATTCAGTAAACGGTGTTGCAAGACTTCACACAGAGATTCTTAAGAATCAGGAGCTTCGCGACTTCTACGAGATGATGCCTGAGAAGTTCAACAATAAGACAAACGGTATCACACAGCGTCGTTTCCTTCTTCATGGAAACCCGAAGCTTGCTAAGTGGGTTACAGCCCACATCGGAGATGAGTGGATCACAGACCTCTCTCAGATGTCAAAGCTTAAGGTATACGCTGATGATAAGAAGGCTCAGCAGGAGTTCATGAACATCAAGTACCAGAACAAGGTTCGCCTTGCTGAGTATATTCTTGAGAATAATGGAATTGAGGTTGACCCTAGATCAATCTTCGATGTACAGGTTAAGAGACTTCACGAGTACAAGAGACAGTTCCTCAATATCCTTCATGTAATGTATCTCTACAATACACTGAAGGCTAATCCTGGAATGGACTTCTACCCTCGTACATTTATCTTCGGTGCTAAGGCAGCCGCTGGATACAAGAATGCTAAGCTTACAATCAAGCTTATCAACTCTGTTGCAGATGTAATCAACAATGATGCATCTATCAACAATAAGATTAAGGTTGTATTCATCGAGGATTACCGTGTATCTAACGCAGAGTGGATTTTTGCAGCAGCTGATGTTTCTGAGCAGATTTCTACAGCTTCCAAGGAGGCATCTGGTACAGGTAACATGAAGTTCATGCTTAATGGTGCCCTTACACTTGGAACAATGGATGGTGCTAACGTTGAGATCGTAGAAGAGGTTGGTGAGGATAACGCATTTATCTTCGGTCTTTCTTCACAGGAAGTAATCGACTTTGAGAATAACGGTGGATATAACCCTCAGGAAATCTTCAACAATGATGCTGATGTGAGAAACGTACTCATGCAGCTCATCAACGGTACATACTCAGCAGATAATCCGGAGAGATTCCGTGACCTCTACAACTCACTGCTCAACACACAGTGCACAAGCAGGGCTGATACATACTTTATCCTCAAGGACTTCCGCTCATATGCAGAGGCTCAGGAGAGAGTTGAGAAGGCATACAGAGATGAGAAGGCATGGGCTAAGAGTGCAATCCTCAATGTTGCATGCGTTGGTAAGTTCTCTTCAGACCGTACGATTCAGGAGTATGTTGATGAGATCTGGCATCTTGACAAGGTTAAGATTCCCAAGAAGCGCGCATCACGTGCAAAGTAATTTTTTCAACTAATAATGTAAAAAGTGAGGCTGTCTGCTCTGCCAAATGCGGCAAAGAGTGGCAGCCTCTCGTTGCGAATAATCTTTTGATTGTGTATACATGAAGGAGTTGTGTATACATTTTAGAACGAGGAGGAAAAGGATATGATCAATCTCTATGAAGGCGGAGCATACCTGCTTGACGGAACTGAACTGATTCCCGACGGCCCTGAGGCCATTGCTGCAATCAAGAGCAAGACAGGTGCCGAGGTGACAAAGGATGTTGCTAAGCGCGGGACCATCGGATATGGAATCCTTAAGGCACATAATACATCAGACAATATGGATAAGCTTAAGATCAGATTTGACAAGCTTACCTCCCATGATATTACTTTTGTCGGAATCATTCAGACAGCAAGAGCTTCTGGCCTTGAGAAGTTCCCCATGCCTTATGTACTGACAAACTGTCACAATTCACTCTGTGCAGTTGGCGGAACCATCAATGAGGACGACCATGTATTTGGACTTACCTGTGCTAAAAAGTATGGTGGAATCTATGTTCCCCCTCATCAGGCAGTCATTCATCAGTTTGCAAGAGAGATGCTTGCCGGCGGTGGCCGCATGATTCTCGGTTCTGACTCGCACACTCGTTATGGAGCGCTTGGTACAATGGCCATGGGCGAGGGTGGTCCTGAGCTCGTTAAGCAGCTTCTTAATCAGACATATGATATCGATATGCCCGGTGTTGTGGCTGTATATATGAAGGGTGAGCCTGCAAAGGGAGTTGGCCCTCAGGATGTGGCACTTGCTATAATTGGTGCAGTATTTAAGAATGGTTATGTAAAAAATAAGGTGATGGAGTTTGTTGGACCTGGAGTTTCTTCACTCTCAGCAGATTTCAGGATTGGTGTCGATGTAATGACAACAGAGACAACCTGTCTGTCATCTATCTGGAAGACCGATGCCAACATCGAGGAGTTCTATGAGATCCACGGAAGAAAGGGCGACTTTAAGAAGCTCGATCCCGCTCCTGTTGCTTACTACGACGGCGTAATTGAGATTGACCTCTCAGCAATCAAGCCTATGATTGCAATGCCCTTCCATCCCAGCAACACATATACAATTGAGGAGGTTAATGCAAATCTTGCAGACATTCTTCATGATGTTGAGGAGAGAGCAAAGATTTCCCTTGATGGACAGGTTCCTTACTCACTTCAGGATAAGGTTGTAAATGGAAAGTTCGTTGTTGAGCAGGGTATCATCGCTGGTTGTGCTGGTGGTGGATTTGAGAATATCTGTGCAGCTGCAGATATCCTTAAGGGCAAGTACATCGGTGCTGACGAGTTCACACTTTCTGTATATCCCGCATCAACACCTGTATATATGGAGCTTATGAAGAACGGATGTGCAGCATCACTTCTTGAGACTGGTGCAGTGCTCAAGACAGCATTCTGTGGTCCCTGCTTTGGTGCTGGAGACACACCTGCAAACAATGCATTCTCAATCCGTCACTCAACAAGAAACTTCCCTAACCGTGAAGGCTCTAAGCTCCAGAACGGTCAGATTTCTTCTGTTGCACTTATGGATGCCCGTTCAATTGCAGCTACTGCAGCAAATAAGGGTGTTCTTACTCCCGCTACAGAGTTTGTTGGAGATTTCACTAAGTATAAGTACTTCTTTGATTCAAGAATCTACGAGAACAGAGTATTTGATTCAAAGGGTGTTGCAGATCCTGACACGGAGATTAAGTTTGGTCCCAACATCAAGGACTGGCCTTCAATGGTAGCACTCACAGATAACCTTGTACTTAAGGTTGTATCTGAGATCCATGATCCTGTTACTACTACTGACGAGCTCATTCCTTCAGGTGAGACATCATCATACAGATCTAACCCTCTTGGACTTGCAGAGTTTGCACTCTCAAGAAAGGATCCCGCTTATGTAGGACTTGCCAAGGCTGTTCAGAGAGCAGAGAAGGCAAGAGAGGCTGGAATCGATGTAATTGCCGGAGCTGATTCATATGTATTTAACGATGCATCCCTTGGTAACGGTGTTGACGCTTCTGAGGCAGTTTCAGAGCTGGCTCCCGTAATCGCAGCTATCAAGAAGGATTTTGCTGATGTTAGCGCAGCCAACACAGGAATCGGAAGTACAATCTTTGCGGTTAAGCCAGGAGATGGTTCTGCAAGAGAGCAGGCGGCATCATGCCAGAAGGTTCTCGGCGGATGGGCAAATATTGCAAATGAGTATGCAACCAAGAGATACCGCTCTAACCTCATTAACTGGGGTATGCTTCCTTTCATCATCGATGAGGGCGAGCTTCCCTTCAAGAATCATGACTATATCTTCGTACCTGGAATCAGGGCTGCAGTAGAAGAGAAGAAGTCTGAGATGGCGGCATACGTTGTGACATCTGCAGGCCTTAAGGAATTTACCCTTAAGCTCGGCGATCTGACAGACGACGAGAGAAGCATCATTCTCAAGGGTTGCCTGATTAATTACAACAGAATATAGTTTTTGTGAAATATTTCCATAAAAACGAGGAGATGAAAAGGTTTTTTGTAAACATTTACCACTAATTCATATTGCGTTCATAATTTGTTCATATAATACTGATAGAATTGCAATTGTTCGAGAGAAGGTAATTGAACAATAGATAAATTTTTTCATAATACGCCGTGGGCTTCGCGAGGGGCTCACGGCACTCCTCATTTTCGGGGGATTTTGGGGATGAATTATTAAGAGAAAATTAGAAGGAACTGTCGCATCTGATGTGGCAGTTTTCTTTTTTGCCTCGTATGAGAATTATGCGACATTTCATCGGGAATCCTGAGAAAGCAGGGAAATCGATGAACCGTTGCCGGGGTATTCATCGGGAATCTTGAGAAGGCAAAAATACCGATGAAATATAGCAGTTTGCCGTCATCGAGAATCCTAAGAAATCAAAATCCCGATGAATCAAAGCAACCTGCGTTCATCGCAAAACCTAAGAAATCAAAATCCCGATGAATCA
>DCHL01000171.1:28145-30150 GCA_002317595.1 Lachnospiraceae bacterium UBA1753 | reverse complement strand
GCAACCTGCGTTCATCGGGAATCCTGAGAAATCAAAATCCCGATGAAACATAGCAGCCTCGCAACATAAAAACGGCTGCCGCATCAAAATGCGACAGCCCGATTTGGCAATTAGTCGATTATAGTTGAGACCTGGTCGTTCAGGTCCATCATCTTGGCATCAAGGTCCGAAACCATCTCTGCACAGGAACGGAGATCACGCTTTATGTGCTCTGGAACATTGTCAGAGAACTTGTAGTTGATCTTGTGTTCGAGGGATGCCCAGAAGTCCATGGCAACGGTTCTTATCTGGATCTCAACCTTGGTATCTACAGCACCGTCTGACAGGAAGATGGGAACAGAGATAATCATATGATAACTCTTGTATCCGCTCTCCTTCGGGTTCTTGATGTAATCCTTGATCGACAGAACGCGGATATCTGACTGGCTGGCCAGCATATCTGCAATGCGGTAGATATCTGAAGTGAAGGAGCAGATGACACGGATACCAGCGATGTCATTGACATACTTGACCATGTTCTCAATAGTCGAGTCATAACCACGTCTCTTAAGCTTGCGGACAATGCTCTCAGGAGTCTTAATCCTTGACTTGATGTGCTCGATAGGGTTGTACCTGTGAACGTGCTGGAACTCGTCATTCAAAATCTCCAGCTTGGTACCGATCTCCTTGAGTGCCGCGTTGTAGAGCAGGATAATGGTCTTCCAGCTATCTACACCTTCATAGTTTTTAATTGTGCTTTCCATTGTGTTTATGTGTGAACTAATCATAAGTCGAGTATATCATATTTTTTCACGACTGGAACAAAATGATGTCAGAATTCCTATAATGTTCATAATTATACGAATTATGTGTATATTATGGTATAATGCATAAATAGTTGGGGCTATGTGATAGTTCTAAATAGAAAACAGTGGGAGAATAGTTATGAGAGGTATTTTTACAAAGAAGACACTTGCTGCAATTCTTTCAGCGGCACTTGTGATGTCCAGTCTGACCGTTCCAGTTATGGCGGACGAGGTTTCTGACTACGAATTGATTACCGTAGAAGAGGAAACAGCTGCAGTCGAGGAAGTCATGGCTGTTGGCGAGGAAGAAATCATCAGCGAGGAAGAAATCGCTGAGGATGAGAACGGCGCAGGCGTGGAGGATATTATTTCAGAGGAAGAAGTCATCGATGATGAGGATTCTGAAAATGACCAGGACTCTGAAAAAGAAGAACTGGTTGTTGCGGAAGGCGAATCAGGAAGCTGTGGAACCAATGTTACTTGGAACCTCGACACCGAGGGAACGCTTACAATTGCTGGAGAAGGTACTACTATTAACTCAGGAGCGTTCACATCATTTGCAAATAAGGCAGCAGTTAAGAAGATTGTAGTTGGTGGAAGCGTAACGACAATCCCATCGAGCTGTTTTAAGGATTTCTCTGCACTTGAGGAGGTTATCATTTCTGATAAGGTCAGCAGTATCGGAGTGTGTGCACTGGCCGGATGTACAGAGCTTAAGAAAATTACAATGCCCCTTATTGATTATTCGATGTATGGCACATACTACCATAGATTTACAGGAGTATTGACAGATGAGGAAATGACAACGTCCACCAGTGAGGTCAGGACTGATTTCAAGGAGGCGCTCAAAGCGTACAGCAAGCTTGAGGAGATAGAATTAACAACAGACAAGGGAGCATATGATAAAACAGGCTGTTTTGCATATCTTCCCGGCCTAAAAAAGGTGACCCTTCCCAAGAATCTGAAGAAAATAAACGTTTCGTGGTTTGAGGGCTGCACATCTCTTGAAAGCGTGAATTTTGAGGAACTAACAAATCTTGAGACTATTTCAAATTATGCATTCTCTGGATGTGAGTCACTTGATAATGTCAAGTTGTTAAGTAATGTAAAAACCCTGAGCATCGCTTCCTTCGCAGGATGCTCAAGCCTTAAGAACCTGGAAATCTGTGGAGCAAACTCAATCGGCGGTAGTGCATTTAAGGGATGTGTGTCCCTGGAAG
>DCHL01000171.1:19424-27962 GCA_002317595.1 Lachnospiraceae bacterium UBA1753 | reverse complement strand
TCAAGGAGGCGCTCAAAGCGTACAGTAAGCTTGAAGAGATAAAATTAACATCAGATAAGGGAGCATACGGAAAACCAGGCTGTTTTGCATATCTTACAAGCCTTAAAAAGATGACACTTCCCAAGGCTCTGAAGAGAATAAGCAGCTCGTGGTTTGAGGGCTGCACATCTCTTGAAAGCGTGAATTTTGAGGAACTTACAAATCTTGAGACTATTTCAAATTGTGCATTTTCTGGATGTGAGTCACTTGATAATGTCAAGCTGTTAAGTAATGTAAAAACCTTGAGTGTCGCTTCCTTTGCGGGATGCTCAAGCCTTAAGAACCTGGAAATCTGTGGAGCAGACTCAATCGGCAGTAGTGCGTTTAAGGGATGTGTGTCCCTGGAAGAACTGGTAATTCCCGACAGTGTTACATCGCTGGGATTGGCAGCCTTGAAGGGATGTACAGGACTTAAAAAAATCACAATGCCCCTTATTGATTATTCGCAGTCTGGCACATCCTACCGATTTACAGGAGTACTGACAGATGAGGAAATGACAACGTCCACCAGTGAGGTCAGGACTGATTTCAAGGAGGCGCTCAAAGCGTACAGCAAGCTTGAGGAGATAGAATTAACAACGGACAAGGGAGCATACGAAAAACCAGGCTGTTTTGCATATCTTACAAGCCTTAAAAAGATGACACTTCCCAAGGCTCTGAAGAGAATAAGCAGCTCGTGGTTTGAGGGTTGCGAGAGCCTTAGGGAGATAAATACTGCTGAGCTTACCAATCTGACATCGGTTGGCAACGCTGCTTTCATGAACTGTGTCAGCATGAATACTATTGCATTCCCTAAGGAGGTCACAAGCTATGGAAGCAACGTACTTAAGGGCTGCGAGGGTCTCTACAAAGTAGTAAACGCTTCGGCGGCTGAGCTCACTCTTCCTACAGAGCAGGTGACAGCAAAGAAGTACTGGGTAGACAGTAAGAATAAGAAGATAGAAGTTATTGCATCAGGAACAGCAACCCTTAAGGGCGTAAATAATATTAACACTGCAGAGACTGTAGACAGTGAGGTTGTGCTTGTGCCGAGACAGAAGATTGACGTTAAGCCGTTCTTTGCAGGGATTACAGGTATCAAGAAGTATACCGTTAAGTCTACAGAGAAGAAGGGTGCTTCTATCACAAAGAAGGGTCTGCTGACAGCTAAGAAGGCAGGAACCATTACAGTTACAGCATGGACGAAGGATGGAAAGATATACACAGCGCTCAGGAATGTAACATTCACAGTAGTTAAGCCTGAGGTGACTGCCGTAACATCAATCCTTCCAAATGAGCAGCTTAACGCCAGTGACTACATCACTCACAACGAGCTTGTCACAAAATATAAGGGTAACAGGGAATCTGTAGCGACCGTGTCTGAGGCAGGAAGCGTATCTGTGAATGACATTTCAACAAGCAGGTCTGGTCTTGTGAAGATTACGGCATATTTTGGAGAAGGAAAATATGCAGCTAAATATACGATAAGGCTTACTGTAAAGCTTCCCAGACTCAGTGCAAAATCCATCAGCCTCAGGGAGGGTAAGTCAAAGAAGCTCACCATGAAGAAGACTGACAAGCCTGTGACCTGGCACTCGGAGAACGAAGCGGTAGCAACCGTCGGAGAAGATGGCAAGGTATATGCCATAGGTGCTGGCACTACTAATATTATAGCGACGGTTAATGGCCTTGATTACAAGTGCCTTGTGGTCGTAAGGGCTTCTGGAACTGCCGCTAAATAAGAACGTAACGTGGCAGGATGGACAAGCTTGCAAGACACCGGCAGAAGCGAAGCTGCAGACAGGATTAGATATGTTCAGACTATGGGGAAAAATATGGAAGGACAACCATCTTCTTAAGGACACGGTATACGAGGAGGACGGGTTTGATACCCGGACCCACAAGGTGTTTAAGGGTCTGGAGAAGATATGTTATGAATTTGACCTTGCAAAGCCGATCTGGCTTGACAAGAATATCAAGGAATTCAAGCGCCTTAGCAAAACAAATTTTAGCAAGGACAGTTTTATAGAAGATATCGATTTCGACTTCCTGGAAATTCACGTGATTGAGGAAGATTGAAAGATGTGATAGTATGACAGGTAACAAGTTATTTAGATATATAAGAGGTTTGAATATGGATAATTTTATGGATAAGCTGGTTGAACGTATCAATTCCCAGGGCGCAGTGAGATCACAGAGCATGATGGGTGACCCTAGAAGCGCAAAATCATCAAAGACGCAGATGGATGCTCTTGAGAGCAGTATGACGAAGAAGCTTGCCGAGTTTGAGGAGAAGCTGGCGCAGACCTTTGCCGAGAATGTTACCTCTGCTGTTAATGAGTCGAATGCCCGTTACGTGGAGATGATTACGAAGTACAGGGATGAGAACTACGAGAGCAGACTCTCTGCCACAGAAGAGATGATGGCAGCACAGGCATCTTCAAGAGAGACCACGATTGAGTCAGTCGGTAAGATTATCGAGGATAAGCAGGCTGCCATCGAGGAAGAACTGCACAAGGAGTGTGTCAAGGTATATAAGAACATTCAGGCAGCAATGCAGGATGAACTGGAAAAAAATAACGAGGTCCTGCTTGAGAAGATCGGAAGCACTATTTCTGCTTCTGCTCCCAAGACTGCAGAGGATACAATGACCAAGGCAGACTGTGCTAAAATCCAGAATAAGGTTGGCGCCACCATTGGACTTAATGTGTTTGCAATCATTCTGCTTCTTGCAAATCTTGGATGTATGGCTACGATTCTTCTCTGGATCTTCAAGATTATATAGATCAGGGATTTCAGTATAAATCAGAGATTTCAATCTAAAAGAGATTTCAGGTGAATTATGGGAAAGCTTGAATGGAGAAGCGGCAATATGCTCTATCCGCTTCCGGCAGTCATGGTTTCGGTTGCCGATTCAAAAGGAAATGATAATATTATTACAGTTGCATGGGCCGGGACGATATGTTCCGACCCTGCAATGGTTTCTATATCAGTGAGACCGACGCGCCATTCCTATGGGATGCTTGTAGAGACCGGTGAGTTTGTAATCAACCTCACCACTGAGGACCTTGCCTGGGCCACGGACTACTGTGGAGTAAAGTCAGGAAGGGATGTTGACAAGTTCAAGGAATGTAAGCTCACAAGGCTGCCTGCATCTCATGTGGGAGCTCCGCTTATCGCAGAGTGCCCAGTGAATATTGAGTGCAGGGTAACAGAACGCAAGGCACTCGGAAGCCACGATATGTTCATGGCTGAGGTCTTATCTGTCCATGTCTCTGAGGAGTATATGGACGAGAAGGGCAAATTTGACCTTGCTCTTGCAAGACCCATGGTTTATTCACATGGAGAGTATTTCGGCACAGGAAAGAAGCTTGGAACCTTCGGTTACAGTGTTCGGAAAAAATAATTTTTAGCAGCATGCTTATGAAAAACAGAAACAGGTTCTTCAGAAAAATACTTATCACACGCCGGCTGAGCATTGCCCTTGCCGGCTTTTTTGTGTTGCTTTTGTTTTCTGATGCAAGGAACCCTGTCTTGCTCGATAAAGGCTGCAAGGCTCTTGAAAAGGCGGTTGTAGATAGGATTGAGGGGAAAGATGTTAGAACTGCAGAGGGGGAAAGCGATGCAGGAACTTCTGCATCTGCCAGTGGTCTGGGGGCAGAAGAAACAGCTGCTGTATCTGAAGAATTGGCACAGGGTGATGGGGATACCGGTGATGCCGCTGATGTGGATGATGATGCTGATGTTGACATGGAGACCTTCGATTCCTCGGGAAGACAGCGCTGCTACACCATCAAGATTGATGAACTGGTCTTTTCCCTTGCTGACAGGGATGAAGTCATTGCCCTTCTCACGGCTGCCAAGGCCCGCTACGACAAGGATGATGAGTACGAGGTCGTGCTTGTCAAGGACGACACGAGAAGAATTCCGGCAATTACTGCGGTCATGAGACTGCGCTCGCAGGAAACGGGTATATTTGGACTTGAGATTTTTGATGCGGGAGTTGCCAAGGGAATCAGGGAGGCTGAGGATGTAGCAGGAAATGACAGCAGCCGCGGAATTGAGTCCTTCGAAACGGCTGCCCGCATTCTGAAAGAGCAGGAGATTTCAGGAGACCCCAGTGTCGAGCTTGGAATTCGCGGAATTGAGTTTGCGGACAAGGTCGAGATAGCCGAGGCATATATGTTCCCTCAGGAACTCACTCCACTAGATGAGGCGATTGCGATAATCACAGAGGACAAGCAGAAGGAACAGATATATGAGGTTCAGCCTGGAGACACTCTGTCACAGATATGCGAGAGACTTGAGATCCCAATGGAGGAGCTGATTGCGATAAACGATGCTCTTGAGGATGAGAATTCTACTTTGCGTGCGGGGCAGGAACTGACAATCACAGTGCCGGAACCTGAGCTCTCATTTTTTCACATAGAAGAAATGTACTATGAGGAGAATTTCAATGCTCCGATTGAGTATGTGGACAACGATGACTGGTACACTACCGAGGAGAAGACTCTGCAGGATCCCATCGCAGGATTCCACAAGGTTGTGGCTGATGTGACCTTCAGGAATGACCAGGAGCAGGACAGGGATGTTCTCAGGGAGGTTGTCATCATGGATGCCACTCCGAAGATTGTGGAAAAGGGTACTAAGATACCGCCGATTTACTATAAGCCCATTTCTGGCGGCCGCATTTCTTCGTCCTTTGGAAAGCGAACCGCTCCAAAGAAGGGGGCAAGTACAAACCATAAGGGAATCGACTGGGCCATCCCTGTCGGAAGTGCGGTTGTTGCGTCAAGTGCAGGTACTGTCACCAGGGCCGGTTGGGGAAGCGGATACGGTAATGTAGTGTATATCATGCATCCCGATGGCCGCGAGACAAGGTACGGACATCTCAGTAAAGTGCTTGTAAAAGTGGGACAGAATGTGTCTGGTGGTGAGAAAATCGCCCTCAGTGGAAACACAGGACGAAGTACAGGACCACACCTTCATTTTGAGATATTAATCAATGGATCACCGGTAAATCCACTAAAATATCTGAATTGAACTATTTTTAAAACATAATTTTTTACAATTTACAATATTTTTTCGTGTGGTATAATCATAGGAGCGTTTGAAAAGTTCGGGCATTACTATGCTCTAATGTATCAAAAGGATTGATTATGGAACAGTATGTGATCAAGGGCAACAGGCCTTTGGTAGGAGAAGTGGATATTGCGGGCGCTAAGAATGCAGCCCTTGCCATTATCGCCGCAGCCGTTATGGCGGATGAGACTGTCACTGTCGACAATCTCCCTGACGTGCGCGACGTTAATGTGCTTCTCAATGCCATTAAGGAGGCAGGAGCTATTGTTGACCGTGTGGACAGACACACAGTCAGAATCAATGGATCCACACTGAATGACCTTGTTGTCGACAATGAATATATTAAGAAGATAAGGGCGTCATACTACCTGGTAGGTGCGCTTCTTGGAAAATATAAGAACGTTGAGGTTTCGCTTCCCGGAGGCTGTAATATCGGCAGCCGTCCTGTGGACCAGCATCTGAAAGGCTTTAGGGCTCTTGGTGCAGTCGCAGAGATTGCCCATGGAAGAATCTGCGCAAGGGCAGATCGTCTCACGGCAAGCCATATCTACATGGATGTTGTTACAGTTGGAGCAACCATCAATGTAATGATGGCGGCATCCATGGCAGAGGGTAAGACAATTATCGAGAACGCTGCCAAGGAGCCTCATGTCGTTGATGTTGCGAACTTCCTCAACAGCATGGGCGCTAATATTAAGGGTGCAGGTACTGATGTTATCAGAATTAAGGGCGTGGAGAGGTTCCACAAGACGGAGTATTCTGTCATTCCCGATCAGATTGAGGCAGGAACCTTCATGATGGCTGCAGCAGTCACCAAGGGTGATATCACAATCAACAATGTGATCCCCAAGCATCTCGAGTCTATCTCAGCCAAGCTCATTGAGATTGGTTGTAAGGTTGTGGAGGGTGATGATTCCCTTAGGGTTGTGGCAACTGACAGACTTAGAAATACAAATATCAAGACCCTGCCCTATCCTGGATTCCCTACCGATATGCAGCCTCAGATGGGTGTTACACTTGCACTTGCTGATGGAACGTCTGTTATCACAGAGAGTATTTTCGAGAACAGGTTCAGATATGTGGATGAGCTCATTAAGATGGGAGCCACAATTAAGGTAGAAGGATCTGTTGCTATCATAGATGGAGTTAGAAGTCTGTCGGGCGCTGAGATATGTGCTCCGGACCTCAGGGCAGGAGCTGCGCTTGTACTTGCAGCACTTTCTGCTGATGGTTACTCGACGGTTGATGATATCGTGTATATCCAGAGAGGATATGAAGATTTCCATCTGAAGCTCAGGAAGCTTGGAGGACAGATTGATATTGTGTCATCCGATGCGGAGATTCAGAAGTTCAAATTGAAGACCGGTTGAGAACAGCTCAAATGTGAAATAAAAAGAGGCATGCCGCTTTGATGATTTGTCAAAAGCGGTATGCCTCTTCTTTGATTTTAGATTATTGCCTCAATCGAAAGACCTCTCTCGTGAGATAAGTCAATGTACTTGCTGCCACAGCGCACCATGGGGTGAGCCAGGTCAAGCTTGTTGATGAGGACGATATCGCCCTCCATTCCGTTGCTGAGACGGACGCGGTTGTTGAGGTATGTATTTACAATGTATTCAAGGAAAATCAGGATGTACTTGGAATCGTACTTCTGATATCCCTCTGACTCGAAGATGCTGATTACCTTGAAGGGACAGAGCGGTCCGCGGTAAACACGGGCTGATGTCATGGCGTCATACACATCTGCGATGGATACAATTTTTGCGAACTTGTCAATTTTCTCACCGGCAAGTCCAAGAGGATATCCTGAACCGTCGCAGCGCTCATGATGCATAAGGGCTGCATTCTTGATATGGACGTCAATGTTCTCATTCTTGAGAATGTTGTATCCTTCTATTGTATGTGTCTTAACCGTCGCATATTCTGCATCGGTAAGCTTGTCAGGCTTCGAGATGATAGCCTCGGGTATCTTGAGCTTTCCAATATCATGAAGGAGACCGGCAAGTGTAAGTGTTGTCAGGTCCGCATCGCTGAAATCAAGCCACTTTCCAAATACATAGCAGATGAGGGATACGTTCATGCAGTGTGCGAACGTAGGATCATCGTACTGCCTCATATTGTGGAGCATGTCAAAAATATGGAAGCCAGATGGTGAATCAATCAAAAGGGAACTTGTCTGTGACAGTAGCTCTTCTCCGTTAATGGGGCTGTTCTTTACGACAATATTGTTCATCGAATCCTTCATGGATGAAAGCGACTTATCAAAATTCTCCTTGAACTGCTTGAATTCCGGTGAAGAACGAATCTTCTCTGAATAGCTGGCATCTGCCGGGGTTATCTTGCCCGGTGGCTCTATGTCTGCAGTCTGTTCCTTGATACGGACGCTGAGAATAGAGTAGAACTCAAGCTTCGTTATTGTCTTGTCTGTAAGTTCGAGATTCTTGGGAAGGATAAGCTGATTGTTGTATGTATAAACATCCTCAGCAGTTACCATTCCGGGAATCAGGTCCTGAGTCAATACTCTTGGCATTTTTTCTCCTTTTCCCAAAAGGAAATAGTACGGGAATATACCTTACATGTGTAACATTAAAAGTATAGTGTGTCATCTAAAAAAAGTCAAATAAATTGAGAATCATTGTTGACAGAATGATAATAATATAGTAATCTTTGTACGCAATTTAATAGAGGTCTCTCTTATTCAGAGTGGTGGAGGTACATAGGACCTGTGAAGCCACGGCAACCCCTTTTGAGGAAGGTGCCAACCTGAGCGATTATCGTCGAACAATAAGAGGATTTGATATTACAGATCAATCCGGTTCGCGTGTTCGCATTTAGTGATCATGTGGAGCGGTTTTTTTATTCTACAGGTTTTTATCAAGAAGAGACTTATCTAATTTTTTACCAGAAAAAGAAAAGGAGAAGAACAATGAGTGAAAAGAAGTTATTTACCTCAGAGTCAGTGACAGAAGGACATCCTGACAAAGTCTGTGACATGGTTTCAGATGCCATTCTTGATGCATGCTTCGAGCAGGACCCTATGAGTCGTGTTGCCTGCGAGACAGCAAGCTGTACAGGATTCGTTCTTGTAACAGGTGAGATTACAACAAAGGCACAGCTTGACATTCCTGCAATTGTAAGGAAGACAGTAACAGAGATCGGATACGATGAGGGCAAGAAGGGTCTTGATGGCAATTCATGTGCAGTATTCGTAGCTCTTGACCAGCAGTCAGCTGATATCGCAATGGGCGTTGACAAGGCACTTGAAGCTAAGGCTGGAGACCTCAAGGATGACCTTGATACAGGTGCTGGCGACCAGGGTATGATGTTTGGATACGCTACCAACGAGACAGAGGAGTACATGCCTTACTCAATCGCACTTGCCCACAAGCTTGCTCTCAAGCTTACAGAGGTGAGAAAGAATGGTACTCTTAAGTACCT
>DCHL01000171.1:19122-19330 GCA_002317595.1 Lachnospiraceae bacterium UBA1753 | reverse complement strand
AGGATGTTACTCAGGAGCAGATCCACGAGGATATCAAGAAGTATGTATTTGATCCCATCCTTCCTGCAGAGCTCGTTGATGACAAGACAAAGTTCTTCATCAACCCCACTGGCCGTTTCGTAATCGGTGGACCTCACGGAGATGCAGGTCTTACTGGACGTAAGATTATTGTAGATACCTACGGCGGATATGCTCGTCACGGCGGCGG
>DCHL01000171.1:0-19006 GCA_002317595.1 Lachnospiraceae bacterium UBA1753 | reverse complement strand
AGTGTGAGATTCAGCTTTCATATGCAATCGGTGTTGCAGAGCCCACATCTGTACGTGTTGATACATTTGGAACAGGTAAGCTCTCAGATGAGAAGCTCGTTGCTCTCGTTCGCGATAACTTCGACCTTCGTCCTGCTGGAATCATCAAGATGCTTGACCTCAGAAGACCTATCTACAAGCAGACTGCAGCATACGGACACTTCGGACGCATTGATCTTGACCTCCCTTGGGAGAAGACAGACAAGGCTGAGATTCTTAAGAAGGCCCTGTAATATTGATATTCCAGGCTGTCGCATCGTAATCCGGTGCGGCAGCTTTTTTCGTGGTTTCTTATTTGTACGTGTGGGATATGATTTGTGCGAGCAGTGGCTTGAGTGGGATGTGGCTTGTGTGAGCTGAGATTTGGTTGAGATATAGGCCGTGCGCCCGATTGCACAAAGAGCCTATACGATTTGGAATGTTCTAAGTTTGTGTTGTATTGGCGTGATGATGATTTTTGTATGGCGCCAATATCATTATTTTGAAGAGTATATAGGCTTCGAGGGGAAATGCATAATAGCCGATACATATCAGTTTCCTGGTGTTATAGGGTAATATTGTTTTTTGCCGATGCGCCTAAATGTGCTGAAAAAGTGTCTGGTTGGATTGTTATGGCTCCCTGCCTAAAATGAGAAGGAGCCAATAAAGAAACCAAAATCGCAGTATAGGGCAAGAAGGAAAATAGATAGAACGCCGATACTCCATCAAAAACAGCTGCTGAAATTTACAATCCTTGAAAAATCCCCAAAACAAAAATCCCCAAAACAAAAATCCAAAAACTAACCTGTGAGTTGATGTGAAGACAAAGTAACTGTGGTATACTTATTGCAAACAACTGTTCGACAGGCTCAATGGGCGGAACAGGAGCAGCAAGTACAAGAGCAGCAAGTACTGGAGCAGCAAGTAAAGGAGCAGTAAGTACAGGAGCAAGCGAGCAGCAAGTAAAGGGGCAGCAAGCACTGGAAGATTAAGAAGCACAAGAAGAGAGAAGATTATGGCATTTACTCATTTACACACTCATACCGAATACTCACTCCTCGACGGAGCCAACAAGATCAGCGAGTACGTCAAGCAGGTTAAGAGCCTTGGCATGGACAGTGCTGCGATAACGGACCATGGCGTCATGTACGGAGTGATTGATTTCTACAAGGCGGCACGTGCTGAGGGGATTAAGCCGATCCTTGGCTGCGAGGTCTATGTTGCGCCTGGCTCCAGGTTCGACAAGACAAGTGGCAAGTCGAGTGTGGATGGGAAAAATAATGACGATGGTACTGGTTCAGTTTACGACGACAAGTATTACCATATGGTGCTGCTTGCGGAGAATAACCAGGGTTATCAGAATCTGATGAAGATTGTATCCAAGGGATTTACGGAAGGATATTATTACAAGCCACGAGTAGACTTTGAGCTTCTTCAGCAGTACCACGAAGGAATAATTGCGCTGTCGGCATGTCTTGCAGGCGAGATTCCCAGGCAGATTGTCAGGGGAATGCTGCAGGAGGCCAAGGAGACAGCGAGAAAATATGAGGAATGCTTTGGAAAGGGTAATTTTTTCCTCGAACTGCAGGACCACGGGATTTCGGACCAGCAGAGGGTGAACATGGCCCTTGTGAGCATGAGTAAGGAGCTGGGTATTCCACTGGTTGCCACCAACGATATTCATTACACCTATGCGGATGATGTGAAGCCCCACGATATCCTGCTCTGCCTCCAGACGGGAAAGAGACTGACGGACGATGACAGAATGCGCTATGAGGGCGGCCAGTACTACGTGAAGAGCGAGGAGGAGATGAAGCAGCTCTTCCCATATGCGCTTGAAGCCCTTGAGAATACACATAAGATTGCGGAGAGATGCAACGTCGAGATAGAGTTCGGCGTTACAAAGCTCCCCCACTTTGAGGTTCCAGAAGGATATGATTCATGGACTTATCTCAACAAGCTCTGTATGGACGGTCTCAAGGAGAGGTATCCCAATGATGATGGGACGCTAAAGGCAAGACTTGACTATGAGCTTGGCACAATCCAGAAGATGGGGTATGTGGATTACTTCCTTATTGTGTGGGATTTCATCAACCATGCAAGGGAAGAGGGAATCCCTGTAGGCCCCGGACGAGGTTCGGCAGCGGGCTCCATCGTATCATACTGTCTTCATATTACAAATATTGACCCGATCAGGTACAGTCTGCTCTTTGAGCGATTCCTCAATCCCGAGAGAGTATCCATGCCCGATATTGATATTGACTTCTGCTATGAGAGAAGGCAGGAGGTAATTGACTATGTCGTTGAGAAGTATGGCGCAGGCAAGGTGGTTCAGATTGTCACCTTCGGTACCCTCGGCGCCAGGAATGTTATCCGCGATGTGGCCAGGGTAATGGATCTGCCCTATGCTCAGACGGACATGATTGCCAAGATGGTTCCAAACGAGCTTAACATCACTCTTGATAAGGCACTTGCGAGTGTGCCTGAACTCAGGGAACTCTATAATCAGGATGAGCAGATACATGAACTCCTTGATATGTGCAGGAGGCTGGAGGGGCTCCCGAGGCACACCTCAATGCATGCGGCGGGCGTTGTAATCTGCCAGAAGGATGCAGATGAGTTCGTACCACTTTCAAGGGCCAGTGACGGAACCATCACGACACAGTTCACAATGACTACAATCGAGGAGCTGGGACTTCTGAAAATGGACTTCCTGGGACTTAGGACGCTGACAGTTATCCACGATGCCCTTGATCTTATCTATCAGAGCACGGGGCAGCAGATAGATATCGACAATATCGATTATGCGGACCCAAAGATATATGAGCTTATCGGTAGCGGTCGCTGCGAGGGAATATTCCAGCTTGAGAGCCGTGGAATGAAGAGCTTCATGAAGGAGCTGAAGCCCAAGTCCTTAGAGGATGTAATCGCCGGCATCTCGCTCTATAGACCAGGTCCGATGGAATTTATTCCAGACTATATTAAAGGAAAAAATAGCCAGGGGGACATCTCCTACGCCTGTGAGGAGCTGCGCCCGATACTTGAGCCTACCTACGGCTGTATAGTATACCAGGAGCAGGTTATGCAGATTGTGCGGGACCTCGGCGGATATTCCCTGGGACGATCAGACCTCGTGCGCCGCGCCATGAGTAAGAAGAAGCAGAAGGTCATGGAGCAGGAGCGTAACAACTTCATTTACGGAAATCCCGAGGAGGGTGTTCCGGGCTGTGTATCGAAGGGGATTTCACAGGGAGTTGCGGACGCAATCTACAACTCGATGATGGACTTTGCCAAGTACGCCTTCAACAAGTCCCACGCGGCGTGCTATGCGGTGGTTGCCTACCAGACCGCATACCTTAAGCACTATTATCCGACAGAATTCATGGCAGCCCTTATGACCTCTGTTCTCGATGTGTCCGTCAAGGTATCGGACTACATCCAGGTGTGCCGCCAGATGGGAATTTCCATTCTGCCACCGGATATCAATGAAGGCTATTCGGGATTTTCTGTCAGTGGAAAAAATATAAGATATGGTCTCTCTGCCATTAAGAACGTAGGCCGTCCTGTCATCGAGGCCATCGTCTCCGAGAGGAAGCTTGCAGGACCCTTCAGGAGTATCCAGGATATGCTGGAGCGTCTTAATGGTGTCGTGAATAAGCGTGCAGTTGAGAACTTTATCAAGGCAGGAGCACTTGACTGTTTCGGGGCAAACAGAAGCCAGCTTATGGCTGTATATACTCCGATAATGGATAACCTTAACTCCTCAAAGAAAAATGAAGTGGCAGGACAGATGTCACTATTTGATATGCTGGGCGAGGAAGACAGGGCCGGACTTGAGATATCATATCCGGACCTTGAGGAATTCCCCAAGGAGACGATCCTTGGATTTGAGAAGGAAGTGATGGGCATCTACGTAAGTGGACACCCGCTTCAGGCCTATGAGAAGGTCTGGAAGAGAATGATTACCGCCAGATCTTCCGACTTCGTCCTCGATGAGGAGACTGGAGAGACAGTAGTTGAGGATAATTCCACTGTCACGATAGGTGGAATCATCACCGCAAAGAGAGTCAGACGCACGAAGTCTGACCAGCTCATGGCCAACATTACCGTGGAGGACCTCTATGGAACCGTGGATGTCATTGTGTGGCCGAGGGATTATGAGAAAAATGGCCGCTATCTGAACGATGACGCAAGGGTATTCATCAAGGGAAGGGTATCAGCAAAGGATGACAAGGATGCAGAGCTAATCTGCAGTCAGGTCACTCCCTTTGACGAAGTTCCAAGCCAGTTATGGATACAGTTCGAGAACCTTGACAGCTATTTAAGCCAGAACGATGCGCTCAATGACATCATAAAATATTCCGACGGAAGAGACTCAGTAGTCATCTATATTAAGGAAACCAGGCAGAAGAAGATACTTCCCGCCAACATGAAAGTTAACGCCGCGCAAGTGGAGGCCCCCCTTTCACAAACCTTCGGACCGGAAAATATAAAAATAGTATAGGCGAAGGATGATTGAGGACTTGGGATGGTCAAGCAGCGAGGATAGATGAGACATGGAAAAGAATGCGAATGTGGAAGCGCTGGAACACTGAGCATGATATCCATGTCTCATCTATCCGCAAGAAGTCGCCTATCTCAAGTAGCACAACAGCATTCGGTCCTTCAGTTTATACTACTTGTACATTCCGAAGGTTTGCGATAAAATCATTCGGAAGGGTGAACCGAAGGAGGAAGCACGATGGCTAACAAGGTGAATACAATTGGAGTGTTGACAAGCGGCGGAGATGCGCCTGGAATGAACGCAGCTGTAAGAGCAGTGGTAAGGAAGGCTCTTAACAGAGGCATGAAGGTAATGGGTATACAGAGGGGATACAAGGGACTTCTTGCCGGAGAGATCCGAGAGATGAGCAGGAAGGATGTATCCGATATCATACAGAAGGGTGGTACTGTTCTTGGAACAGCGAGATGTTCAGAGTTCAGGACTGAAGAAGGTCAGGCCAAGGGTGCAGAGATGTGTAAGAAGTTTGGCATCGAGGGCATCGTGGTTATTGGTGGTGACGGTTCCTACAGAGGAGCTCAGAAGCTTGCAGAGCATGGCATCAATACAATAGGACTGCCCGGAACAATTGATCTTGACATTGCATGTACTGATTACACAATCGGATTTGATACGGCAATCAATACAGCCATGCAGGCTATCGACAAGGTAAGAGATACATCTTCTTCGCATGAGAGATGTTCAATTATCGAAGTAATGGGAAGAAATGCCGGATACATTGCACTGTGGTGTGGTGTTGCCAATGGCGCAGAGGATATCCTCATTCCTGAGAAGTATGGATATGACGAGCAGGAGATAATCAACAACATTATCAAGAGCCGCAAGAAGGGCAAGACACATCACATCATCATTAATGCCGAGGGAATCGGACATTCCACATCAATGGCACGTAGAATTGAGGCTGCCACAGGAATGGAGACAAGGGCAACAATCCTTGGATATATGCAGAGAGGTGGTTCACCGACATGTAAGGACCGTTACTATGCATCAATCATGGGTGCATATGCAGTTGACCTTCTTGCTGAGGGCAAGACAAACCGTGTTGTCGGATACAAGAACGGTGAGTTCCAGGATTTCGACATCGACGAGGCACTCGCAATGACTAAGGAAATCCCTGAGTATCAGTATGATGTGGCGAAGATTCTTTCTATGTAATTAAAGGGATATGATTACAAGTACGAACAATCAGCAGATAAAAAATATAAAGTTACTTCTTGAGAAGCCCCGTTATCGCAGAGAGACGGGGCTCTTTGTGGTTGAAGGCATCAGAATGTTCTTAGAGACTCCGGCACCACTCCTTGAGACAGTGTATGTGTCTGAGGACTTCATGAACAGAAGTGTCCATGCCTCAAAAGTGGAGAAGCTTCCTCACGAGGTTGTAAAAACTGACGTATTTAATAAGATGTCAGACACTAAGGCTCCTCAGGGAATCCTGGCAGCGGTGAAAATGCCGAAGCATTCCCTTGAGAAGATGATGAAGCCTGATGGAATCTATCTTATTCTGAATGGTGTGCAGGACCCAGGCAATCTTGGAACCATGCTCAGAACTGCAGAGGCAGCAGGCGTGGCAGGAGTAATCATGGACAGGGACTGCGCTGATATTTTTAACCCGAAGGTAATCCGTTCAACGATGGGTTCCGTGTACAGGGTTCCATTCCTTATAGTTGATGACCTTGAGGGTACAATCAAAGATATGAAGGAGGGCGGCGTGAAAATGGTGGCGGCCCATCTCAAGGGCCAGACCTACTTTGAGGATGTTGACTACACGGGAAGCGTCGGAATAATGATAGGAAACGAGGGGAACGGCCTCAGTGATAATATATCTGCACTTGCGGATATGCTGGTTAAGATACCTATGGAAGGCAGGGTCGAGTCGCTCAATGCAGCAATTTCGGCGGCACTGTTTATGTATGAAATAAAGAGGAGCAGAGCATGAAGATTGGATTTATTGGACTTGGTAACATGGCAACCGCAATCATCGGTGGAGTAATTGGCAGCGGTCTTGCAAGGCCTGAGGATATCTATGGAAGCGCACACTCAAAGGAGTCTGTTGACAAGGCAGTGAGCAGCTTTGGCATCGTGGGATGTGGCAGCAACACAGAGGTTGCAGAGAAGTCAGAGATCATATTTTATGCCGTAAAACCACAGATGTATGAGGAAGTCATCAAGGAGACCGCAGCTTTTGTAAAAAATCAGATTGTGGTATCCATAGCGCCCGGAAAGTCGCTTGAGTGGCTCGCATCCCTGTTTGGAGAGGGAACCGCAGTCGTAAGATGTATGCCAAACACACCTGCAATGGTAGGTGAGGGCTGTACAGGTGTGTGCAGGAATGCTGCAGTGTCAGACGAGGCGTTTGATGAGGTAATGGGGATTCTTGGAAGCTTCGGAAAAGCATATGAAGTGAAGGAATCCATGATGGATGCTGTAGTTGCAGTAAGTGGAAGCTCACCGGCATATGTGTTCATGATGATTGAGGCGATGGCGGATGGAGCCGTGATGGCCGGAATGCCCAGGGCACAGGCATATAAGTTTGCCGCGCAGTCGGTTCTCGGATCTGCAAAAATGGTGCTTGATATGGATATGCATCCCGGTGCACTCAAGGATATGGTCACAAGTCCTGCAGGAACAACGATCCAGGGTGTGAGGGTTCTTGAGGAGAGAGGATTCAGGGCAGCAGTCATTGATGCAGAGAAGGCTGTAGCAGAGAAATCCGCTGGAATGTAAATGAAAAATATGTGAAAAAGCCCATAAAATAGGCATTGTACGGCCCCTCGATTTGACAAGGAATTACAATTTTGTTAGTATTACTTAATAATTTCGTAACTTTTCCACTTTAATGTCGCAAAGAACGACATCAAATCGAGGGTACATTTTTGTTTAAGAAGATAAAGGGTATTTCTGTTTTCATTCTGACAGTATGCCTTTCTCTGAATATGATATGTACGGTATTGGCCGGTAATATGAGCGACCTTCTTGGCATCAGGGCAGGAGAGGCCGCGGCTCTTGTTGTGGCTCAAAATCAGGCGATTACTATTACGCCGACGCATGAGCAGGGCAAGATTGCAAGAAAGACACTGGCTGAAATTACAGGTGTCGAACTGAAGGTTGCAGAGCTTCCTGAGGAAAAGGAAGACGAAATCAAATCTGATAATTCTGATAATAACTCCACCAATGATTTACAGAATAATACTGAGAGCGAGGAATTTGCTGATGAGGAAGCGGCAGAAGACGGGGAAGATGCAGAGACCTCTTCTGATCCGCTCAAGGCGCTCTACGGCGATGACCTTGTAATGAGCAATGTCAACGACTCCGTCAATATCAGAAAAGAACCCAACGAGGAATCGGACATTGTGGGCAAGCTCTACCACAACTGTGCAGGAGAGAAGACGCACCAGAAGGATGGCTGGACAAAAATAAGGTCCGGAAATGTTGTGGGCTGGGTTAAGGATGACTACCTTATTTTTGACGAGGAAGCAGAGAAACTGGCAAGACAGGCAGGCGCTACTCTGGCGACAGTAAATACTCAGACACTCAGAATAAGAGAAGAAGCTGATGAGAATTCGGCAGTGTATGGACTTCTCGGTGAGGGAGAGAAGATTGAGGTCATAGAGCAGGAAGGTGACTGGATTAAGGTAGCATATTCAGATGACACAGAAGGCTACATCTCAGGTGAGTATGTCACACTCGATTACGAGATTGATGAAGCTGAGTCAATCGAGGAAATAGAGAAGAGAAAGGCTGAGGAGAAGGCGAAGGAAGAAGCAGCCAAGGCTCAGAAGGAAAAAGAAGCAAAGGCCAAGAAGGAGAAGGAAGCTAAGGCTAACCGTACTACAGAGACTACTACCACCAACAATGGCGGGGTTGCGGCGCAGGCAGATGATGTCACTCTCCTTGCAGCTCTTATCCAGGCAGAGTGTGGAAGAGAGGTATATGCAGGAAAGCTTGCAGTTGGAGCCGTGGTTGTGAACAGAGCAAGAGGAAGATACGGAAGCATATATAATGCAATCTATGCTCCGGGACAGTTCGGACCTGCAGCCAGTGGAAAGGTGGCGGCTTATGTTGCCACAGGACCGTCAGCTGAGTGTATCCAGGCAGCGAAGGAAGCAATAAGCGGTGTCAGCAACATTGGAGCCGCAACACATTTCAGGAATGTTAGATCAGGCTATTCAGGAATAGTAATCGGAAATCATGTGTTCTGGTAGGAATTATGGTCACGTGGCAAGGGCAAAAATTCATACTTATTTCATTTGCATATAGGTGTTAAACGAAGTAAAATTGAACCATATGAATAGGCAGGGGAGCCTGCAGAAAAGAGGTTGGTTATGTTTATTGTATTAGCAGTATTACTGGTGCTCATCTTATGGGCAATCATTTCTTGCATCAAGATTGTGCCTCAGGCACAGGCATTTGTAGTTGAGAGACTCGGTGCATATCAGGGAACCTGGGATGTAGGCCTTCACTTCAAGGTACCTTTCATCGACAGAGTTGCCAAGAGAGTTATCCTCAAGGAGCAGGTTGTGGACTTCGCACCCCAGCCCGTTATCACTAAGGATAATGTAACAATGAGAATTGACACAGTTGTGTTCTTCCAGATTACAGACCCTAAGCTTTTTGCATACGGTGTTGAGAATCCTATCATGGCTATCGAGAACCTGACAGCCACGACACTGCGTAACATCATCGGTGATCTCGAGCTTGACCAGACACTTACATCACGTGAGACCATCAACACACAGATGAGAGCATCCCTCGATGTTGCAACTGATCCCTGGGGTATCAAGATCAACAGAGTAGAGCTTAAGAATATCATTCCTCCAGCTGCTATCCAGGAGGCAATGGAGAAGCAGATGAAGGCTGAGCGTGAGCGTCGTGAGGCCATTCTTCGTGCAGAGGGTGAGAAGAAGTCAACTATCCTTGTTGCAGAAGGTAAGAAGGAATCAGCAATCCTTGATGCAGAGGCTGAGAAGCAGTCAGCAATCCTTGCAGCAGAGGCTGAAAAGGAGCGTATGATTAAGGAAGCTGAAGGTAAGGCAACAGCAATCCTTAAGGTACAGCAGGCTACTGCAGATGGTATCCGTATGATTAAGGAAGCAGGAGCAGATGAGGCAGTTCTGAAGCTTAAGAGCCTCGAGGCATTCCAGAAGGCAGCTGACGGCCAGGCTACCAAGATCATCATTCCTTCAGAGATTCAGGGAATCGCAGGTCTTGCAACATCTGTGAAGGAAGTACTTAAGTAATTTAAAATAACTAGCAGCGTAGCTGCGTTATTTTAACGAAAGAATTGCGTAGCAATTATTGAGTCTTGGAATCTTTTGTTTATCTTCCCCTCACGCCTTGGATTTAGAGCGTGAGGGGTTATTTTTTTAGAAATAGTATTGTATAATTGGACTTTAATGAACAAAAGTGAAGTAAACTGAAAAAGTTAAGCAATAACAAACAGATAGAAGGGAGACTGTTATGGATTTAAAGGGACGCCATTTTCTGACACTTAAGGATTTTACACCAGATGAGATAAGATATTTTCTTGATCTGTCCGCAGCACTCAAGGAGAAGAAGAAAAGCGGAGCAGACCTCACACATCTCTTAAGAGGAAAAAATGTAGCACTGATTTTTGAGAAGACCTCAACAAGAACACGCTGTGCGTTTGAGGTGGCAGCCCATGATCTTGGAATGGGTACGACATACCTTGATCCTTCAGGATCTCAGATTGGTAAGAAGGAGAGCATCGCTGATACTGCCAACGTTCTTGGAAGAATGTTTGATGGCATTGAGTATAGAGGATTTGGTCAGAGCATCGTTGAGGAACTCGCAGAGAATGCAGGCGTTCCTGTATGGAATGGTCTTACCAATGAGTACCATCCCACTCAGATGCTTGCAGATATGCTGACAGCCAGGGAATACTTTGGCGAGCTCAAGGGTCTTAAATTCGTATATATGGGTGATGCAAGATACAACATGGGCAACTCACTTATGATAGTATGCGCAAAGCTTGGTCTTCATTTTACAGCATGTGCACCTAAGAAGTATTTCCCCGAGGGAGGACTCGTAGCTCAGTGCGAGGCATGGGCTAAGGAGAGTGGCGGCTCAGTTACTCTCGAGGAAGATGTAATGAAGGCAACAAAGGGAGCCGACATCGTGTACACAGATGTATGGGTATCAATGGGCGAGCCTGATGAGATGTGGACAGAGAGAATTGCTGACCTCACACCCTACAAGGTAACAATGGATGTTATGAACAATGCGTCTGAGAAGGCAATCTTCCAGCACTGTCTCCCTGCATTCCACGACCTCAAGACCAAGATTGGTAAGGAGAAGGGCGAGCAGTTCGGATTTGAGGATATGGAAGTAACAGATGAAGTATTCCAGAAGTATGCAAAGCCTGTATTTGACGAGGCAGAGAACAGGATGCATACAATCAAGGCTGTGATGGCGGCCACTCTTGGTGTGGAGCTTGAGACTCTGTAAGAATAGGGCTGTGCGATGTTAAAGACAGAAATATTGAAAATACTCCGGGATAAGGGCGATTACGTGTCAGGCCAGGAACTGTGCGACAGTTTCGGCGTGTCGAGAACTGCGGTCTGGAAAGCCGTCAACAGCTTGAAGAATGACGGATTCATGATTGCCTCTGTTCCAAATAGAGGATACAGACTTCAGGAGACACCGGATGTCCTCACGAAGAGTGAGCTGGAGAGCAGGCTCAGCACGAAGTGGCTCGGCAGAATTTTTTACCAGTATGACGAGATTGATTCGACAAATACTGAGCTGAAGCGTATGGCATCCGCTGATCCGGCACTTCCGAATGGTGTGATGGCGATTACCGACAATCAGGTGGCCGGTCGCGGAAGACGAGGAAGGGCATGGAGCGCACCAGCGGGTGTGAATGTGGCAATGAGTTTCCTGCTGAAGCCTGATTTTGCACCAGACAGGGCATCAATGCTCACTATTCTCGCGGCTCTTGCAGTTGCAAGAGGTGTTGAGGAGACTGCGCTTGACAATGGAGCTGACCAAAAGGTGAAATGCAGCATTAAGTGGCCCAACGATGTGCTTCTCAATAACAAGAAGCTTTGCGGAATCCTGACGGAGATGAGTTCTGAGCTTGATTTCATCCACTATGTAATAGTAGGAATCGGAATCAATGTGAATCTTGAGGAGTTTCCTGAAGAGATAAGTGACATCGCAACCTCGATTTCACTTGAGTGCAAAAAGAAGATAAGCAGGGCGAGTCTTGTGGATGCAGTCCTCAGGGCATATGAAGATATATACGAGACCTTTCTGGAGACCTGCGATCTGTCAGGACTTATGGAAGAGTATAACAGCCGTCTCGCGAGTATGAATATCCAGGTAAGAGTCCTTGATCCCAAGGGTGAATTCACAGGGATATCAAGGGGAATCAACAGCGAAGGCGAACTTATTGTTGATAAAGAAGATGGCACTACAGAGCTGGTATATGCTGGAGAAGTGTCAGTGAGAGGAATATATGGATACGTCTAATTCAGAAAGCTGCGTACTGTGTGGTGCCAGCGCATATGAGCAGAAATATTATTTCAATAAGGATTTTGACAAGCTTCCCGAATCAGTTAAGAAGGAGCTGAACATCATCAGCGTTCTCTTCACGGAGGAGATTGGCGGAGTGTTCAGGATTCTATTTGATGAAGATGGCGAGATACTTATCGAGACAGATGCTGATGAAAATGACTATCTCTACGATGAGATAGGCAGCAGGCTGATGGTAAAGGAAATTCAGAAGAACCGCCAGGAACTGTTCGAGGAACTTAAGCTGTTCTACAGATATCTTGTGCTTCACGAGGTTCCAGATCTCAGTGAGACAGAGGAATGACAGGCGGAGAATTCTTAATGAAAATCGGAAATGTTACGCTTGATAATCCATTCTTTCTGGCACCTATGGCAGGTGTCACAGATCTGCCCTACAGGCTCCTTTGCAGTGAGCAGGGAGCTGGCATGGTATGCATGGAGATGGTCTCAGCCAAGGCAATAATGTTCAACAACAGGAACACGGCTGCTCTGATGGAGATACATCCCGGCGAGGCCCCCGCCTCGCTTCAGCTCTTTGGGTCTGACCCCGACATTATCAGTGAGATGGCAAAAAAAATTGAAGAGAGGCCCTTTGCAATTCTTGATATCAACATGGGCTGCCCTGTGCCGAAGGTGGTTGATAACCACGAGGGTTCTGCACTTATGAAGGACCCTGTCTTAGTAGGTAAGATAGTCGAGAAGACTGCCAGGGCGATAAGCAAGCCTGTCACTGTCAAGATAAGGAAGGGATTTGACGATGAGCATGTAAATGCAGTTGAGATTGCAAGAATCGCGCAGGAATCAGGTGCGGCTGCAGTTACCGTTCATGGACGTACGAGAAAGCAGTTTTATGAAGGAGTGGCTGACTGGGACATCATAGCAGCGGTTAAGGATGCACTCAGCATACCAGTAATAGGAAATGGAGATATCACGTCTCCCGAGGCTGCGGAAAAAATGATGAAGGAGACTGGCTGCGACGGCGTGGCAGTTGGAAGGGCCGCAAGAGGCAACCCGTTCATCTTCAAGGATTTGAAGGATTATTTTTCCACAGGAAGCTATCAGGGAAAGCCGGACTGGGACACCCTCAAGGCAACCATCAGAAGGCATCTCGACCTGGAGATTGAGTACAAGGGTGAGTATATCGCAGTGCGCGAGATGAGAAAGCATGTGGCTTGGTACACGGCAGGATATCCCGGTTCAGCAGCCATAAGACGAGGCGTGAATGAACTGGAAAGTTTGGAAGCATTTCATGAGTTTCTTGACACGATATGAAAACTTCTTTATAATTGCTTGGTATTATTGGGGGCTAAAGGTACTTTAGCCGCTATTTTAGGAGGGTTTTAGTAATGGAAGCAAAGAAAACAGTGCTTACCTATGAGGGTCTTAAGGCTCTCGAGGAGGAGTTGCAGGATCTCAAGGTTAACCGCAGAAGAGAGAATGCCGCAAAACTGGCAGAGGCTAGAGAGCAGGGTGACCTGTCTGAGAACGCAGAGTACGATGCTGCTAAGGATGAGCAGAGAGATATCCAGAATCGTATTGATCAGATTGAAGCACTACTTAAGAACGTTGAAGTTATAGATGAAGATGAAGCTGATATCAACACAGTAAGCATCGGATGCAAGGTTACTATCCTTGACATTGAGTATGAGGAGGAGCTTGAGTACAAGATTGTAGGTTCTACAGAGGCTACATCTCTTGGCGGTAAGATTTCGAATGAGTCTCCTGTTGGAAAGGCTCTTCTTGGTCACAAGGTTGGAGAGACTGTTGTGGCAGAGACTGAGGCAGGCGGAAAGTTCGAGTACAAGATTCTTTCTATTGAGAAGTCGAACAGTTAATAGTTATTAAGAGGGAAAAATAATGGCAGAGAACAATAATCAGCAGAAGAAGGGTGCACAGGCACAGGACGTGAACCAGCTTCTCAAGGTACGCAGGGAGAAGCTTGCGAACCTTCAGGAGGCAGGAAAGGATCCTTTTGTCATCACAAAGTATGATGTGACACATCACTCAACGGATGCCAGGGCAGCTTATGATGCTCACGAGAAGGAGATTCTCGGTGACAGAGCCGCTGTAAACACAGACGGTATGGATGAGGAGCAGGCAAGAGCAGCTGAGAAGGCAGATTATGATGAGAGAAGAGAGATCATGGATGCTAAGCCTATCATGGTAAGCATTGCAGGTCGTATCATGCTCAAGCGAGTAATGGGTAAGGCGTCTTTCATCAACGTTCAGGACAAGCCCGGAAACATCCAGGTATATGTTGCGAGAGATGTTATTGGTGAGGAGCCTTATGCTGATTTCAAAAAATTTGATGTGGGCGATATTGTAGGTGTGAAGGGCTTCCTGTTCAGAACAAAGACAGGCGAAGTTTCAGTTCACGCTGACGAGGTTACTCTCCTCACAAAGAGCCTTCAGATTCTGCCTGAGAAGTTCCATGGCCTGACAGATACAGATACAAGATACCGTCAGCGCTACGTGGATCTTATCATGAACCCCGAGGTTAAGGATACATTTGTAAAGAGATCACAGATTCTCAAGGAGATCAGGAACTTCCTCGCGGGAAGGGATTTCATGGAGGTGGAGACACCTATCCTTGTAAGCAACGCAGGTGGTGCGGCAGCTCGTCCTTTCGAGACACACTACAATTCTCTTAATGAGGATGTTAAGCTTCGTATCTCCCTGGAGCTCTACTTAAAGAGACTCATCGTTGGTGGTCTTGAGAGAGTATATGAGATTGGCCGAGTATTTAGAAACGAGGGTGTTGATACACGCCACAATCCTGAGTTTACACTTATGGAGCTGTACCAGGCATATACAGATTACAATGGAATGATGGAGCTTACTGAGAGTATGTTCAGATATCTGGCAGAGAAGGTTCTCGGTACTACTACCTTCAAGTACGGCGAGGTTGAGCTTGACTTTGGAAAGCCCTTCGAACGTATATCTATGGCTGCTGCTGTTAAGAAGTATGCTGGCATAGACTTTGATGATCCCGCGCAGGTACCTGATGACGATGCAGCAATTAAGCTGGCAAAGGAGCATCATCTTGAGGTAGAGGATTTCCATACAAAGGGTAATGTTCTCAATCTCTTCTTCGAGGAGTACTGTGAGCATGAGCTGATTCAGCCAACATTTGTTATTGATCATCCTATCGAGATTTCTCCGCTCACCAAGAAGAAGCCAGGCTATGACGGACATGTTGAGCGTTTTGAGCTCTTCATCAATGGCTGGGAGATGTGTAACGCATACTCAGAGCTTAATGACCCCATCGACCAGAGGGAGCGTTTTGCAATGCAGGATGCCAACGCAGAGGCAGGAGATGACGAGGCAGAGCATACAGATGAGGACTTCCTCAATGCTCTTGAGGTCGGTATGCCTCCTACAGGTGGTATCGGATATGGTATCGACAGACTCTGCATGCTGCTTACAGATTCTGCAAGCATCAGGGACGTAATTGCCTTCCCTACGCTTAAGAGCCTCAACAATACAGCTCCCAATGAGGACGAGATGAAGATCGATTTGTCAAAGGTTGACATTGAGCCTCTGTTTGAGGAGTACGTTGACTTCGAGACCTTCTCAAAGTCTGATTTCAGAGCAGTTAAGGTTAAGTCATGTGAAGCAGTTAAGAAGAGCGACAAGCTCCTTATGTTCACACTCGATGACGGAACAGGTACAGACCGTGTAATCCTCTCTGGAATCCATGCATTCTACGAGCCGGAGGAGCTTGTGGGCAAGACGCTGGTTGCAATCACCAACCTTCCTCCTCGTAAGATGATGGGCCATGAGTCGAACGGTATGCTCCTTTCAGCAGTACATAACTACGACGGCAAGGAAGCACTGAATCTTCTTATGGTTTCAGACAGAATTCCTGCAGGAGCTAAGCTGTACTAATTTATTGTTGACAGAATGAATTTATAGGACTAATATTTCAAACATAAGACCAAGGGCGGTCACCAATCGGTGGCTGCCCTTATCTGTTTTTCGAATGACCAAAGGCGGTCACCGGCTCTCGGTGACCGCCTTTTTTGGGCATAAATGTATAAATACTAAGGAGGGAATAGTATGAAAAATTTAGGTTATTACAATGGAAAATTTGGTCTGCTTGAAGAGATGATGATTCCCTTTAACGACAGAGTATGCTTTTTCGGAGACGGTGTGTACGATGCCACGAATGCTACCAATGGGAAGATTCTGTTTATCGATGAGCATATCGACAGATTCTTCAATAGTGCAGGATTGCTGGGTATTAAGCTTCCGTATTCAAAGAGTGAACTTGCTGATCTGCTTTATGAGATGCTTGCAAAGGTGGATTCAGATATTAATTTTGTCTACTGGCAGCAGACCCGTGCGACTTCACCGAGAAACCATGCGTTTCCGGATGCTCCTTCCAACCTGTGGATTATGATCAAACCAGCGACATTAAAGCCCTATGATGAGCTGATTAAACTGACAGATATGGAAGACCATAGATTTGAGTACTGCAACATCAAGACACTGAACCTGATTCCTTCTGTACTTGCCGCCCAGAAGGCGGAGGTTGAAGGGTGTGATGAGTGTGTATTCCACCGCGGGGAGATTGTGACGGAATGTGCACACAGCAATATTTCCATCATTAAGGATGGTATTTTCAAGACCCATCCCCTGGATCATCACGTTCTGCCCGGTATTGCCAGGGCTCATCTGATTAAGGCCTGCAAGGCGAACAATATTCCTGTGGATGAGACATTGTTTACCATGGATGAACTCCGTGATGCAGACGAGGTAATTGTGTCAAGTTCATCAAACTTCTGCATGATTGCAGGTACACTGAACGGAGCACCCATCGGCGGAAAGGATCACCAGACCCTGATGACAATACAGAATTATGTGGTCGATGAATATCATGAGTATTGCGGAATAAAATAAAATGACCTCACACGGAATTCAGGGATGGTGAATCTATGAATAAATTTGAACTGACAAAAATTAATCTTGGGGAAAACCTCGACCAGCTCATGAACCTCGATCCGAGAGGATATGGTGTCTGCCGTATTCTGTATCAGGGGGCAAGAGAATATACAGGGGAGCCCCTTAGCATGCACTGTGCCCAGGGACTTAAGGATATCCTTAAGGAAGATGACATTGTATATATTTTTACCGGCTTCGTCCTTCTGCCGAATTACCATGCGGAAATGGATGGAATCATCGGCGCCGTGCTGATTGCAAGAGCGCTTGTCAAGGCCTATGGCGTCAAGCCTGTGATTATCTGTCCTGAGGAAAACATGCCTGCTGTACGCACTCTTTCGCCTATCATTGGACTTCATCTGTATGAGGATCTGGAGCTGCTCAAGAAGTTCCCAATTTCTATTGGTGCAGTTCCGTTTACCAAGGATGACACAGAGGCAGAAAAAATGGCAGCGGATATTTTTTCTGCGCTACCTCCAGCAGCCATGATTTCAATTGAGGCGCCGGGCTCTAATCACAAGGGCGTATTCCACAATGCCATAGGAAAGGATCTGAGCTTTTTGGAGTGCCGCTCCGAGAAGCTGTTCCGTCTTGGACAGGAGGCCGGTATCTGGAATATGGCCATCGGTGACCTGGGAAATGAGATGGGAATGGGAACGCTGGAAGCCCATCTGAAAAAATATGTGCCCTATATGGAAGAGGGAGGCTGTATCTGTGGCTGTGGCGGCGGAAGTATGTCGGCAGTCTCGGCAGACCACATCATGACAGCCACCGTTTCTGACTGGGCAGCCTATGCACTGATTGCTGCCACAGCATTCCTTAATCACGATCTTGAAATCATGCACACAGCAGAAATGGAAAAAGAGCTTATCGTAGCAGCTTCAAACTGTGGTATGGTAGATATGTACGGCTGGCTTGAATATGCCATCGATGGAATTGCAATGGATTATCAGATGAATCTGGTATCTATGATGCGTCTTTGTGTGGAAAACATGTTTAAGCACGAGCATAAGTGTGATTTGTGGTTTGAGAAGGTAGACCAGAAGAAGTTTTTTGACAATTACGGTAAATAATATGGGCAAAGTAAAATATGCACCTGCCGGAGACCAGGGCATTGTGATCAATTTCGGAGGCGAGATTTCTGAGGAGATTAACCGACAGATATACGGAGCGGTTAAGCAGATTGATTGTGCCAGAATTAAGGGAGTTATTGAGGTAATCCCCTCATATACCTCCCTTCTTGTGTTATACGACAGGGAGACAATCTCATATGGAAGGTTACTTAAGCAGCTTGGAAAACTCGTGGAGAGACCTGCTCATGCAGGAGCAGTCAAGGGACGAATCCATCACATCCCGGTATGTTATGAACCTGAGTTTGCACCGGACCTTCAGGAGGTAGCCGAGTACTGCGGACTGTCGCCAGAAGAAATTGTAGACATCCATACAGGAACGGATTACCTGATTTACATGCTGGGATTTCTGCCTGGATTTGCCTATCTTGGCGGAATGGATTCGAGGATTGAGTGTCCGAGACTGACTACTCCCCGCACAAAGATTCCTGCAGGCGGTGTCGGAATAGGTGGTAAGCAGACGGGAATCTATCCACTGGAGTCGCCAGGAGGCTGGCGGATTATCGGTCAGACCCCTGTCAGAGTATATGACCCCGACAGAGATCCGTCCATTCTCTATGCGATGGGAGAACGCATCCGATTTGAAAAAATAACGGCGGAAGAATATAAAGAGGTTGAGGCTCTTGTTCAGAGCGGAGACTATCAGCACAGAATAACAGAGGTGGATTTATGAATGGATATATTGAGATTCTGGCACCTGGAATACTGTCCACTGTGCAGGATGGAGGACGCTTTGGTTATCAGGGAAGCGGATTTCAGGTGTCGGGCTGCATGGACAACCGGGCATACCACGATGCAAATGTGCTGGTAAATAACCCGGAGA
>DCHL01000154.1:949-22007 GCA_002317595.1 Lachnospiraceae bacterium UBA1753 | reverse complement strand
GGCATTTGGTTTAAATAACATTTGCGTTATGTCAACTTATTACGAAATTATTACAATTTATTTAAAAAAAAGAAAAAAATGTCGTTTTGTTCAAAATTTATTCATATTTAAATCGTATTATATTAGACGGTTATAAAACGAGTTTATTATGATTTTGAGTAACAACGATGAACAACAGAGACAATAGCAAAGCAATCAGCATATTGAAATTTCTTACATTTTCGCTGTTTTTCGCTGTATTCATGATGATTATGATGCTGACTTTCCAGAAGTCAAGTGAGACACTTGCTCTCTCAAGTACTATCACTTCACATCTCAAGACAGCACTTGTACAGTCAGGAATCAGCTTTAGAGATATCGCCTGGGTTAACGAAGGCAACGTGAGAAGACTGGCACATGTTTGTGAGTATTTTGTACTTGGTGTAACTGCACTGTTTGCACTCACCGCAGTTTACAGGAACTATTTCTATACTGTTCCTTCTTCACTCGTTGTGTGTGCGCTGGTATCCTATGGTGATCAGCTCATAAAGGGAGTGCTTCCTACAAGAGAGTTTGACTATGTAGACCTGTACCTTGATCTTCTTGGATATGTGATGGGAATCTGCGTGGCACTTATCGTGCTTCTTCTTGGCAAACTGGTGATTTCATCCACAGTGATTCTTGTGAGATCGCTGATGACTAAAAAGCAGTAGGAAATTGAGAATTGAATAGTGGGACTGGAGTTTAGATGCCGAACAGGTCGGAGAGGCTGATCTGACCGGCAGATTCGTACTCCAGACTTTCGAGGGCGTACTCCACCTGTTCAGGCATCTTAGAGCCGGAACCTGTGGAGTTCTTTTTATTCTCTTCGGGAAACAGGGAAAGCTGGCCATCGCACTCATAGTTCCTGAGTCTCTGGGCTAGCTCCTCAAATATTGCATCCTCGTTCATCGAATATCCCTCGTGTTCTAAGATTAGATCTCGAAATCAAGACAGCTTCTTGTAGCTGTGTAAGGACGTACCTTGCCATCTGCAACTGCAACGTGCGCGGGGTGAACAGCGTATCCCTTGAGAGATGCCTCGTCCTCGAATGTAGAGTCGAGCATTACTTCTGCATTCTTTGAACTGGGAAGAGAGTCGATGACAATCTTCATGTCAATTAGCCCGGGAATCTGACCAACAAGTCCCTCGAGGCCTTCCTTCATGCCGGCCTTGACTGCAGCCTTCTCGTCAGCTGAGAGCTCTTCCTTGAGTGTCCATAATATGATGTGCTTTACCATGTGTAGTACCTCCTAAATGTCTTCGGCATTGTCAATGAGCTGTTCCAGGTAATCGCGGTCCCACAGGAGAATCTTGAGCTTCTGGGCTGCATCCTCGGCGGGCTTTGTGAAATACTGGTTAGTCAGCACTGCTCCGACCATTCTATCATAATAATCGCGTCCTGCATATGCTTCCTGAATGGCCTTGACTCCGACGGGAGATGAATAGACCTTGCACTGCACTGCATAGGTAATCATGTCCTTCTCGGCAAGAATGTCCACACCGTAGTCGCCGCTTCCCTTTGTGACCTCGATGTCATGAAAACCATTGGCCTCAAGGATAAGCGCACAGTACTGTTCGAATTCGAGGCCTTCCATGTCGTCGGGGGAGAAATGCTCTTTCTCGGGACGCAGATATATGATGATGCCGGACGCGGCGGCGAATGCAATGATTCCAAGTGCAATATATATGTAGACTTCCATATTTACCTCCGGTTAGTATGTTGAAAAATTGGCAGGTCAGAAACCGCCATCCAGGCGGCGGGCCAGGCTCCACTTATGTGCCACGATATCATACCGCAGTTCAACGGGAACGTCTGCACCCTCCCAGTCGGTGTGGCATCTGTAGCACAGGATGTCCCTGCCGCAGCGCCTTATTGTAGACTTGCCAATGAGAGAGGCGATTGAGACAGAGTGAACCAGGCCCTCTTCATCAGCATAGCGGAAGCGGACTGGCGTGAAATCTCCGAGGGTGGAGATGACACAGAATAATTGAATTGGAAGATTGGCATCTGCGTTCACTTTATTCTTCTCCTGAGGTTTCTCAATCGGCGGTTGACAGGCTACTAAGTATATCGAATGTATGTTCGGTTTTGAGTATAGCAAAAAAATTTTTTGATGTAAATACATCGTGATGATAAGGTGAATTTTTTTACAGGCTATAGTGTTTTAATGGCTGCTATGATAAAATGATTACAACTGTGCAAAAGTGAAGTTTTTTGAGGTGATTAGGCAAAATGAAGTTTGAGCTGGACGGCACAACACTTGAAATAGAGATTAACGGCTATGCCGATAAGCACGATGAGCGGAAGTCGGAAGAGTTCTGCAGAATGAGTATTTCCATTCAGAGTGCGCATATGAGTTACTATGAGGATTCCAAGATGCTCAGGTCCTATGAGCTGGACCTTGTGTATGAGAGGATAGGCAAGCTTATCAAGGGTGAGCTTGAGAAAAATGAGCACCTGTTCTTCTCTGAGCCTGTTCTGGAGTTCAGGCTGAGGCCTGCACTCGAGGATGACGACATTGACATCGATATGTACTGGATAATCAATCTGAGGGACGATAATGGCGTCGTGACAGCCAACAATCTCCAGCTTCTTATGGGAAGATACGAGATTGAGAAGCTGTATAAGTACCTTCGGGGTGTCATGAATGAGGTTTAGACCCAATATTGAAATGTAGCTGATAAATATTTTTTACTCAATACATACTATGCGAGGGAATGTTGAAATGAAAATTGGATTTGACAATGACAAGTACCTGGTAATGCAGTCTGAGCATATCAGAGAGAGAATTAAGAAGTTTGATAACAAACTCTATCTGGAGTTTGGCGGTAAGCTGTTTGATGACTATCATGCATCGCGTGTACTGCCTGGCTTCCAACCTGATTCGAAGCTTCAGATGCTGCTCCAGCTCAAGGATCAGGCTGAAATTGTTGTGGTAATCAGTGCTGAGGATATCGAGAGCAAGAAAATGCGTGGGGACTACGGAATCACATATGACCTTGATGTGCTGAGACTTATTGACGCCTTCAGGAGTTACGGACTATTTGTGGGAAGCATCTGCCTGACCAAGTATGCGGCACAGCCCCTGGCGGATCTGTTTATCAAGAAACTGTCTGACCTTGGCATCAAGTCCTACAAGCATTACAAGATTGCGGGATATCCCAACGATGTTGAGAAGATTGTAAGTGATGAGGGATATGGAAAAAATGAATACATTGAGACTGAGCGTCCCCTTGTTGTCATCACTGCACCCGGACCCGGAAGTGGAAAGATGGCTACATGCCTCTCTCAGCTTTATCATGAGAACAAGCGCGGTGTGAAGGCCGGATATGCGAAGTTTGAGACCTTCCCTATCTGGAATATTCCGCTCAAGCACCCTGTAAATATTGCGTATGAGGCAGCGACTGCTGATCTCAACGATGTAAATATGATTGACCCCTTCCATCTTGAGGCTTATGGCAAGACAACCGTCAATTACAACAGAGACATCGAGATATTCCCTGTTGTTGAGTCTATGCTTGAGATGATTCTCGGTGAGAGTATTTACAAGTCTCCCACTGACATGGGCGTTAACATGGCGGGCAACTGCATCGTGGACGATGAGGTGTGCTGCGTCGCTTCTAAGCAGGAGATTGTCAGAAGATATTATAAGTGCCTCTACGAGCAGCGCCTTACAGGCATTGAGAAGCCTGACAGATTTAAGCTTGAGCTGCTCCTCAATCAGGCAGGAATCAATGTGAATTACCGTCAGGCAGTTCAGGCGGCACTTAAGAAATCCGAGGATACAGAGGGAAGACCTGCAGTTGCAATCGAGCTCGCAGATGGAACAATTGTGACCGGAAAGACAGGAGACCTGCTTGGAGCATCTGCCTCTGTTGTGCTCAACGCACTTAAGACTCTCGCTGGAATTGACCATGAGACAGACCTCGTGTCTGCCAAATCGATAGCGCCTATCCAGACGCTGAAGACAGAATATCTCGGAAGCCAGAATCCAAGACTTCACACTGATGAGATTCTCATCGCTCTCTCTACTTCTGCAGCGGATGATGAGCTTGCTGCCAAGGCACTTGCACAGCTTCCTAAGCTCAAGGGATGTGATGCGCATTCGACAGTCATTCTCTCATCGGTGGATGATAAGACCTTCGCGAAGCTTGGAATTCAGCTCACCTGTGAGCCTGTTTATGAGGAAGAGGACAGATATTATCACAGAAAATAGTGTGATGCACGTGGATTGAAGGAGCAGTGCTATGTGGCAGCTTTTATTGACTCTGGCCGTAGTGCCGGGTATATTTCTCCTGGTAAAAATATATAGGCTTGATACTGTGGAGAAGGAACCAGCCGGGCTGCTTATTAAGCTCTTTTTCTTCGGTGCCCTCACGGTCGTGTCGGCTCTCATACTTGAGACAATCGGCACTGTCATTCTGGATTCGTTCTTTTATCAGGGAACTGTGGTTTATGCATTCCTTGAATGTTTTATCGTTGTGGCAATCTCGGAAGAGTGGGGCAAATTTGCTGTGACCAGGATTCTGACCTGGAAGAGCAAGGAGTTTGATTACAGATTTGATGCAGTTGTGTACTGCGTTTGCGCGAGCCTTGGATTTGCCGTGCTTGAGAATATCATGTACGCAGCTGATGGCGATTTATATACAGTAATTATGCGTGCCGTGACATCTGTCCCGGGACATACAGTGTTTGCACTGTTCATGGGCTATTTCTACGGAGAGGCACGGATGTGCCGGGGATACGATGACCTGCGTGGGGAGAAGCACAATCTGCGCATGGCATTCATCGTTCCAGTGGTGCTTCATGGTTTTTATGATTTCTGTCTGTCCACGGAGTACTGGTTCATGGTGCTTGTCTTCTTTATTTTTATCGGTATTCTGTACAGATATGCCTTCAGGGCAGTAAAGAGATGGTCTGCGCAGGATGTGAGGGTTGATTACGTTCCACCCATCACTTCAGAATATGGTAGCTATGAAGAAAATCAAATATATTAATATTAAATATAAGGAGTAAAAAAATGCCAAAGAGAACTGACATTAACAAGGTACTCATCATTGGATCGGGCCCTATCATCATTGGACAGGCCTGTGAGTTTGATTATTCGGGTACTCAGGCCTGCAAGGCCCTGAAGAAGCTCGGATATGAAATCGTGCTGGTTAACTCAAACCCGGCAACAATCATGACAGATCCTGAGACCGCAGATGTAACCTATATTGAGCCGCTGAATATAAAGAGACTTGAGCAGATTATTGCGAAGGAGAGACCTGATGCGCTGCTTCCAAACCTTGGAGGACAGTCAGGACTTAACCTCTGTGATGAGCTCTACAGGGCAGGAATTCTTGACAAGTACAACGTTAAGGTAATCGGTGTTCAGGTTGATGCCATTGAGCGTGGTGAGGACAGAATTGAGTTCAAGAATACCATGGACAGTCTTGGCATCGAGATGGCGAGAAGCGAGGTTGCCTACAGCGTTGATGAGGCTCTTAAGATCGCAGACACATTAGGATATCCCGTTGTTCTCCGTCCTGCATACACAATGGGCGGTGCCGGCGGCGGTATGGTATACAACAAGGAAGAACTTCAGACAGTATGTGCAAGAGGCCTTCAGGCTTCGCTGGTTGGACAGGTACTTGTCGAGGAGTGTGTTGTTGGCTGGGAGGAGCTTGAGCTCGAGGTTGTCAGGGACAGCGAAGGCAACATGATTACCGTATGTTTCATTGAGAACATAGACCCCATGGGTGTCCACACAGGAGATTCCTTCTGTTCCGCACCTATGCTTACGATATCTAAGGAAGTGCAGGCAAGACTCCAGGAGCAGGCCTACAAGATTGTTGACAAGGTACAGGTTATCGGTGGTACAAACGTTCAGTTTGCGCATGACCCCGTCAGCGATAGAATCATCGTTATCGAGATCAATCCCCGTACCTCACGTTCATCAGCACTTGCTTCAAAGGCTACAGGATTCCCGATTGCACTTGTATCTGCAATGCTTGCATGTGGACTTACACTTAAGGATATTCCCTGTGGAAAGTATGGAACCCTCGATAAGTACGTTCCTGATGGAGACTACGTAGTTATCAAGTTTGCCCGCTGGGCATTTGAAAAGTTCAAGGGTGTTGAGGATAAGCTTGGTACTCAGATGAGAGCGGTAGGTGAGGTAATGAGTATCGGTAAGACCTACAAGGAGGCTTTCCAGAAGGCAATCAGATCCCTCGAGACAGGACGTTATGGTCTTGGACACGCTAAGGACTTTGACACGCTCTCCAAGGATGAGTTGCTCAGGAGACTTGCAACTCCCTCAAGTGAGAGACATTTCCTCATGTATGAGGCAATCCGCAAGGGCGCCACAACAGATGAGATTTTTAAGCTCACAAAGGTTAAGCACTACTTCATCGACCAGATGAGGGAGCTTGTTGAGGAAGAGGAGGAACTTGCTAAGGGCAAGGGCAGCCTGCCTTCGGACGAGGCTCTCACAAAGGCAAAGAAGGATGGATTCTCTGATAAGTACTTAAGCCAGATTCTTGAGGTTTCTGAGGATGATATCAGGAACAGAAGAATTGCAATCGGTGTTGAGGAAGCCTGGGAAGGTGTTCATGTAAGTGGTACGCAGGACAGTGCTTACTACTTCTCAACTTATAATTCAGAGGATAAGAATACAGTATCCGACAAAAAGAAGATCATGATTCTCGGTGGCGGTCCTAACAGAATCGGACAGGGTATCGAGTTTGATTACTGCTGTGTACATGCTGCGCTTGCACTCAAGAAGCTCGGATTTGAGACAATCATTGTAAACTGTAATCCTGAGACTGTTTCAACGGATTATGATACATCAGATAAGCTCTATTTCGAGCCTCTTACACTTGAGGATGTTCTCAGCATTTACAACAAGGAGAAGCCTCTTGGTGTAATCGCACAGTTCGGTGGACAGACACCTCTCAACCTTGCAGCACAGCTCGAGGCTAACGGAGTTAAGATTCTTGGAACATCTCCTGCGGTAATCGACCTTGCAGAGGACAGAGACCAGTTCAGGGCAATGATGGACAAGCTTGAGATTCCCATGCCTGAGTCTGGAATGGCGACAACTGTTGATGAGGCCAAGGAAATTGCGGCTAAGATTGGATATCCCGTAATGGTTCGTCCTTCCTACGTGCTTGGTGGACGTGGAATGGAAGTTGTCTACGATGACAAGGCAATGGAGGACTACATGAAGGCGGCTGTAGGTGTGACACCTGACAGACCTATTCTTATCGACAGATTCCTGAATCATGCTCTTGAGTGTGAGTCAGATGCCATCAGCGATGGCGTACATGCATATGTACCCGCTGTCATGGAGCATATTGAGCTTGCGGGAGTTCACTCAGGTGACTCAGCCTGCATCATCCCGTCTGCACACATATCTGAGGAGAATGTGGCGACAATTAAGGAATACACACGCAAGATTGCAGAGGAGATGCATGTCGAAGGTCTCATGAATATGCAGTATGCCATTGAGAACGGTAAGGTATTTGTGCTTGAGGCTAATCCAAGAGCATCGAGAACGGTGCCCCTTGTTTCAAAGGTATGTAATGTGCGCATGGTACCTATCGCAACAGACATCATCACAAGAGAACTTACCGGTAGACCTTCACCAGTGGCTGAACTTACGGAGAAGACAATTCCTTACTATGGTGTAAAGGAAGCAGCATTCCCCTTCAACATGTTCCAGGAGGTTGACCCCATCCTCGGACCTGAGATGAGATCCACAGGAGAGGTTCTTGGACTTTCACCTTCATACGGTGAGGCGTTCTTCAAGGCGCAGGAGGGTGTGCAGTCACCGCTTCCAACCGAGGGAACAGTACTTATCTCAGTTAACCGCAAGGATAAAGATGAGGTAGTGGAGGTTGCAAAGCTCTTTGCCGAGGACGGATTCAAGATTGTTGCTACAAGCGGTACCTACGATATTATCACTGCTGCAGGAGTTCCTGCTGAGAAGATTAACAAGCTCCATGAGGGAAGACCTAACCTTCGTGATGCAATCACCAACGGTGAGATTGCACTTGTGGTTAACTCGCCTGTTGGAAAGGATTCAGTGAATGATGACAGCTATCTGAGAAAGGCTGCCATTAAGGCTAAGGTTCCTTACATCACAACAATTGCGGCAGCTCTTGCAACCGCACGTGGAATTCACTATGTGAAGACTCATGAGACAGGGGAAATACAGTCCCTGCAGCTGCTTCACAGCCAGATAAAATAGTCTGAGTTTATTATCATTCCAGGCAGTGCCATAAGGCACTGCCTGGGTGGGAGAGAAATGATGCTCTACGATTATCAATATGATCTTGCGGCGATAGTTTTTACCATAATACTTATTGGTCTGTATGCCAGAAGACGGAATTATGCAACCAGGGCGAGTCACATATTTGTGGCGATGATGGTCTGTGATCTCTTTGCGGCCTTCTTTGACCTGGTGAGCTGTTTTACAATATCCTACCCTCATTCTGTGCCCAAAGGACTCAACGAATTCATATGTCTGGGATACCTTTTCTTCTTTAACATGGTATCCCTTATCTATTTTCTATATATTGATGAGCAGACTGGAATCGGCCGGCTCAAGAAAATTAACCGCGCATTTTTTGCCATTCTGTCAGGCGTGTATGCGTTTGTAATTTTTTCATCCCCCTGGACCCATTTCGTGGCATATTTTGATAACTATGAATATAAGCATGGCCCCTTTATGGCATGGCTTTATGTGATTTCGTTTGCCACCTTCATATATGAGATATATATGCTCCTGAAGGCCAATAATGAGCTTAGCAGAAGGCAGTATGTCGCCAGTGTGGCATTTGTTGTTACAATGTTGCTGAGCGTTTTTATCCAGATGATATGGTCAAGGCTGATGATATCCCAGCTCGGGTGTGTGATGGTCCTGTTCTTCGTGTATATGGATTACGAGAATCCTGCATTCTACTCCTTCCGCGATACCAGCTGCCTGAACAGAAGAGCGTTTACGGAGAAGCTTTCAGCACTCATACCTAAGCTGAATAAGGAAAAATACGGGGTGCTGGTATTTTTTGTGGATGACTATCAATATCTTATAAGAAGCTATGGACTGGCAGAGACGGATAAGCTGGTCGGGCTGGTGGCATCAAGGCTTTATAAGCAGTTCGGAAATGAAGTGTTCTGCCTGGCGGATGACAAATATACCATAATAGTACCCCCGAAGAAGGGATTTCCTGAATATACCAAGGGCATCGCGGCCGTGTTCGAAGAACCCTTCAGATTCGAGGGTGTTGACATCAAACTGAACGTGACTGTGTGTACGGTTCCATATCTCGATGCCGCATTTTCTACGGACGAGGTTGAGGAGCTTGTGGAGTACAGGATTACCAATCCTGATGAAAGCCTCGATTCAGTGTATACACTTAAAAACATAATTGATAAAAAGCATTACAGGGAGCAGATTGTCCGGGCGATAGAGCGTGCAATACAGAAGAACAGTTTCAAGGTGTTCTATCAGCCAATCTTTAACACCGTAGAGAAAAACTTCGACAGTGCCGAAGCTTTGATAAGGCTTACGGATGAGGAAATAGGATTCATCGACCCCGAGACACTGATCAGAGTGGCCGAGGAGAGTGGATACATCCAGGAGGTGGGAGAAGTAGTATTCCGGAATGTATGCGCCTTTGTCCGTGATTCGAAGCCTGAGAATGCCGGGATAAAATATGTCGAGGTGAACCTCTCACCCCTTCAGATGGACGATAATGCAGTCGGCCTGTTTAAGGGGATACTGGATGAATACGGAGTGGCACCTGATAAAATCAACTTTGAGATAACGGAGACTGCCCATCTTGCCAATGAGCGAAGAGTGCTGATGAACATCAGGATGCTCTCTGAGAGAGGACTTGGTTTCTCGATTGATGACTACGGTTCCGGCTTTGCCTCAGCAGATTACCTCGTGAAGCTTCCGGTAAGCATTGTTAAGATTGACAAGTCCATACTGTGGCAGGCGGTCAGCGATACAAGTGCAATGAAGGTACTGTCGCACACCATCAGGATGCTTAAGGATCTTGGAAAAAATATTGTAGTCGAAGGCGTGGAGACGCAGGAGATGGAGCAGCTCCTTCTGGATATGGGATGCGACCACCTTCAGGGCTATTATTATTCGAAGGCCATTCCTGAGAGTGAGTTTGTCGAGTTTATAAAGGTGAAAAATGATGGTTTTTGCAATTGATACAGGAAATACGCATACAGTACTTGGATATATGGATGGCGACAATGTGGTGTCGAGTTTTCGCATTCCTACGGACAGAAAAGAGACGGACTGTGGGTATGCAGCAAGGATAAAGGATGTCCTTGAACTGTCGGACATGAAGCCGGAGGATTTCGAGGGGATAATAATATCATCTGTTGTTCCGTCTGTTTCAAGAGAACTCAGAAGAGCAGTTAAAATGGTATTTAAGAGAAATGCCTATGAACTGGGAGTGGGGATGGACACAGGGCTTGACCTGACTGCTATTCCGGGCGGAGTCATTGCACCAGATCTTGAGGCCGCTGCAGTGGGAGCCAAGAATCGTTATCCGCTGCCCTGCGTTGTAATTGACATGGGAACTGCAACCACAATTACTGTGCTTGACGAAAAGGGGAGATATATAGGTGGAGCTATTCAGCCCGGAGCGATGACGGCACTCAACGCCCTGGTATCTGGAACCTCGCTCCTTCCCGGAATTGAGATAGAGGCTCCTGACAAGGCGATAGCCGTTGAGACAATAAGCAGTATGCAGTCTGGACTTGTGTATGGTTCTGCTGGCTCGATAGATGGAATTATCGATCATTTTTTCGAGGAGATGGAAGTGAAGCCAGAGAGCATCGTGGCAACAGGCGGGCTGGGAAGGCTGATCTGCAAACACTGCAGACATGAGATTATTTTCGACGATGACCTTGTGTTAAAGGGAATGGTGGATGTGTACCGCAGGAATTGCAAATAAAATATTATCACTTTTCTCAAAATGATGTTATAATGCCCTTGCACTATATTTGATTCTTTCAAAACAGTAGCAGGAGGAAAAATGAATATGAATAGTAAGACGAAACAGATAGTTGGTATTGGTCTGCTGACAGCAATCGTTGTTGTACTGCAGGCTATGGCAATTTCAATCAGATTCGGAGTGTTCAACATCACACTTGTACTTATACCAATAGTAGTCGGAGCGGCACTGTATGGTTATAAGGCAGGAGCGTGGCTTGGATTTATCTTCAGTATTGTGGTTCTCTTCACTGATGCAGGAGCATTCCTCGCAGTTAGTGTTCCTGGAACCATAATCACAGTAATCCTCAAGGGAACACTTGCAGGTCTTATTGCAGGTATTGTTTACAAGCTGGTTGAGAAGTACAACAGATACGTTGGATGCTTTGTTGCAGCGATTGTTGCACCGATTGTGAATACAGGAATCTTCCTTGTCGGATGCCGCCTGTTCTTCTTCGATACAATCAATGAGTGGGCAGCAGGTGCAGGCTTTCCCAGCGCAGGTAAGTTCATGATTGTAGGACTTGTGGGAATGAATTTCCTTGTGGAGTCAGCAATCAACATTGTGTTAAGCCCCATTATTTTCAGACTTATCAATCTTGGACGCCGCGAGGCATAGTTTAAATATTATAGTGCAAAATACAAAAGGGCGTACGGCTTTAGAATGAGCCGCACGCCCTTTTTAGTACGCGCCTTGCGGCGCCCCTTTTTTAGATGTCTGTATATTACTGGGCACGTCTGTCGATACCGTGCTCCTTGTAGAAGATGGCCTTGTCCTTATACATACGCTGGTCAACTATGCGCTCGATATCAGCGATGGACATTGAGAGTTCGTTAGCCTCGTCTGAACAGATGTATCCGACTGATACCGACAGCTCCTTGACAACGCTTCCGCTCCAGTTGGCGGTTCTGTCCTTGAACTGGTCTATCAGCTCGGGAATTCTGTCAGGAGAGATGGCAAGGATCGCCATGAACTCATCTCCTCCAGTCCTATAGACCTTGCTGAAACTGCTGAAAACACGGTCCATGCACTGGGAAGCTCCTATGAGAAGTTCGTCACCAGCCGCGTGACCAAGTGTGTCATTTGTCTGCTTAAGGCCATTGACATCCATTGAGAGAAGAGCAAAATTATTTGGAATGCCGATTATTGAATATCCTTCAATGTCTTCCTCAAATGCCCTTCTGTTGTAACAACCGGTGAGGTCATCGGTATTTGATCTGTGAATAAGGGCTTCCTCCCTACGCTTCTCGGCATCAATAAGTCTGGTGACATACATCACTCGCTCGGGGTACCCATCGGCATCGGCCTCGATTGTGATGATACCTGCACGAAACCACTTGTTATCGTAGTTTATGAATTCAATGTAGTCAGACTTCTTATTTTTAAGACGGTCCTTAAGAGTAGAGAAATCAGTAAACTCCATCATAAGTTCTCTGTAGGCACCTGATACCAGGTTGAAGGTTACGGTGCGGATTGTATCCTCTGCGTTATTGTTGCCGGTTATGTACATATCAATGTCAGCTCTGCTCGTGATGCTCTCAAAGGTATTGCTGCTGATGTCAATGAGATGCATGCTGTGATACGTTGCTGCCATGGATTTAAGTACATTGAGCTGACGTTCGTTTTCCTCCTGTGCCAGCTGCTCCTGAATGCGGAAACGCTCTTCGGTCATGTTCCTGATGTGAAGGATGTAGGTTATGATACCTGCGGAAATGAGCAGATAGATGAACATCACAACAAGACTGGGCACAATGCCCTTATTGACAGCCGTCATATCGTATGTGATACCGATATTGTATCTGCCGAAAGCCCTGAAAAGGCAGCGGATTGGGGTGTTCCCAGAAAACGAACTGAAGGGCCTGCTCCAGGCCTTTATTGTAACTGGGTATGAATCTGTGGTATCCGCCTGGTCAGATTTTGTCCTGTAGCTGTCCCTGGTCATTACATTTTCAATATGAATGGAGACACCGTCCACGACGGGCATTGTGCTTATCATCTCATCAACCGAGTAGGAGGACAGCTCATTCATGAGTCTGGAGGGCTTCAGGCCTATCTGTATCATGCCCTTCTGGTCCTCTCTCCAGACGAGAGCGTACATCATGGTCTTGCTCTCGGCTGTGTTGGGGGTCATATCCTGACACATTGCAAGGTTTCTGTTGTCCAGCATGGGCTTAAAATACGCAATCTGATCACCAGAATCCATATTCATTCCATAGTATTTTTCTATGGTTCCGCCGTAAATGGTGCCCGTTTCGTCGAAGAGGTGAATCTCATCGACCTTCATGATAGAGGCAATCTTGCGGAGCTCTTCTACATCGGTCTCGGCACTGGCGTTGTGTTCGATGATATACGAGACAGTCTTCGCCCTGATGATGTAGTCATCCTTGTGGGACTCGGTGAGAACTGACTCAAGATTCTCGCTGCGCTTTAATACATCAACAATCTGATCCGAAAGAAGATTGAGAGTCTTGTCAGCTGACTTGATGTTCCTGTGAATAAGGATTGATGCCTGGAACAGAAGCAGCAGCAGAATCATGAGGCTGGCGGTAAGTATTAATGTAATTGTCTGTCGTTTAAGTAGTCTGTTCATGTAGAAATATAGTCAAAACCCCAGTTTTTATAATTTGGTCAAAAAATGCACATAAAAAATCATTATTATAGTACCATAGCAAGTGTAAAATAGTAAGATTTTGCACGATAATAGTAGGATTGTATCTTTTTTTATACAAAATATCCGTGATGGAATTGTTTGATATATAATGATATACATGACATCGGTGAAAAATCTGTGTGCCGGTTGTACAATCATAAGGAAAAAGAGGAAAGTCATGCTGACTAAGATAAGAAACACATTTGAAGAGAACTCATATTACAAGGCCTTTCTGACCTCGATATTTGTCACCGGTTTAGGATACGGTCTTTACAAGGGAATGATTGACAACTATCTTGCGGAAATAGTCGGTATGGGCGAGTTCGACAGGGGTGTTGCTGAATTTTTCAGGGAGACGCCAGGACTTATGCTCGTGCTTATTCTGGCAGTGCTTTACATGTGTTCTGCCCAGCAGCTCTTTAAGATAGGTGCAGTAATCATGCTGGCAGGTATGGGAATGCTTTCTGTAGTTCCTGCAGGCAAGGTGCTCGTCACGATAGCGGTGTGCGTCTACTCGCTGGGTGAGCATATTCAGCTGGGAATGAAGAACACGCTGTCCCTGGAATACGCAAGGCCTGATCAGGGAGGAAGGGCGTTGGGGTACCAGAATGCGCTCACTCAGGTTGGAACACTTATAGGATTTGGCATCATTATTTTTTCAACGCTGATGATTTCAGGGGACAAGCCCTACAGACTGTTCTTTGCCGCAGCGTTTGTGATAATGGCAGTGGGAGCGGCATTCTCTTTGAAAATCAAGGGAAACAGTGCGACTGACAAGAGCAAGAGCAGGTTCTATTTCAGGAAAAAATTTACAAAGTACTACATGCTCGAGGTGTTTTATGGGGCGAGGAAGCAGGTGTTCTTCACCTTCGGTCCGTATGTGCTGATTCTCTTCTACGGCGCGAGTGCGACGGTAATCAGCCTGCTGTTTGCAGTGTCTGCGGTAAGCTGCTTCTTCCTGGCGCCGGCGGTTGGAAGAATAATTGATAAGTTTGGCTACAAGATTGTGATGATATCTGACACGCTGATTCTCGTAATCGTGTGCTTCTTCTATGGATTTGCCCACCATATTTTTCCCATGCATATTGCCTTTGTCGTGTGCTGCGTGAACTATGTGCTGGATTCGGTCATCTCGCTGGCGTCAATGGCATCCAATGTGTATGTGCAGGATATCTCGGACAATCCGGAAGAGGTGAGGGCGACGATTTCAACAGGCATTTCGGTTAATCACCTTATCACGGTGCTGATTGCCCTGTTCGGTGGATATATCTGGCAGAAGCTGGGCATCGAGACTCTGTTTATCGTCTCGGCTGTGCTTGGCCTGTGCAACAGTGCCTATGCGGCAACAATAAAGACTTCAGGAAAGCTCAGGTGACGCTCGTTGGGTAGACTCTTAAAACTGAATTTTTTCATCATGGTATTTGTGCTTTTCGGTCTCACACAAGGGACGGTCACGGCCCGTGCTGACTATTATAGCAGTAGGACGGACACTGTGTACTGTACGAGGGAGGCCGGGTGTTCGGATGTACATCTAAAGACGGCTAAGCATGTCAGAATTGGCACCAGGCTTACGCAGATGGGGATGTACTACCTGGAACAGAACCCTAACCTTCAGGACCTTTATGTGCAGGATGTGTCGAACTTCCCGGAGGAGGAGATAGAGCAGCTCTATCCCTACATGGTGAAGGGGAACGTATCCCTGGCGGCAGTGCTTATGTCATACAAAAATTACAACGACAGCTTCGGCGACGATGGAACGGAGGCATATCAGAAGATTGTTAATGACCTGTGTCCCGTGTCGGCGCAGTATATGAGGTCCTGCGCTACGGTTGTATCGGCGGCTATAAATGCAGCGGGCATCGGGACCTGTGACAGCCCCAACACGGCAGGCCTTGTCACATATTTTGAGAAATCCTCTGACTGGAAAAATATGGGAAGGCTTCGCGCTTCAAGTGTTCAGGAGGGCGATATCATCTTCATCGACAGGAAATCCCATGCGAAGGAGTATGAGTCAGGCGCAATGAAGGATGATGAGTACTCGGCCGAGGTTGAGTATCTTGAACCCTACACAGGCGGATATGATTCCACCGGTCATAGGAATTACGCCACACAGGACCCTACGGGCAGCTCGAGCGAGGTGTTCTGCCCTGATCAGGACGGAGACGGAGAGGTCAACGACTGGGAGGCAGAGTACTGGAGGTGTTACTGGCTGAGAGTCAATCCTGGAACGGGGTATGTGCCGTCGTACGATTACTATTACACCTGGAAGGCTGAGGCTGAGGCGGCAGAGAAGGCGGCCGAGGAGAAACGTCGCCAGGAGGAAGAGGAGAAGGCTGCCAAGGCAAAGAAGAAAAAGAAGAGAGTGATTCACGACCATATTTTTGTCTGGACGGGAAATGATGTGATACAGCGGTACTTCCCGGGGTCTGATGGAAACATCGTGTCAGGCTCATACTCAGAGGACTATTCAGAGGCTAGAAGTGCGGCGATAAGCAAGTATAATTTTACCGGAGATTACAGAATCTACAGATATGTAGGAAGCGACAGTGAACTTCAGGGGACGGGAGAGTAAATTGAAGCAGATGAGGCTGGGAGAGTACATCCAGACTGCAGACAGAATCTGCAGCGTGCTCATGGATAATAATATAGGAAATGTCAAGGCGGACACCATGAAGCTTGTGGACAGATTTCGCTGTGAACTGCTTAAGTTTGCGGTGTATCTGGCTTCGGCTGACGGGAAAATGGATGAGCGCGAGCTTGGCATAATCAGCGAGTACCTTAAGGTGTCAGCTGACTCTGAGCAGATACTTAAGCTTAAGGGTGAGGAATATCTCCTCGGAACCTTTGGGATGCAGGTGCCTTCGGTCCTTAAATTTGCAGTGCTTGCAGATGCTGGGCGCAAGATTCCAAGGGACGAGTATGGCTGTCAGAACGCTATGATAATCTACGACACCTTCGGGTTGTTTGGACAGACTATGCTGTCGGTCCATGCCAAGGAGCCGGATGCCTCAATGATAAAGCGGTACACTGATTACATGGCATCCATGGAGGATTTTATTAAAAAATTCGCAGTGTGGTATGCGGGAGACCAGAAGCTGTACAGGCCGGAAATGCCAGCTGAGGACTACCCTGAGGATATCGGAACAGAGGAGGAGAGGGCGACTCATCTCGAGGAGCTGCTTGAGAACCTTAACTCCATGACAGGACTTGCCGGTGTGAAGAATCAGGTCAATTCTCTTGTGAACCTGATAAGAGTGCAGAACATGCGTAAGGAGCAGGGACTTAAGTGCTCCGATGTGTCAAAGCATATGGTGTTTTCGGGTAATCCGGGAACAGGAAAGACAACAGTGGCAAGACTTCTTGCGGAGATATATAAGTATCTTGGCGTATTAAAGAGTGGCCAGCTGGTGGAGACGGACAGGTCAGGACTTGTCAGAGGATATGTGGGTCAGACTGCGACAAGAGTCCAGGAGGTGGTGTCACAGGCCCTTGGAGGAATCCTCTTTGTGGACGAGGCTTATGCGCTGACAGTTAATAAGGGAGAGGGCGATTTCGGGCAGGAGGCTGTCGATACGCTGCTTAAGGCAATGGAGGACCATCGTGATGAGCTCATTGTAATTGTGGCGGGATACACGGACCTCATGGAGCAGTTCCTGTCATCAAATCCGGGTCTTAAATCCAGATTTTCTAATTTTATCCAGTTTGACGATTACACTGCCGAGGAACTGATGGAAATCCTTAAGAGCATGCTTAAGAAACAGGACTATGCGCTGTCAGAGGGAGCCCAGAAGCGGGCGCTTGAGATGATAACAGAGCGCGTGGAGAATAAGCCTGACAACTTCGCCAATGCCAGGGATATAAGAAATTACATGGAGCATGCCATTTCGAACCATGCCACCAGGATTGTGGGCATGAAAGCTGCGGATAAACAGATGCTTAGCACTATTGAGGCGGTTGATGTTGAAGGGTGTTTTAGCTAAAGATGAGCATTACAATTTTTACACTTACACACAAACGGTTCGATCCGCCAAAAGACCCTATGTACCAGCCGCTCCAGGTGGGTGCGCAGGGAAAGGAAGACATGGGGTACCTGCGTGATGACACAGGGGACAACATATCGCATCTAAACTGTTATTACAGTGAACTGACAGGGCTTTACTGGGTGTGGAAAAATTATCACGAGGATGACTATATCGGAACCTGCCATTACCGGAGGTATCTGATGGGCGACAATGGCCGAACCCCTTCGGCGGGGGAGTATGAAGAACTGATGAAGCAGGTAGACGTTGTGACTACGAAGCGGGTTCTTCTCAACAACTCCTACAGATTCGGTTTTGCTGCCAATCATAATGTCAAGGTGCTGGATGTGACGGGGGAGGTCATCAGGGACATATATCCTTCGTACCACGAGAATTTCATGAACCTCGTGAACGGGCCGGAGACATATTTTGGCAACATGTTCGTCATGGCTCATGGTCTTTTTGATGAGTATTGTGAGTGGCTGTTTACAATTTTTGAGGAAGTCACAAAACGCACGAGCCTTGAGAACGGAGAGGACGCCTACCACAAGAGGGTATTTGGCTTTGTGTCAGAGTTTCTGCTGCTCGTGTTTGTAAAAACCAGAAACTTAAGGGTTAAGGAATGTCAGGTCGCAATGACAGAGGAGAAGGCAGAGACCAGGGAGGCCAAGGCTGCCCTCGCTGATTTTTTCCGCAGAAAGGATGTGCAGGGCGCCAAGCGGTACATTCTCGATGCGATTGAGAAACGCCCCGACCTTCTGATGGAGGCTTCTGACATAACGGGCGAGCTCAGGCTGTCAATGCAGATCATATCGACCTGTGAGTTTGAACTGGAGCGGTACGGGAAATGTGTCCTTGACAAAGAAAATGATTTTGATAAACTGATAAAACTGTTTGTTAATCTCAACAGACAGGCTGTATTATATAAGGGTGACATCGGCAGGATAACAGAGAGCGGTGCCACCTGGGAAGCTGCGATGATTGCAGCAAGGCTGATGGAGAAAAAATAAGAGGATCGGAATAGAAAATGAAATTAGGTGAGATTCAGACACTGACAATAGTGAAGAGACAGGATTTTGGTGTATACCTTGCAGAGGATGAGCATGCGAAGAACCCTGAGGACAGGGTGCTGCTTCCTATCAAGCAGGTTCCCGCAGAGGCTGAAATCGGTGATGAGATGGAGGTCTTCCTTTATAAGGATTCAAGGGACAGGCTTATTGCGACGACAAAGAGGCCAAAGATTACCCTGGGTAAGGCGGCGGTGCTTACTGTTGCGGATGTTGGTAAGATTGGTGCGTTCCTCGACATGGGACTGGAGCGTGACCTTCTGCTGCCCTTCAAGCAGCAGACCTACAGGGTTAATGCAGGCGATGAGGTGCTGGTTGCAATGTATATTGACAAGTCGGGAAGGCTTGCGGCAACCATGAAGGTATACCACTACTTAAGAAGCGATTCGCCCTATAAGACCGGCGACGATGTGAGCGGAGTTGTATATGAGATAAGTGACAATTTCGGCGCTTTTGTTGCCATAGACAGAATGTACTCTGCAAGGATTCCCAAGAAGGAGTTCTCAGGGGAGTGCAGATGCGGCGATGTAATTAATGGAAGAGTCACAAGAGTCCTTGAGGACGGGCGACTTGATATAAGCATCAGGGACAAGGCGTACCTTCAGATTGACGATGATGCGCAGACAATCATGGATGCAATTGAGGAGTTTGGCGGAGTGCTTCCCTTCTCTGACAAGGCAGATCCCGAGGTGATCAGGCGTGAACTTCATATGAGCAAGAATGCCTTCAAGCGTGCAGCGGGCCACCTGTACAAGGAGGGTCTCGTCGACATTGGAGAGCATAGCATTAGAAAAAAATAATAAACATTTTGCTAAATTTCCTATTATACCTTTGACAAAGTGCGATGCTTGTGGTAGATATTTAGGCGTAAAGCAAGTTAATCAGCAGATGGCCACAGAAAGAAGAAGTGGCAGATTATGAAAGGAGTACTATTATGAAGGTACAGAACATTACAAACATTGAGAAGTTTTTTAAGGTAATCGACAGCTGCGAGGGCAAGGTTGAGCTCGTTACAGGTGAGGGAGACAGACTTAACCTCAAGAGTAAGCTTTCACAGTATGTTTCAATGGCTAACATCTTTTCAGATGGCGCAATTGATGAGCTTGAGATCATCGCATACGAGCCTGCCGATATTGAGAAGCTTGTAAGCTTTATGATTAATGGTTAATTTATGAATACTAAACGGGCCGGATTTCTGTTTCTACTGGTTGTATCGGTCTCAATCACAGCTTCCCTCGGTTTGTCCGTGGGAGGCTTGTTTTTTTCTTTTGAGATACCACTGATTCTCAATCTGCTGCTGTCACAGTGCATAGTCCTTGTTCCGGCTGTGCTGTTTCTGGCAGTCTTTGAGAAAAGACCTGCAGAACTCATACATCTAAAAAGAATAAAGACGCTGGACATCCCTCTGATTATACTGTTTTCAGGGTTTCTGTATCCGGTAATCATGCTGTGTAATGCAATCAGCATGACTGTCGTCCAGAATGAGGTTGCGGCAATCAGTGATCAGGTACTTGCATGTCCCTGGTACATTATGCTGCCCATGGTTGGAGTGATTGGCCCGATATGCGAAGAGTTTACGTTCAGGGGAATGATATTTGGAGGCCTTAGACGTAGTGGCAATGTGCTCGGCGCACTTGTGCTTCAGGCGGTTCTCTTCGGTCTCATGCATATGAATCTCAATCAGATGTGCTATGCGATTGTGATTGGAATTGCAATGGGATTATTAGTGGAGGCGACGGGTTCGATTGTCGCATCCTGTGTCATGCACATAATGATTAATTCGAGCAATGTTATTCTCATGTATGTGGAGGAAGATCTGATTTCTGGAAAAAATATGCAGGCGGGAATGGATGCCGCTGAGCAGCTTGCCAGCAGTCCGGAAATGATGCTTATCCTGGCAGCGTTCATGGCTGTCCCTGCACTCATTGGACTTGCAGTAGCTGGCTGTATCCTTGTTGCGATTGCGAAGCGGAATAAGAGACTTGAGTGGCTTGGGTATCTGTTCTGTAATGGGAAAAAGGATGACAGCAGGAGAGCTGAAGACAATATGAGTAATGGGGAATACTGGGAGATGCTTGTGGAGAGGACAGGAATGATTTCCGTTCCTCTCATTGTGGGAATGGTGCTTACGGTTCTGGTGATAATCCTGGACCTCATTGCGGAGAGTGGACTTGGGGTGCTGATAAAAGAAATGATCCTTAATCTGCTCATGAGGGGCTGATCCTTATAACCCGTCTTAGAGGCTGAAATTAAAATTAGCAGCGTAGCTGCGTTATTTTAACGAAAGAATTGCG
>DCHL01000154.1:0-941 GCA_002317595.1 Lachnospiraceae bacterium UBA1753 | reverse complement strand
GTAGCAATTATTGAGTCTTTGAACAGGCTATTTTTCGGGAACCAATTTATATAACTTAAATGAATATCTGTCGAAACTATAGTCACCGAGATGCTCTGGAGAATATCCGTTCTCGGTGATTTTTTTCATACTATCTTCGTAGCCTGGCACCTCGAGATAGTAGAGTTCGCCTGTCACTTCATCAGCCTTCTCCCACTTTGTCTTCGGGAAGTCGGGGAAGTAGTATCTGAAGCATATCTCTATCTGATAGTTGTCCTCGTAAATGATATATGCATCGCCTTCCTTAATGTTCTCGTCAAACCACGCTGTCATCTCATTGACACCGCTCCTGTATTCATCAACGACCCTGACATAGTAGGTCTGTATTACGCAGGAGACTAATATGGCGGAGATGGCTGCACTCACGAAGAAGGGAGTTTTCCTGAACAGGTCAGACAGCACTATTGCAAAGCCGAGCCAGAAGAGTCCGAGGGAAGGAATGAGGTATCGGTCTGTGAAAATATTGGACTTGAGCACTGTGGTTGCAAGGCAACCGAAGAGCAGCGTCAGAGGGTATATCAGTATGAAAATAAGCCCCTGGATATTTTTTCTGACAAGGGCAAAAATTACAGTTGCAATGAATACGGCCAGCAGCGCAGCCGAGGTGAAGGAATTCTGGGTGATGAAGGGCTGTTTCAGGCTCTGCAGAATGGAGTGAAGCGAGATGTCCGGCATATTGAAATAGCCCGATACGCGCTTCATCTGTCTGAGGGTTGTTACCAGGCAGGGAAGGTAGAGTACAGCACAGGCTGCAACGGAAATGAGCCATTTGCGAATCTGACTACGCTTTGAAATAAGCTGGGCAGCAAGCAGAATCAGATATATGAATCCTGCACTGACAAGTGCGAAGTGGTGCGTGTAGCCGCAGAGTACAGCGGAAAGCACCATGAGAACGAGAGATT
>DCHL01000112.1:22335-24148 GCA_002317595.1 Lachnospiraceae bacterium UBA1753 | reverse complement strand
CCATAGGCCCTTCGCATAGAAGGCAACTTGAAAAACTCACCCCATAGGCCCCTCACACAGCCTGGGGAAAACCTAAAACCTAAAATATAGGAACGGGTTGTACACGCTGAAGGTGAGCTGCACGATGCTGCCCCAGAATATTGCAAGAAGGACAAGGACCGTGAGCACATTTCGCTTGTGCTTCTCGTATATCTTGACGAGTGCGGGTGTTGAGAACAGGGCGCCCACAGCAATCCACACATACATGACCCAGGTGAAGGAATCCAGCCCGATGCCGGCATCTGTCAGTCCAAAGGCGGGTGCAAACAGTCTTGTAAAGTATGCGTACAGGTCGCCAAGGTCTGTCACAGCAAAAATCGCCCATCCTACTACAACGACAAACAGCGTATAGCCATGCCCGAAGAATCCAAAAATGAAACGAAGGAACTTCGGCATCTTGTCGAGGAGACCACGCAGGATTCCCTTTTTGCCGATTGTGATGCGCTCAAGGAACAGGAACACGAAATAATAGAGTCCCCAGATGATGAAGTTCCAGTCTGCGCCATGCCAGAAGCCTGTAATCAGCCAGACAATCAGCATGTTTCTGTAGGTCTTGAATGCGCCTTCGCGGTTTCCGCCAAGAGGTATGTACACGTACTCGCGGAAAAAATCAGTGAGCGTAATGTGCCACCGTCTCCAGAAATCAGAGACAGAGCCCGCCGTATATGGATGGTTAAAGTTTCTGGGAAGATCAAATCCCAGCATATTTCCAAGGCCCACCGCCATAAGCGAGTAGCCGTTAAAGTCAAAGTAAATCTGCAGTGTGTAGCACACCACTCCAATCCAGGCTGCAGGAGTAGAGAGATATCCGTATCCGATCTCACTCATGGTGTCCCATACCTGTCCGAATCTGTTGGCCAGCAGAACCTTCGAGCCCAGTCCGATAGTGAAAAGTCTGAGACCTTCCTCGAACTCAGGCATGTGTACCCTCTCCCTTGTCATCTTGAGGACATCGCGCACCGCTTTATATTTTACAATCGGACCTGCCACCAGCTGAGGGAACATACACAGGTAAGCTCCAAGGTCAATAATGTTAGTCTCCGCTTCCACCTCACCGCGGTACACATCTACTACGTATGACATGATCTGAAAAGTATAGAAGCTGATACCAAGCGGGAGCGAAAGCTCGGGGAATCCTATCTCGCGCCCCAGTGCCAGCCCAATATTTTTTGCAATGAAACTTCCGTACTTGAACACAAGAAGTACCCCGATGTTGTAGAAGGCCATAAGAAACAGCAGAAATCTGGTCTTAAAGGACTTCTCCCCTGCGACACCCCTTGCGAAAAGATAGTTCAGCAGGATTGACAGAATCATCAGGAATACATAAAGAGGCTCCCCCAGCGAATAGAAAATGAGGGACCCGATAAGAAGCACCGTATTCTTAAGTTTTGCCGGTGCCAGCATATATAAAATTAGAATCGCCGGAAGGAACCGGAACACAAAACTCAGTGAAGAAAAAAGCACTATATTACCTCAACAAAGGGCTTGCACTTTTCGCTGCGCAAGCCCCTTGGGTATGTTACTACATAATATTCAATACATTAACGTGAAATTAGATAAGAGGATACTTGTCTGTAAGTGTCTTAACAATTGCAGCAGCCTCATCAATTCCTGCCTCACCCTTCTTAACAACGATAGAGATTGCCTCGGCAACCTGATCCATATCAGCTGTGTTGAAGCCTCTTGATGTTACAGCAGGTGAACCAAGACGGATACCACTTGTAACAAATGCCTTCTGAGGGTCGTTGGGAATTGTATTCTTGTTAGCTGTGAT
>DCHL01000112.1:3613-22280 GCA_002317595.1 Lachnospiraceae bacterium UBA1753 | reverse complement strand
GTCAGGTTCTGAGGCTGAAGGTTAAGGAGCATAAGGTGATTATCTGTACCACCTGAAACAATAGAAAGTCCTCTGTTCAGGAGACCAGAAGCAAGTGCCTGTGCATTGTCAACAACGTTCTTTCCGTACTCCTTGAACTCAGGAGAAAGAGCTTCCTTAAAGCATACAGCCTTAGCTGCGATTACATGCATAAGAGGGCCGCCCTGGATTCCGGGGAAGATAGCCTTGTTGAAGTTGAACTTGTCAGCAGCTTCCTGGTTGCAGAGGATAAGTCCGCCTCTGGGTCCACGAAGAGTCTTATGTGTTGTAGTTGTAACTACATCTGCATAAGGGATGGGGCTCTCATGGTATCCTGTAGCCACAAGACCTGCGATATGAGCCATATCTACCATGAGGTAAGCTCCTACTGCATCAGCAATCTCACGGAACTTCTTGAAATCAATCTTTCTTGCATATGCAGAAGCACCTGCAATAATCATCTTAGGCTTGCACTCCTTAGCGATTGCAAGAACCTGATCATAATCGATAAATCCGTCATCAGTTACGCCGTAAGGCACACAGTTGAAATACTTTCCTGAAATATTAACCGGTGAACCATGTGAAAGATGACCGCCCTGGTCAAGATTCATTCCCATGTATGTATCGCCGGGCTCCATAAGTGCGAAGAACACAGCCAGGTTAGCCTGAGCACCTGAATGGGGCTGAACATTCGCATAATCACATCCGAACAGTTCCTTTGCTCTCTCTCTTGCAAGTTCCTCAACTATATCAACACAGTCGCATCCGCCGTAATATCTCTTTCCAGGATATCCTTCCGCATACTTATTGGTAAGGGGGCTTCCCATTGCTGCCATAACCGCCTTGCTTACCCAGTTCTCGGAAGCGATAAGCTCGATATGGCTGTTCTGACGCTGCTGTTCTTTTACAATGGCCTCAGCAACTTCGGGGTCGACTGCTCTGAGTTCTTCTAATGAATACATGATTTACCTCCAATGTTAACGATTTTAAGCTCTATGAAGTGTAACATACTTTTTGGTATTTTAACATAGCGCGTGGAAAAAATTGACACTTTACCTAATTAAAGCCCATAAACTTCTGCGCTATTGTGTATTCAGCTACAGAAACCTTTCTTCCAGCCTTGCCAGGAAGGTTCATCTGCGAACCGAAGATACCGTGTCTTAGCACAAAATAGAGCCTTCTGTCCTTATCCCGAAGGTACTGCCACATATCACGCTTCTTGGCGAGCGCCTCCTCTGTCCCCATCTTGATTAGAAGGATCGAAGACACTGTCAGGATGATATCAAGATAGTTCCTCATGTAATGCCTGAGCTTCCTGTTTGGCAGGTTCCTGTTGGCAAGGAAATCAATCATGATTTTGGTGACCTTGATCTGCTGGTCAATCCTGCCCATCATCACCTTCTCATTTACGCTCTGGTCCTCTCTTCCAATGTAGTACATGTACAGGTTCACGTTCATGTAGTACATGGTCTTCACGTACGGAAGGGGCTCAAATACAAAAATATTATCCACATAGAAGGTGTGCGCAGGAAGATGAATTCCGCACTCCTTTAAGAGCTTGGTCCTGTAGATGACCGCATGCATCAGAAGGTACTGTCCCTTCATGAAGTGCTTCACATCAGACCATCCGAATATCCTGTTCTGGGGAAGGGCTGTCCTGTACCTGACAACACGCTTCTTGGCAGCGCCTTCCTTATCATAGACATAATTGCCTATCATCATGTCAAGGCCCTTGCCGTCCGCAACAATCTCCTTGAGTTTCTCCAGCATCTTGAGATATGCGTCCACGTTGAGTCTGTCATCAGAATCCACAACCTTGAAATACAGTCCCTTTGCATGCTTAAGTCCAGTATTGACGGCCTCTCCATGGCCTCCGTTCTCCTGATGTACTGCCTTGATGATTCCAGGATACTTTGCCTGATACTCATCAGCAATCCTGGCTGTGTCATCCTTTGAGCCATCATTTACAATAATAATCTCGATATCATCTCCGCCCGGAAGCAGGGACTCAATACAGTTAGACATGTACGCTGCCGAATTATAGCAGGGCACTGCAAAAGATATGATCTTCAAATCCAATTCCTCTTTTCAAAATATTATTCCAAAGTCTGTCGCGCGTTAGCGAATCCCGGTGCGAATTACTGAAGTCTGTCGCGCGTTTCGAAGTCTGCCGCGCGTTAGCGAAGCCTGTCACACTCAAACCGCACAAAGGTCTCAAGGCACTTCTCGACTTCAAGCAGCCTCCTCTGGAGGTCACCCTCGCGGATTTCAACGTCCAGAACAACTGCAACGGTATTCACCATATCATCATCAGCGACAAACTTCAATCTATTTACGAAGATATCAAGCTTCTGTGCATAGGTCTTGGCATCCATGAACTCCATGAGGATGGGATTAATCTCGACCTCATCAGTCAACGAATCGCCAGATTCCTGCACGGGTTCTTCACCTAAGCTACTGCCGACCTCATCAGCCCAGGCCATAAGCAGCATCGCACCTTCATAGGGTGTCCCGAGAGAGAAGTCCGCTCCATTATTTTTTTCCGTGCATCGAAGCCCTACGCACAGCACAGGGATATTAAGGCCATGCGCCACATGGACCAGAAATTCTGCCTGTGCCCTGCCTACGGTATGGGCCTCATCGACGATAACCACGCCGTGTTCCCGAAGTTCCTTCTCATCCATAAGCTGGAGTGCGCCAACGTGCCTTCCCGAGGTGAGATACGGCTTCATTCCCTTACCGCGATATTCTTTTTCTGCTGCAAGCGCGCTGTCTGTGCATTCGCTCTGCGCCGATGCATATCTGAATATTATTTTTTCCATCAAAATATACCTCTAAGCCTCGAAAATTACGCTGTCCGCTTCTCTTTTGAAGAGTATTTGATGATCACCATCTCTACGGCAATCTTGTCATCAATGAGTCCTGATTTGAAGTCTCGCGACAGGCTTGCGCACTCCTCAAGCGCCTCCATGAGCACCTCCGTGGTGTAGTGGCGGGCCTTATCACGATATAGGCCCACAACTCTCGGCGACAGGCCGACCATCGAAGCAAGAGCTCCATTATTGCTGACACGCCTACCCAGCTCCTTGACCTGAAGCATGAGATTGAACTGCCTCACCACAAGTGCCATGGTTGCAAGTGGCTCAACCTTCCTCGCAATCAGGTCATAGTACAGTTCGAGGGCCTCCCTCTGACGGCCTGCGGACATGGCATCCACCATGTCAAACACGCGGTCCTGCGGCTCCACGGTGCAGATTGCCTCAATATCCGAAATCTCGACCACGTCGCGCTCACCCATGTAATCGATGAGCTTGCTTATCTCCATGGAAAGCGCATCCATCGAAGTGCCGCACTGGTCAAAGAGCCGCTCAAGCGTAGGGCCAGTGATCTTCTTCCCACTTTTCGACAAAATATTGGCCGCCCATTTGATGAGCATATCCTCTGTCGGCGGATCGAACTCAGTAATTGTTCCAATCTTCTGGACCGCCTTGTACATCCTGCTTCTCTTGTCAATTTCCTTCTCGACAAAAATAAAGTAGGTAGTGTCCGACGGTTCCTTTAGATAGTCTGCCAGTTCATCGCAACTCTTCTTGAAGAATCCGCTGTCCTCAATGAGAATCAGCCTGTTCTCCTTGAAAAAGGGCATGGTCTCTGCCAGGTCTATCACCTGCAGCGGATCCGTCGCCTTCCCCTCAAAGGAAGTAAAATTCATAGTGTCACCCTCATCAGAGAAAAGTGACACCATCTTATTTTTGTAAAATCTCTTAAGATATTCCTCTGTTCCGAAGAGCAGATACACCTTGGACGGGGTGGTGCTTTTCAATTCCTTGTCAAGCCACTGCCTGGTGAGCTTGACGTCCTTGTCCTTATCGGCCATACTCGCTCTCCCACATACTGTTCAGCCAGTCCACGGCAGCTGCCACTCCCGCTTCGGAGTACTCGAATTCCTCGGACTTCTTCTTCTCCTCCGGGGTCTTCTCAAATGCGAAGGGTTCGGGCCATACCGTGGCCCTGAGTTTCGCGCCTGCCTTGTCCTCCTCAGAGGAAAACACCACGTTCATCAGCGGGTCCCTGCCAACCTGGTAGCGCATTCCACGGTAGCTGCCGTGGAACGCCTCACCATAGTCAAAATATTTGAATGTAAAAATATCGGTTCTAACTATTGCCATAATACTTCCATTTCTTCATCTAATCCCAGAGCCCTTTCAGCAAAATCCAGAGCCTTCTCTGCTGATTTTACAGTCTCTTCTTAATCTCTGCTATCACCGTCTCCAGAGCCTTAATTCTTGCATACTTCTTATCGTTGGACTCGAGGATAAACCAGGGCGCAGCCTTAGTGTTGGTCTTTGCAATCATCTCATTGATGGCTCCCTCATAGAGGTCCCACTTCTCCCTATTTCTCCAGTCCTCATCCGTAATCTTCCACTGCTTCTCGGGCGTATTCTGACGGAGCGTAAATCTCTCGAGCTGGGTCGCATTATCAATCTGCACCCAGAACTTGATTACGATTGCCCCCCAGTCCGTGAGGTCACGCTCAAACTCGTTCATCTCATTGTAGGCTCTCTGCCAGTCATTCTCTGAGCAGTATCCCTCAAGCCTCTCAACCATTACCCTTCCATACCAGGTGCGGTCAAAAATTGCAATGTGGCCTGTCTTGGGAAGTCTGTTATAGAATCTCCACAGGAAGTGCCTCTGCTTCTCATCAGGAGTCGGGCTCGCAATAGGGAACACCTCGTATCCCCTCGGGTCCAGGGCGCTGGCAATTCTCTTGATGTTGCCGCCCTTGCCCGCTGCATCCCAGCCCTCGTATGCAATGATAAGCGGAATTTTTTTCTCATAGAGCTTGTTGTGAAGCTTGCCAAGCTCCTTCTGGAGCTTCTTGAGCTTAGCCCTGTACTCTTCATCTGTGAGCACCTTGTCCTCAAGAGTAATGGTAGACAGTGGCTGTGACTCATTCATCTCAAACCTGTTCTCAGGAATCTCCGGCACCCACTTCTCATTGATTGCAGAATCAATGGATGAGATTATCGTGCTCGCAATGAAGCGCTCCACGTCATCCTTGTCTGTGGACTTAATCTCATGCCAGGGGCAGGCAGGTGTATCAGTAGCCTTGATGTACTCCCTGTAGACCTTCTTGAACTTGTCATAATTCTTGTTCTGCCACAGGTCTTCCTTAGACACGCGCCAGGAGGTATTCTTATTATTCCTCAGTGCATCAAGGCGCTCCTTCTGCGTCTTCTTATCGATATCCAGGAAAAATTTGATCACGAGATATCCGTTGTCGCGAAGCTGTCTCTCAAAGCATCTGATGCTCTCAACACGCCCCTCATACTGCTTTGCACTGATTTCCTTACCGAGGTAGCTCTTGGTCGCCTCATCCATCCAGCCTCCGTCAAAGATGGCAAACTGGCCAATCTTCGGAAGTCTTGCGGCATGTCTGTAGAGGAAAGGACGTCTCATCTCCTCCTCGCTCTTTGCATCCATGTTGTAGACCTTGAAGAATCTCGGGTCCATATACTTGATGATGCTTCCAATAACACTACCCTTTCCTGAGGCCCCCCAGCCTTCAAGAACAACCACAACAGGAAGCGATGCATCCTTGATCATCTGCTGACGCTTTGCCAGCTCGCTGCGATACTGTTCCTTCTCAATTTTACCCATAAGATTGTACCTCCTTACTGTCGTAAAAAATATCTCCCCACGTGTTACTCGACTATGATGGTCTGGTTATTTTTCCTATCTTTACTGGTTCTCCATAAATAGAGAATATCACTATTTATGATACCATACTTTTTACCCATATTTGAATTATTTTTTGCTGTGTAGTCATTATAGAAAATAGCAGTCCTTTTGAAATATCTTAATATCATTGACTATCTACAGGGTACCTGTGGTATCATCATCCGCTAGCGTATCCTGCAAATCTGCCGTTCTGTTCTCCTCCCCAGATACAGTTCCTCGCAATAGCTTTGAGGGCGTGATTATCCCAAGTTTCCAGAGTATGAGCATGAGAAGTCCCAAAAGCCCCATCACAATTCCTATTCCCATCGCAATAATCTGTCCTCTCGTGGGGCCCTCATCAGCTGGTTCATCCGGATAGTCTATTCCAACAATCGGTCCCTCAGACAGATTCTCCTCAAGTTCTCCCATAAGAACATCTGTATCAGGGACATACACCTCCTCATTCATAGGGCCATCATCCACAGAGTTATCACTGACTCCCACAAAGAGTGTCTGTCCACCCTCATCATCGAAATAGTCATCCTCTTCCTCTGAATATCCTGTTCCGCCACCAATAACCACGGATTTGCGCGAGCTTGATGAAGATGCCGACGAATCTCCACCTATCGTCACGCTCCTTTCTCTGCTTGACGAGGAGCTTCGTGCTGAACTGACCGGTGTGGTCACTCTTATTGTACTCGAGCTGCTCCTGTAGCTTCTGTCGATTTTTGACACAGTTACAGACTTCTTCGTTTCATTCCCCAGCTCGTCGTAGGCAAAGAATGTGTAAGTACCGTTCTGAGTTATCGTCACCTTCTCCTTCCCACGCTTCTCACCGTTGTATCTCTCCACTATTTTCTTTGATTTCACCGCATCGTTCTGATACCAGAGCGAGGACAGTCCGGCCTCACTGTCTGCCACAGACACCGTCAGCGTCACGTTTGTGTTCACTGTCGCCGTCGGATTCCCCGATACGACAACTGCAGGCCCGCTGCCATCCACTGTGGACACCGTCGCAACCTTCCGTGTCTCATTACCCAGACCGTCCCTCACCCTGATGAGACATACGCCGTTCCCCGAGAATTCAGCCCTATTTTCTGACACATAGGTCTTTCCATCGTCAAACGAATATGCGTACTTTGAAAGTCCACTCTTCGTATCCGCCGCATCCACGCAAAGTTGCGTTGTAAGTCCATACCCGTTCCTGCCACTAATCGGCTCCTCCTTCACAGCTCGGATTGCCGGCGGCTGGTCATCGATACACTCGATTACGACATCATCGCTGCTCTCATTCCCCAGCGCATCCCTGTACACAAAGACTTCCTCCGTGTTCTCACTGAAGGTATGGAAATTTTCTGCCGTGAAAGTCTCTCCGCCGTCAAAAGAATACGCCTCTTCTGCCATCCCGGACTTCAAATCTTCCGCCTCGATAGTCAGCGTCACCTCCCTTCCATATCCATTTACCGCACCTGGAATGTAACTATGTATGTCCCGTCTCTCAGGTCCTTCCTTATCAATGCAGTTAATTTCAGAATTCACCACCGCCGTGTTCCCAGCCAGGTCCTTCACAGCAAAATAGTAAGTCCCATTCTCTGTCACCTCAAAGTGGTTATCTCCATAGGCCAGTGCACCGCAATCGATATCCTGACTGCCATCACTGTAGGGACCCGTGCAGGCAAAGCTCTCCTCGCCAAGCCCCGACTGCACGTCGCAGGCAGAAACCGTCACCGTCGCCATCCTTCCATATCCATTTACGAAATCAGCTCCATCAATCAGTATCCCGAATATCCTCGGCGGTACCCTGTCCCCCGAAACTGTTGCCAATACGCTCGCTGGGCTCGCAGTCCCCATCACACCAGCGATGAACAGACCACAAACCAGCATTACTATCAGTTTTGTAATTTTCTTTCCCGTGTTATTCTTCATTTTCTTTTCATTTCTCCTTTCTCACGCATGCGTTTCAACCCATCCTCGCATTCCTCTTCGTTTTCTCATTCCTCTTTTGTTTCGCATTCCTCTTCGTTTTCATTCCTCTTTTGTTTCGCATTCCTCTTCGTTTTTCATTCCTCAATTTGTCCACTCACTTTTATCCTGTTCCCGTCAGTCCATACCCCAATTGCTCCAATATCCTTCGTGATAAAAATATTGCTTCCCACTTCCTCAATCCTTGAAATCGCCTCCGCATGGGGATGCCCGTAGGAGTTGTCTACTCCGCAGGAGATGAGTGTCGCTTCAGGCTTAAGTAATCCCAAAAGCTCAGCGCTGTTAGTGCCGCGTGAGCCATGGTGGGCCGACTTGTAGATATTGACTTTCGTGATCATTCCCATATTTTTCTCCCTAACAAGTTCCTGAATCAGGGCTTCCTCCCCACTTCCTTCCACATCGCCGCAAAGCAATGCACTGAAATTCCCATACTCAAGCCTCATAACCAGCGAAAGCTCGTTCTTGTCTCCTGCCTGCCCCATCTCTGGCGACAGGCACCTCAAGGACATCCCGCCCGCCTTCAGGCAGTCGCCGCGGCTGACATAGGACACAGTCGTGCCACTCTCCTTCGCAAGATCCAGAATCTTCTGGCCCGCCTCGTCTTCTGCCGCATTCCAGCCAAGAAACAGCTGCCGGACCTCTATCCCTTCCAAAGCGCCCTCCTCAAGCAGTTCCCTGATTCCGCTCACATGGTCTTCATCCGTGTGGCTCACAAGCACTGCATCCACCCGCGAGATCCCCAGGGACTTAAGCATCGGAATGAGCCTGTATTCACCAACACCACTCTCATCCGAGCTCCCGCAGTCCATAAGTACACACGCCTCTCTGTCATACATCACAAGGCAGTCGCCCTGGCCCACATCCGCCATGTACAGCTGCATTCCTCTGCGCGGATTCACCGAGATAAAAATCAGCAGAGCTATACATCCCAGATACTTCCACCTGGCGACTACTATGTCTCCCAAAGCCTTCCACCCAGCAGTTCCCGAGTTCCCAGCAGCCTTCCACCTATCAGTTCCCGAGTTCCCAGCAGCCTTCCACCTGGCGGCTCCCGTGATTCTCTGCCATCTAGCGGCCAGGTACCTGGCGCCAAACATCAGCAGATAATAGACCGCAATCCTTACAACACCCGGATCACCAACCACGCGCACCGCACCAGGGACGGAAACCGCCGCCCTGCAGGAGCGAATGTACACCTCCAACAGCAGGTCCACTGGCAGTGCCAGTATCCTCAGCGGAAAAAATAATCCAACGGGAATGCATAGGATTCCACCAATCAGCAATGCACCCATAAGCGGAATCAAAAAAACTCCAAGGAACAGTGAAAACAATGGATACTGATAAAAGAAATGAAGCATGAGTGGAAATGTGAATATCACGACTGCCAGACTCGCCGGCATATCTTTTAGAAGTGCGATGCCAGTTACTGCCCCAAAGGACAACAGGAATCCTGCATCATAAATCAGAACTGGATTGATGATTAGCGAGACCAAGGCAGCCACGGCAAGTGCCGTGAACACATCGTAGGTCCGCCCCAGCACATCTGCCGCAAGGCACATCACAAACATGATAATTGCCCTCAGCGTCGCCGAGCCCATTCCGCTAAGCAGACCGTACAGGAACATGACGAATGATGCTATCACGCACGCTGCATCCTTGCGTCTTAATATCCTGCGAAGCAGATAATACAGCGCAAGTCCGATTATCCCGATGTGGGTTCCCGAAATACATAGCAGATGGCTGCAGCCGCTGTTCTCAAACAGAGTCTTTGTCTCCTTTGACAGATAATCCTTATCACCAAGGATCATGGCCTTAAGAATTGACGACTTATCCTCGTCAAACAGTCTGTCAAAAGATTTCTCCGATGCACTCCTCATCTGATACAGAGTCTCCCCCAGAATGCTATAACCTTCAGAAGTCTTCACAACCTCTGCATTTGACAGCGAGAAGTCTATCCCTCTCTGCCGATAGTACAGGGCCATGTCAAACTGCCCTGGGTTTCTGGGCTTATCGAAGTTGTGGAAGGTCCCGTGCACGGCAACATTCGCCCCAATCTTCGGCCGCTCCATGTCTTCCGGCGCATAGCAGACAGCCCCTAGTTTTCTATTATGAAATTGTGTTACATAGGAATTATCCTGGTCAGAAATGACCACATTCTTTACTATGATTTGTAGCTTTTCGTTTCGATAGTGAATGGCAGATACGGTTCCGTAAATCTCGGTAACCACGCCTTCACGGGTGCTGTTATTATAAATTTCAACCTCCGAGACTGTCAACAGCAAAAACAGACTCAGCACAAAAAATACTGCTCCGACAAGCAGAATACGACCTCGCAGTACGCATCACTCCCTTCGTCTGGTTGTTATATTTCTTTATTTCTCCTTTTACAACGTGTACTGATTTCAGTTCTGTTCTCTAGGATCTGTCTGGGTGGAATACTAAGAAATATCCTTTGTTTTACACCGTCTCTTGATTCCAGCTCTCTTTTCACGATCCTTTCACGGTCGTCTTGGGTGGAATATCAAGAGATTTCTTTTGTTTTACACCGTCTCTTGGTTTCAGCTCTCTTTTCACAATCCTTTCACGGTTGTCCTGGGCGGAATATCAAGAGATTTCTTCTGTTTTACACCGTCCCAATCTGCTCGATTTTTGTCTTGCGGTGGAATATTGAAAGATTTCTGCGATATTACACCACACCACTAAGAAACTTATCATGTGCAGTGGTGGAATAAAGAGAAGTTTCTGTGATATTCCACCTTTCTCTCTTCCATAGCCTCTAGAAATGGTGGAATATCAGGACTTTTTGGCACTTATTACACATCCTTGCTCCCGTAAAATGGTGTAAAAATTTCTTAGTTGCTCCGTTTTACACCCATCCCTGATTTCAGTCATATTTTCCCTGGAATATCTGGGTGGAATATCAAGAAATTTCTTCTGTTTTACACCCTTCAAGATCCCAGTTCTTTTTTACTTGGAATGTCTGGGTGGAATATCAAGAAATTTCTTCTGTTTTACTCCCATCAGGATCCCAGTTCCTTTTTACTTGGAATATCTGGGTGGAATACTAAGAAATATCCTTTGTTTTACACCGTCTCTTGGTTTCAGGTCTTTTTTCACGGGCTTTCACGGTAGCCCTGGGTGGAATATCAAGAAATTTCTTCTGTTTTACTCCCTCCCAATCTGCTCGATTTTTGTCTTGCGGTGGAATATTGAAAGATTTCTGCGATATTACACCGTACCACTAAGAAACTTATCATGTGCAGTGGTGGAATAAAGAGAAGTTTCTGGGATATTCCACCCTTCTCTCTTCCTCGCCTTCAAGAAAGGGTGGAATATCAGGACTTTCTGGCACTTATTACACAACCTCGCCTCCAGAAAATGGTGTAAAAATTTCTTAATCGCTCCCTTTTACACCCATCCCTGATTTCAGTAATATTTTCCCTGGAATATCTGGGTGGAATATCGAGAGATTTCTCTTGTTTTACACCCATCAGCATCCCAGCTCAAAAGTCTGAGCCAATTATGGGTGGAATACTAAGAAATTACCTCTGTTTTACACCGCCAGCACAACCGATGCACTCAGATTCACCGTCAGCACACCTGATACACTAAGATTCGCCGACAATTCACCCTCGCTTACTTCTTCTCAGAAATAATATCGAGGTTGCGTTCAAAGGGCTTATCAAGGTTGATTCCGCCGCGGAGCGTCCTGTCGGTAGCGCCGTCCACGGAAATCTGCACATGATTGACTCCCTCAATCTCTGAGAGCGAATTGACAATAGAGTAGATTGAAACCTCCTCGCTAACCGCACCCGTGAAATCCACAGCAGGATCTGACAGGTCCACGTAGCAGGTTCCGTCCTTAACAGATATGGAATTGATTTTTCTATCAGAGGACAGGGTTGCCCTCATACTTGCATTTTCAGGGCCCTCAAGAAGCTTCTCCATGACAAGCTTCTCCATGGAGATATTACTTGAATACACCACATTTCTGTGCTCCGCAACGAGGGCAGTTCCATCAGAATTCGCAAAGAAAAGCGTTATCTCAGTACGCTCATAGGCATTAATTTCATCACCTGGATTGTCCACGAAGTTTTCTGCCATCATTCCACCGATAGGAGTGCCCGTCGAGTCTGCCAGCGGCTCATCCTCAATCATAAAAATCACGGAGTCCACGCCTTCAATCTGACACATGCTCCTGACAACCGCCGCACGGAACAGTACCTCATCACTCTTCGACAGCGCCCTGTAGTCCTCTGCAAAGTTCAGTGAGAGCTGCTCGCCCACAATGTTGTAATTCAGAAGAGTCACGTCAATTCCGAGATTGCGCTTTAGTTCCGTACTCTGTGGGTCAGTCTTCAGCGCATTCAATATTATCTCAATATCCTCAGCCTCGTTACCTGAAAGCTGCGACAGGATATCAACCCTGTCAATCCTCGTACCCTCAAAATTCAGATAGTACACGTAGGGTGAAGTCTTCTCTTCATTCAGCTGCTGGACCTGCTCAGGCTCCTCCACCTTTTTTGCGCAGGCAGCAAGAAGGCATGCTGCAAAAAGCAGCAGCACACATCTAAGCACATTCAATATCCAATTCTTAGAAAAAATATTATTTCTCATCGGTCCCACGTTTCTACAAAATCAATCTATCCCACGTTTCTACAAAATCAATCTGTCCCACGCTTCTACAAAATCAATCTTTCCCACGCTTCTACTGAATATATGTGAGCGGTATCCTCACGGTGAAGGTTGAACCCTCACCAAGCTCGCTCTCAACCTTGATTGAGCCCCTGTGCATGAGGATTGCAGACCTCGTTATTGCAAGTCCGAGTCCGGTTCCACCAATCTCCCTTGAATGGGACTTGTCCACTCGGTAGAATCTCTCAAACACGCTGTCAATACAGTCCTCAGGAATACCGATTCCCGAATCCTCCACTGTGAGCATGAAGAACTGATGGTCAGCGTCCAAAGTCACCCGCACCCATCCGTCCTTGCGGTTATATTTTATCGCATTCTCCACAAGATTTGAGAAGGCAAGTGTGAGCTTGACATCGTCAATCTCCGCATCGACATTCCTCAGGCTTTCAAAAATTAATTCGATATTATTCTGACCTGCGATGGGTCCCAGTCTCTTGAGAATCAGCTCAAGCAGCTCATTGATATTGACGGTCTTGATATTGAGCGAACCGTCCTTCTTATCCATCTTAACCAGTGACAGGAGGTCCGTGATGATGACATTCTCCCTGTCAATCTCATGGGTGATATCCTCCATGAACTCCCTGTACATCTCGACGGGCGCTGCATCTCCCATGGTCACAAGGGATTCGGCCAAAACCTTCATGGATGCCAGCGGCGTCTTAAGCTCATGCGACACGTTGGAAACAAATTCCTGGCGCGAGTCGTCAAGCGTCTTCTGTCTTGCCAGCATCTGATTAAGGGCCGTCACAATGGAATCCATCTCTGAATAGCCTCTCACTGAAATGGTACCCTGCTCGTATCCAGCCTCGATGTTACTGATGGCAGTTGTGACACCGCCAAAGGGCTTCACAAGTCTCTTCGATGTCCACAGAGAACCCGCAAACAGCAGAATAAACAGGACAAGCTCGATAATAATGGTACTACGCCTCAGAATGTCCACTCCCGCAACGATGGAGTCCGTCGATGCCGAAGTCAGCATTACACCCTTGACCTGTCCTGTAACTGAGTCCATGACAGGCATAGTCAGCTCAATGTAGTGGTTGAGCTTATCATAATTGCTGCTGCTCTCGCCCTCAAAGCACCTGATTACCTCTTCTGAAATAATAATCTTGGAATCATAGATACCATAGGTATCCTTAACGACCTTATAATCCTCGTTTATCACAAGAATTCTTCCGTCGTAAAGATTAGAGAACTGATTAATCTCGCTGTCCACGGCAGACTGGCTCGTATCGAGCAGGTAACCACAGCTCGACAGATAGTCTGCCAGAATCCTGCTCTGACTTGTTGCATCAGAGGTCCTCTGGTTCACAGCACTTGTCTGGTAGTGCTGAAGCACAACCTCACCAAGTATCATGGTCGGCACAGAGCCAACCAGCACCATGAGCAGGAAAATGCGAAATCTCAGACTCTTAAAGAGAAATGAATTTAAAATTTGATCCTTAACCCTGGAAATAATAGCCCACACCCCATTTCGTATGAACATATCTGGGCTCGCTCGGACTCTCCTCAATCTTCTCACGAAGTCTTCTGATGTGAACGTCAACTGTTCTCACATCACCGGGGTAATCTTTGCCCCAAACAGTATGAAGGAGGCCGTCTCTCGAGTAGACCTTGCCAGGATTAAGTGCCAGGAGTTCAAGCACATCAAACTCCTTGGCAGTGAGGTTAATCTCCTTGTCAGAAATATAAACTCTCCTGCTCTCGCAGTCGATCTTCATATCTCCTGACTGAATCACACGGCTCTTCTTTTCTGAAGCTGAGCCTGTGCTTCTTCTCATCATGGCCTTAATCTGAGCCTTAACCTCAAGAATGTTGAACGGCTTTGTCATGTAGTGGTCAGCGCCATAGTCAAGTCCCATAATTCTGTCCATTACATCGCCCTTTGCAGTCAGCATGATAATAGGCACATCGGAAAATTCACGGATTGCCTGACACACCTCAAGACCTGAAAGCTTGGGAAGCATGATATCAAGAAGAATAATGTCGTACTTATTCTCCTGAGCCTTGGCGAGGGCCTCCTCACCATCATATGCCACGTCAACTTCCATATCATCCTGCTCCAGCGAGAACTTAAGTCCCTTCACTATGAGCTTCTCGTCATCTACAATTAAAACCTTCTTAGGCATTCTCTCACCTCACTGTAATGCTGTCCCTGATTTTAGCGAACAACCCCTCCTTAATTCCAGACACCTTCATGATGTCCTCAATACTTGAAAAGGGTCCATTTGCTTCCCTGTAGGCTACTATGTCCGCAGCACGGGAAGCTCCGATTCCGTTAATCGTCTGTAATCCTGCTGCATCCGCCGTATTGATATTCACCTTGTCCACTATGCTTCCAGCACTGCCCTGCGTGCCGCCTTGAGCTCCTGAACTGCCTTGAGCACCTGCACCGCCCAGGGTACCTGCGCTGCCAGTTCCATTCTGAAGAACTGATACTCCAGCCGCCTTGCCCGCTGCGCTCCCGTCCTCAATCTCCTTGACAGTCGGAATGTACACCCTCTGGGCATCTGCCAGGCAGTCGGCCTGGTTGATGTAATCCGCCGCAGCTCCCTGGCTCAATCCGCCAGCCCTGTTCACCAGTTCAAACACCCGGCTTCCCTGAGGCATCTCATAGACCCCGGGATTCTCAATCGCTCCACAGATATATACGCACAGAGTGGCCTCAATTTCTGCTGCCTGCGAGAAATCCGTGGTATTCTCATCCTCGCCCTGAACCAGAGCACTCTGAGCTGTCAAAGCATCGCTCGCCTCAAGCAAACTCTCTTCTTCGCCCTGCAAAGCATTCCCCGCATCGCTCTGTGAATCGCCCTGCGCTGCGAACTCAAGCACATCCCTGTTGCCGCAACCGCCAAGAGCAGTGAGCGCCACACATAACAATAGTGCAGACATAAGTGATTTTATTTTTTTCAAATGTCAGTACCTCCTTACAGATAACCAAAACTGCAAGGCTCCTTCGGCTGACAAAATTATTGTACTTTTATTTTAGTGATTTTTCAAGTTCCTGAAGTGCTATCCTGGGGTCAGCTCCACCCGCCGTCTTCATGTAGGCAATCTCCATCCTCATCCAGAAATCCGCGCGGCGCATGAGCTTCGGTGCAGGAACTGACCTGGCATACTCCTCCAGCACATCCGCGCCGTGGAGATATATGTCAGCAGCCTCCTTTGAGGGTGACAGGCGCCCTGCCTTATCATAAAGGATCTGTGCGCTATCACGGCCCGCGAGGAACTGAGCGAAATCCTCAGCTGCCTTGGGATAGGCAGTGTATTTTGACACGCAGGCGCAGTCCGTGATGGACATGGCCGCTGCGTCGATTGAATTCACGATATCAGGAAGAGGGCACACCTCGTAATCCCAGGCGAAAGTCCCATCATTTATTTTTTCCTCGAGTTCCTTAACAATATCAGTGGTCACAATGGCAAACACGAATCCGCCCTCGCAGAAGGCATCCCTGATGTGGTTGTACGAAGCATCCTCTCCGTCAAGCGAGAAGTACTGTGTGAGTGCCCTGTACTCCTCCATGCAGTCCACACTGTTTCCATTAATCACCTTGAAGGAGTTGTCGTCATCGCCATCCTGACCACCAAGGTCAATCGACGAACCAAGCACAAAATAGGTATACAGCACGTCAGAGGTGTCCCATCCGAGCACTGCCTCCACTCCGCTGGGCGCATTGTACTCATCAGCGAATTCCTGCAGTGCCTCGAAGGACTCGGGCACAAAGCTCTGAGTAAGCTCCGCCACCTCCTCGTCAGTTGCATTCTCCGTCTCCCCCGGCTCCTGCCCAGCCTCGGCATTGTCCGCCGCCTCCTGGGCACGCTCAGACTCAATCTTATCCCTCGCATAGGTCTCAAGATAGGTCCTGTTGTACACCATGAAGGTATTCTCATAGCTCAGCGGGTAGGCCACCTTATTTCCCTTGTAGGTGATTGAGTGGATTGCCACATCAGGATACCTGTCAGCATTGATGAACGCACTGCTTCCATCCACCTCCTTTGCCAGAAGGAGCGACGCCTCCTCCAGCGAGGTATTGGGCACAACAAAAACATCCGGCACCCCATTTTCCTGTGCGGCGTTCTTCGCCTCATCAAGGAAATCGATTCCGGATATATATTCAGGCGTCACCCTGACACCTGTTCTCTCCATATATTCGCCGCACACTGCATTCATGTAATCCGTGAGCGAGCTATCAGAATACCAGACCGTCAGCCTCGCACCCTTCTCAGCCACGGAAGAACCCGCCGCACTTAGCGCTGTGGGTTCCTCACTGCCTGCCGCAGAACCAGCTCCATTTTTGGGAAAAAATATGAGCGCACAGATTCCTCCGGCAAGCAGCAGTATCGCGACGATAATTATCATCAGTTTCTTATTTTTCATCAGCCCTCAGAAATCTCTGAAAATACTTCGTCAAGGATTGCAACGGCCTTATCGACATCACTCCTGCTCATGATAAGCGGGGGCACCATCCTGAGTACGTTGGTGCCTGCAGAAATGGTCAGAAGTCCCTTGCTCTGTCCCTTCTTAACAACATCACCGACACTTACCTTGAGCTCAAGACCCTGCATGAAGCCACGTCCCCTGCGCTCCTTAATTGCCTCAGGATACTTGTCTGCAAGTCCCTGGAGCTTCTCCTCGAAGTAAGGTGCAACGCTCTTTACATTCTCAAGAATTCCATCCTCGCTGAAGATATCGATGGTGGCAGAAACAGCTGCGCATACAAGGGGATTTCCGCCGTAGGTGCTGCCGTGGTCGCCGGGCACCATTGAGGACTGTGCAACCTTCTCAGTCATGAGGAAGGCTCCCACAGGAACGCCATTTCCGATTGCCTTGGCAACAGCCATACAGTCGGGCCTGATTCCCATTGTTCCGTCCGCATTCTCGTATCCCTGCCAAGCAAAGAAGTCGCCGGTACGTCCCATTCCGCACTGAATCTCGTCAAACATAAGAAGGATGTCCTTCTCATCACACAATGCACGCAGTCCCTTTAAGAACTCGGGGTCCGCAGGATATATTCCGCCCTCTCCCTGAACAGTCTCAAGGAGGATCGCGCAGGTCTTGTCTGTAACAAGCGCCTTTACTGACTCAAGGTCATTGTAGTTCGCAAACTTGATGTTTCCGATGAGGGGCTCAAATGCCTCCCTGTAATGTGCATTTCCTGTAACCGACAGCGCACCCATCGAGCGACCGTGGAAGGAATGCTCCATAGCGATAATCTCGTGGTCTGTAGTGCCATCCTTTGTGAAGGCATACTTCCTTGCAGTCTTGATAAGTCCCTCAATAGCCTCAGTTCCTGAGTTGGTAAAAAATACCCTGTCCATGCCTGCTGCCTTTGTCAGCTTCTCGGCTGCCTCCATTGCAGGTGCTGAATAGTAGAGGTTTGAGGTGTGCATGAGCTTGTCAATCTGGCTCTTTAATGCCTCTGTATATTTTTTATTACCATACCCCAGCGCGCATACGGCGATACCTGCCTGAAGGTCAAGATACTCCTTGCCGTTTACGTCATAGAGATACATTCCTTCGCCCCTCTCAAGGACAATCTGGAACCTGTTATAGGTGTGGAGCAGATGCTCCTCAGCGCTTGTGATAATATTGTTATCTGTCATATTTTTAACTCCTGTAATCCGCATTAATCTTCACATAATCGTAGGTCAGATCGCATCCCCATGCTGTCGCCGAAGCATCGCCCATCTTCATATTGGCGAGTACCGTAACCTCAGGCTCTGAGAGGATTGACGTCGCAAATTCCTCTGAGAATTCAAGAGGCTCGCCATCCTTGAAGATAAGAAGTGTTCCTGCCTTGCTCACAAGAGAGAGCTCCATGTTGGTCTGGTCAAAGCTTACCCCTGAGTAGCCGAGTGCGCAAAGGAATCGTCCGAAGTTGGCATCATGTCCATAGATTGCTGCCTTTGAAAGAGATGAGCAGATAACTGACTTTGCGAGAATCTTAGCGTTAGCCTTTGTGTCAGCATTCACTACCTTGCACTCAAACAGTGCTGTCGCTCCCTCGCCGTCACCTGCCATCTTCTTGGCCAGTGTCTCGTTGATGTACATGAGCGCCTCGAAGAATGCCTCGTAATCTGCACCCTCCTCAGTAATCTCCTCGTTACCTGCAAGACCGTTTGCAAGCACAAGGTATGTATCGTTTGTCGATGTGTCACCATCTACTGAAATCATGTTGAAGGTATCATCAACACTCGCCTTGGTTGCCTTCACTAAAAGCTCCTTTGAGATGGCAACATCACTTGTGAT
>DCHL01000112.1:1288-3501 GCA_002317595.1 Lachnospiraceae bacterium UBA1753 | reverse complement strand
GCAACCTCCTTGGGAAGTGTGTCAGTTGTCATGATTGCCCTTGCAGCCTCATGTGCCTTCTCCCTTGTATCGCCGAGGGCATCAGCGAGAAGCGAAACTCCATTTACAACTCTGTCAACGGGCATCTTCATTCCGATGACACCTGTTGAGCCAACAAGTACTGAATCAGCAGGAACGGAAAGCTTTGCTGAAACCGCCTTAGCTGTCTCCTCACAGCACTCCCAGCCTTCCTTACCCGTACATGCATTTGCGATGCCTGAGTTGACAACAACTGCCTGAGCAAATGCTGACTTTTCAACAATCTTCTTATCCCAGAGAACAGGAGCTGCCTTTACAACATTTGTTGTGAAGGTACCTGCGCAGGTACAGGGCGCCTCCGAAAAAATCATCGCCATGTCTGTCCTGTTCTGGTACTTTATGCCTGCTGCTGCAGATGCAGCCATAAATCCTTTAGGTGCGGTAACTCCGCCATCTATCACCTTAAACATAATCATTCCTCATATCTCTCTATTCAGCCAAGTTCATCCCTCGCTGTTGTATTTGATAATATTTTCCGTGTTCAGCGTAAAGTCGTAGTAGTTGAGGTCCAGTCTCTGGGTCCAGCCAATGCCCTTCCAGAACTGATTGCCGATGTCATTTTTTGTAAAGGCAATCAGGCTGACCTTATTAATTTTTTCCGCCTTTAATGCCTCCATGGCCTTAACCACCATCGCCTTGCCAATACCCTGCATTCGCCTGTCCTTGCGCACGCACACATGGTAAAAGCAGCCGCGTCTACCATCGTGACCGCAGAGGATTGCCCCCACGATCTCGTCGCCCTCCTGTGCGACTATGGACGTCGTCGGGTTGCGCTTAAGGAACCGCTCCACGCCCTCCATCGAGTCGTCAATGCTTCGAATTGCAAAGCCTTCAATCGTCATCCACAGTGCCTTGACCCTGTCATAATCTTCAATTGTCATTATCCGAATCTTCACACTGTCTGTCATTACTTATCACCCTTTATGGGAACATGGGCACAAGCTCAAGGCCCTGTGCCTCGGGAAGTCCGAACATGAGGTTCATGTTCTGAACTGCCTGTCCTGCCGCTCCCTTCACAACGTTATCCAGCGCACCCATCATGACCACGCGGTTTGTGCGCTCATCAATCTTGAAATTAACATCCACATAGTTGCTGCCCTCAACCCACTTGGTCTCTGGACACACACCGTCCTCAAGGACTCTCACGAACTTCTCGCCAGCATAGTACTTGTTGTACGCTGCCCTTACCTCATCTGCAGTGACCTTCTTTGCAAGGCTTGCATATGCAGTCACGAGAATTCCTCTATTCATGGGGATCAGATGCGGGGTAAAAATTATTGTGACGGGTTTTCCGTCATGAGCATATCCCAGCTGCTCCTCAATCTCAGGTGTATGTCTGTGGCTCAGCACGCCGTATGCCTTGACATTCTCATTAACCTCGCAGTAGAGGTTTGGCACCTTGGCTCCTCTTCCTGCTCCTGAGGTTCCGCTCTTCGCATCCACGATAATCGTATTAGGGTCGATGATTCCCTCCTTGACAAGGGGGTATGCTGAGAGGATTGAACATGTCGTGTAGCATCCTGGGTTAGCCAGGAGTCTTGTCGTCTTTATTTTTTCCCTGTTAATCTCACAGAGGCCGTAAACAGCCTGCTCGATGAGCTGTGGTGACTTGTGCTCAATGCCGTACCACTTCTCGTAGGTTGCAACGTCCTTGATTCTGTAATCTGCTGAGAGGTCGATTACCTTAACCTTGCTCAGGATTTCCTCTGTGAGGATTCCGCCGAGATATCCCTGAGGTGTAGCTGTGAAGATAACATCAACCTCTTCCGCCATCTTCTCGATGTTGTCATCAAGACACTTGTCCTCTACTATCTCAAAGAAATTTCTGTATACGTCAGCGTACTTCTGATCAACATAGCTTCTTGATCCGTACCACTTAATCTCTGCCCCGGGATGCTGCATGAGCAGTCTCACAAGCTCGCCTCCCGCATATCCAGTTGCTCCGATTATTCCAACCTTAATCATGTCAAACCTCTTAATTCCTAGGTGAATTTCTTGTTCCTATCTGAATTTCTTATTCCTATCTGGATTTCTTATTCCTGGATGAAATCCCTGCCCTTCTCATCAGGCATGATCCATGTTCCGATTCCCTTGTTAGTGAATATCTCAAGAAGCAGGCAGTGCAGGATTCTTCC
>DCHL01000112.1:641-1096 GCA_002317595.1 Lachnospiraceae bacterium UBA1753 | reverse complement strand
AATGCAAGCTTCTCTGCCTTAACAGCCTTAGCCACAGCGCACGCTGCATCGTCTGCATTAATGTTATAAGTCTGGAAATCCTCATCTACACCTATAGGCGCAACGATGGGAAGGAAATCCTTCTCAATGAGGTCAAATAATACCTTGGGATCAACCTCAGTAATCTCGCCTACAAAACCGATATCCTCACCGTTTGAGTACTTCTTCTTACACTTGAGCATTGCGCCGTCCTTACCTGTAACTCCAACGGCCTTAACTCCAAGCTTCTCGACAAGAGTAACGAGCTGCTTGTTGACCTTGTTGAGAACCATCTCCGCAAGCTCCATCGTGTCCGCGTCTGTTACGCGAAGTCCGTTGATGAACTTCGGCTCCATTCCAACCTTGGATACCCATCTTGAGATTTCCTTACCGCCACCGTGTACGATGATGGGCTTGAAGCCTACAAGCTTAAGAAG
>DCHL01000112.1:272-529 GCA_002317595.1 Lachnospiraceae bacterium UBA1753 | reverse complement strand
AGTGCCTCGATGAGTACCGCTGCCTTATCCTGCAGCTCATTCATCTCCTTATCACTGACATTTCTGATTTCTGTATTCACGTTATCCATTTCTTTCTCCTGATTCTAATACTTACTGCTCAATTGCTAGCATCCTGTGCTGCAATAACCGCCAGCTTCTTGTACTGCATAACCGCCAGCCGCGCCGTTTCTACAAAGAAATCATCGTCCTCTGCGAAAAGCAGCGCATAATCTTATATATTCTAAACCTTTATTCAA
>DCHL01000112.1:0-256 GCA_002317595.1 Lachnospiraceae bacterium UBA1753 | reverse complement strand
CATTATCAAGATTTGATGATGTTTCTTTTCTTATTATGATGGTTTCACTTGGATTACCATGGTTTCACTCGGCTTGCTATGATTTTAATCGGCACCATATCCCTGACAATGGTTGTTATAGTTTGATAATATACACTCTGTTTGTATATTATGCAAGTATTTTATTTGTTTATGCATTATTATTGCAGAAAGTTGTATTTTATGCACCGTGTTGCTCTTTTCGTCTCAGTTCCCAGGAAACTTCTCACGTATTGGC
>DCHL01000002.1:9117-9910 GCA_002317595.1 Lachnospiraceae bacterium UBA1753 | reverse complement strand
ATCAAGCTTCGCATGAAGCATTTAAGCCTTGCAAAGAAGGTTCCACTGTTTTTAATGAGACGCAAGATGATGGGCGTGCTATGCCTTATGTATAAAGCCTATTCAGGCAGGAAGTAAGTATGTCGGATGGAAGATGGGCAATATCCGTTGTGATGCCCTGCTATAACACTGAAAAATATATAGGCAAGCCCCTTGCAAGCCTCTATGGCCAGACCCTGCAGGACTTCGAGATCGTGTTTGTGAACGATGGAAGTACTGATGGAACCTTAGGCTGCCTTGAGGCATGCCGTGACAGGCTTTCTGAGGGCCGCGTGCAGATTATCACCGTGGAGAATGGAGGCCAGTCAAGGGCAAGGAATATCGGACTTGATGCGGCAACTGGCAAGTACATCGCTTTTATCGACAGTGATGACTTTGTGGATGTGGACTACCTTGAGGTACTCTACAGCGCCGCGGAAAAAAATGACAGCGAGATGGTTCTCTCCGGTCAGCACAAGGTTGATGAGAACGGAAGCACAATCGCCAACATCGATTACCCGGTTGATAAGATACCAGGCTATGTGCTGCGTCGCCTCAATCCACACGGCAAGCTGTACCGCAGGGATTTCCTTGACAGGCACCATATCAGATATGCTGAGGGCAAGCTCTACGAGGATAATCCCTTCAATATGATGGCGATGTTCATCTGCAGGAACCAGGTCATCCTTCCCTACAACGGACACTATCAGGTGATTCATTCAGGAAGCACAATGACCAAGCCCATGGACCCGAACAAGGTACCCTATGATGCAAT
>DCHL01000002.1:0-9101 GCA_002317595.1 Lachnospiraceae bacterium UBA1753 | reverse complement strand
GAGCAGGCTGTATCCTATGTGCTCGGTCATGAGGAACTTCTGAATGATAAGGACGTGTTTGAATTTACGGTCCTCAGCTTCATGACCTACTTTATTTTTCAGGCAAACAGAAAGCATATTTATTCCACAGAGAGCCAGAAGGGCAGACGCAGCGACCCGAAGCTCCTAAAGGAGATCTGCAGATATACATCAAGGCTTATCCCGCAGTATTTCCCGAAGTATTACAGAAATAAGTATGTGGGAATAATGAAGTGTAGGTATCTGACAATGTCGCAGCGCGCAGGAGTGTGGCTCTTTGTGACACTGCTTCGCACCCATCTTCTCTGGCCCTTTACCAGAGTGTTCTACATGCTGTAAGGGGGACGTAAATTGAAGGCAAGCGTGATTACGACCTGCTTTAATGCCGGAGCGAGTCTCAAGAAGACCATCGAGTCGGTACTTAGCCAGGATTTTACAGATTTTGAATACATAGTCATGGACGGTGGCTCTACTGACGGCTCTGTAGAACTTGCGAGGAGCTATGAGCAGCGTTTCCTTGAAAAAAATATACCCTTTTTCGTATATTCTGAGAGCGACAGTGGCATCTATGAGGGAATGAACCATGGGGTGGCCCATGCAGGCGGAGAATTCGTGAACTTCATGAATGCTGACGATGAGTTCTATGACGATTCGGTCCTTAGGCGTCTCTTTGAGGGACGTGACTGGTCAGATGTCGGTGTGATATATGGTGACGCGGCGGAGACAGAGTGTGGAAGGATATATTTTTACACCAAGAACTTCGCAGGGATTGAACAGAGGATGCCCTTCTCGCATCAGAGCGTGTTCGCAAGAAGAGAGCTGCTGATGGAGCACCCGCTCAATCAGAAATACAGGATAGCAGCGGACTACGATTTCCTTCTGACCTGCTACCAGGCGGGAGTAAAGTTTGAGGATGCGGGCATGCTTATCTGCACGGTGTCCCTTGACGGGGTATCATCGGTGAAGATATATGACACCTTTGTGGAGACCGAGGAGATGATGAATGCCCACGGAATCTACAGGTACAGCAAGAAGCAGCTTAAGAAAAAGCTGTTTATGCTGAGAATTAAGCAGTTTGGAATGGATTATTTACCTGCCTTCGTAAAGAAGCAGATAAGGCTCTGGCAGAGAAAACACAGGGGCCAGAACAGGGAGATTAATCAGGGTGAGCAGTAGGAAAAAAATCAGGATCGGCTTTGCGGATTTCTGGGACAGTTTCAACAAGTCAGACAATTTCATAACGGATGCCCTGAAGGAAAATTTCGAGATAGAGCTGTCGGACAAGCCGGATTTCGTGTTCTGCGGTACCTTCGGAAGGACGCACCTTAAGTATTCCTGCGTGAAGATATTTTTTACAGGAGAGAACCTGCTTCCCGACTTCAACCTTGTGGACTACGGAATGGGCTTCCATGAAATCACCTTCGGCGACAGGTATTTAAGGCTGCCGCTCTATGTGCTGTACAACGACGCTGTGGATAAGGCGCTTGACAAGCACAATGACTGTCAGGTGATTGATGGCGTGAAGGCGACGGACAGGAAGTTCTGCAACTATGTAATCTCCAATGCAATTGCTGACCCTGCAAGAGATGAGATGATCAGGCTTCTCACGGATTACAGGGAGGTTGCCTCCGGTGGCCGGTACATGAACAACGTCGGCGGACCAGTGCCTGACAAGATTGCCTTTGAGCGCGCCTATAAGTTCACGATGTGCTTCGAGAACACCTGCGCTCCTGGATATACCACAGAGAAAATAGTGGAGGCCTTCGCGGGCAAGACGGTCCCCATTGTTTGGGGCTCTCCAGATGTTGCCACGGAGTTCAATCCTGATGCCTTCATCAACTGCCATGACTATGCGTCCCTTGAGGAGGTCATGGAGGAAGTGAAGCGCCTTGATGAGGACGATGAGGCATATATGAGGATGCTCGAGAGTCCAATACTTAAGAGTGATGGCAGTAGCTCGGCTTCGATTTACCTCAAGGAGGGCTACCTGGCAGATTACCTCAAGATGATATGCTCCCAGGAGCCTGCAGATGCCATCCGCAGGAACAGGATATATCAGGGACTCAGGTATGAGCAGCAGGCACAGTTCCACCAGAAGATAGACAGGCTTCTGTATGTACCGCGCCGCGCGATTTATTTTTTACAGAACAAGCTGAGAAGCAGAAGATAGAGAAGAGTTTGAGATGAGCAGAGGATTTCTTGGGAGAAAAATTGAAGAGGTTGCTTCTGGGCTGTACCGCTCGTTGGTATATCCCTTCGTAAGAATGGGCACTGAGCTTAGCACAAAGAGTGTGATGAAGCAGGGGACCTATATGAACAAGGGCTCAAGGCTCATGGGCAGGAACTACCTTGGCAGGAACGTGTACCTCACCAGGACGACATTGGGATATGGTTCCTATGTCGCAGAGGGTGGGAGGCTTGTTGAGACCTTCGTTGGAAGGTACTGTTCAATTGGGCCAGAGATTACCTGTGCATTTGGACTCCATCCTTCTAGGGATGCAGTATCGACGCATCCTGCATTTTATTCAGCCTCTGCAGCGGAGGGCTTCACCTACGCTGATAAGACAACCTTCACTGAAGAGAAATATGTCTCAGAGACACCCTTCAGAGTGGTAATCGGCAACGATGTGTGGATTGGCGCGAGAGTGACACTTCTCGAAGGCGTCACAATAGGGGACGGTGCAATCGTGGCAGCGGGCGCAGTGGTCAACACGGATCTTGAACCCTATGGGATTTACGGCGGCGTGCCAGCTAAGCTCATTGGCAGGCGCTTTACCGACGAGGACGACATGCTGATGGTAAAGTCCTCCAAGTGGTGGGAGCTTGACGAAGAACGCCTTCGCGAGCTTGTGAGCAGTGGGAACTTTGAAGCTGTTGACAAGTTCAGACTGTAGAATATGCCACAGTGACATGATAACTAATCATTTTTTGAACGCAGACAAGCTGCGAAGCAGCCTGCGTTCATGAGCAAGAAGCGAAGCGGATTGCGAATGTCCGCTTTAGAGAATGTAGAGATATTGACAAGACCGGTAATAGTTGTAATTGCATACAATCGTGAGGTTTCGCTCCGCCGTCTGCTTCGCTCGGTTGAGAGAGCTTCATATCCCGCGGAGGATATCAGGCTCATCATCAGCATTGATAAGAGCGATAATTCGAAGGTGGAGGAGACTGCCAGGGAGTTTGTGTGGACCCATGGCGACAAGACTGTCAGGATCCATGAGCAGAACCTGGGACTTAAGAAGCATGTATTTGAGTGCTCTGAGTATGCCTGCGAGTACGGAAGTGCCATTCTTCTGGAGGACGACCTCTATGTGAGCCCGCACTTCTATGAGTATGCCGTGGCAGCCCTTGAGAAGACCAGGTCAGATGCGAGGATTGCGGGAGTTTCGCTCTACAATCACCTCCTCAATGTCCATGCAAGGGAGCCCTTTGAGGCTATTGCAGACGGATATGATAATTACTATTTCCAGTTTGCCTCCTCCTGGGGACAGGCCTTCACGGCAGACCAGTGGAGGGGCTTCAGAGAGTGGTATGAGAAGAATAGCAGTACGGCGGATGTCAGTGCCCCTGTGAAGGTGCCTGATGGAAGCGGTTTTACAAGAATAAAGACAGTTCCCGCCAATGTGTGTGGCTGGGGAGACAAGTCGTGGCTTAAATTCTTCATAAGATACATGGTGGAGAAAAATAAGTATTTCCTCTATCCAAGAGTGTCCCTCACTACTAATTTTTCCGACGCGGGAACCCATGACATGGGTCAGCAGTGTGACCTCCAGGTTCCGCTTCTTATGGGCGGAAAAAATTACAGCTTCAGTTCTCTCGATGAGTCAGGTGCAGTCTATGATGCGTATTTTGAGAATGAGAGAATCCTGCAGGAGGCAGAGCTTGACCTCTACGGGAAGAAGAGCGCCTTAACTGATATGACAGGCGATGGACCTTCAAAGAACAGGACCTTGATCTCCTCGCAGTCACTGCCCTATAAGGTTGTAAAGAGCTACGGAAGAGTCCTTCGGCCCCTTGAGGCAAATATTATTGAAGAGATTCCGGGCAATGATTTTTTCCAGTACGACCTTTCAGAAAAGGGTGATGCGCCTAAGGTCGACAAGTCAGACAGGCTCCTCTATAACTACCGTGCTTTCAAGGCAAAATACGGCCTTGAGATTCTGAAAAAGAGAATCAGGGAAAAGATAAAGTAATTCCTGGCATGATATAGGGACAGCGGGAAAAGATATATGAGGTATTTTCTATGTGTGGAATACTTGGAATAATTAATAGGAAAACAGAAAAGGAAGAGGCCTACAGGTGCCTTGACCGTCTTATCCACAGAGGCCCCGATGGCGGCGGCATCTGGCAGGAGGATGAAGGCGGAAGAGGCCAGGTAACCCTGGGACACAGAAGACTGTCCATCATAGACCTGACTGATGCTGGAACACAGCCTATGGTAGGTCCCTACGACAGATATGTGATCGTGTTCAATGGTGAGATTTACAACTTCCTTGAGATAAGGGATGAGCTCATCAGGAAGGGTTATTCCTTCAAGAGTGATTCAGATACTGAGGTTCTGCTCCTTGCCTACATTGAGTGGGGCGAGAAGTGTCTTGAGAGGCTGAACGGCATGTGGACCTTTGCCGTGTGGGACAGAGAGAAGAGGGAACTATTCCTGTCGAGGGACAGATACGGCGTGAAGCCGCTCTTTTACACCTGGGTTGACGGGGCACACACGCAGTTTGCCTTTGCTTCAGAGATGAAGGCCCTCACACCCCTTATGAAGAATGTAAGAGCTGACAGAGAGCTTGTTACTGACCCTGAGCAGATGACGCTCTATGAGAGTACTGACAGATGCGTTATTGAAGGTATCCACAGATTCCCGGCAGGGTCATACGGTATCCTGAATGCGAGCACGCAGGTTCCCGATTTCAAGATAAAGAGCTTCTACAATACTCTCGCACATGTTCACGAGGTTCCCGATAATTATTATGAGCAGGTCGAGCAGTTCAGGGAGCTGTTCCTTGATGCCTGCAAGATCAGGATGAGATCGGATGTCACAGTTGGAACTGCACTTTCTGGCGGACTTGATTCATCTGCCACCATCTGTGCAATGTCGCACCTATCGAAGAACAGCCCTGAGGCAAGAATGAATCAGGACTGGCAGCACGCCTTTGTCGCGACATTCCCAGGAACCGCGCTTGACGAGAGCAGGTATGCACGGGCTGTCACGGACTTCCTGGGCATCGAGAGTACTGAGGTTGTGATTGACCCTGCCAAGGCGATTGACAGACTCGATGAATATCTTTTCAACTTTGAGGATGTATATCTCACCAGTCCGATTCCGATGATGGAGCTCTATCACGCCCTCAGGGAAAATGGTACGTTGGTTACGATTGACGGACATGGTGCGGATGAGCTCTTTGGAGGCTACACCTTTGACTTCATCAACGCGCTGAAGGATGCGGGCCACAACAGGAAGGACAGGGATATGATTCTGGAGGCCTACATCAACAGCTTCCCCGATGATGGCACCAATATCTCCCTCAAGAACAGGAGTAAGAGTGCTGTGCTGATGCAGTACTATAAGAGGGAGCTTAAGAAGAAGCTCAGAGGCAGCAGAGGAAAGTACGAGATCCGCTCAAAGCAGCTTGACGGCTTCGAGAATCTCGACACACTGAACCAGATTCTATATGTGTCAACCCATGAGACAATCCTGCCAACACTACTTAGAAACTATGACCATTACTCAATGGCCAGCGGGGTGGAGATCAGAATGCCCTTCATGGACTACAGGGTTGTGGAGTACGCCTTCTCCATCGGCTGGCAGTCAAAGCTTCACAACGGCTACTCAAAGTCCATTATAAGGGATGCCATGGCTCCCTACATGCCGCAGGATATTGCCTTCAGGCGGACGAAGATTGGTTTCAACACACCGATAGTTGAGTGGATGAAGGGCCCCATGAAGGAGTACTTCACGGACATAGTCACGAGCCAGGATTTTGCGCAGTGCGACCTGATTGATCCGGCTGCTGTGAGAAAAAATATAGAGACAGTTATTTCAGACCCGGCCGCTTCCTTTGCAATGGGCGAGCAGGCCTGGAGCTCATTATATCCCTACCTCTGGGAGAAGGCTGTTCTCAAGAAACTTTGATTTTACGGAAAGCATAGTAGATGAATATTTTAGCAAAAGTAAATTACATATTTAACAGAAGGCAGAAGTTTGGTGCTGTGCTGCTGACGATAGGACTCACCATAGGGGCCATCTTTGAGCTTCTTGGAATCGGACTTATCACAAGTCTCGTGTCGCTCATCACCAACCCGTCCACCATACATAAGAATGCCCTGCTCAGTGCTGTGTATGATGGATTTGGAATGAGCTCGGACCAGCAGTTTTTCATGCTGGTAGTAGCGGGCCTCATCTGTGTATATCTTGTAAAAAATATATACCTTCTGTGGATAAACTATGTGCAGTACAGCTTCATATTCAGCAACCAGCTTAAGCTTTCAGCCAGACTGATTGACTGCTACCTGAAGAAGCCCTACACCTACCACCTTGACAACAACTCAGCGGAGATGGTGAGGAATGTTATGCTTGATTCAGAGCGTTTCTTCCAGATGCTGCTGTCCGTTTTCTGTATGTTCTCAGAGTGCCTTATCTCGGCGCTTCTGTGCATTTACCTTCTGGTGGTGGACTGGTTCATCACAGTGTCAGTGGTGCTCATTCTCGGGGTGTTCACAGGTCTTTACATGCTGCTCTTCAAGGGCAAGGCGAAAAAATATGGCCAGGATAACCAGGTGTATGACGGCAAGATGCATCAGTCAATAAACCAGGCACTGGGTGCTGTTAAGGATATCAAGATTCTCCATAGGGAAAAGTATTTTGTGGATGCTTTCACAGGCTGCGGCGAGAAGAAGATGCGCGCAGTGAGGAACAACAATGTGCTGGGACAGGCACCCAAGTACTTCATTGAGACTGTATGCGTGGGAGCTATCCTTGTTGTCATCCTTCTCAAGATTCTTCAGGGAACGGACCTCACGGATATGGTACCGCAGCTTGCGGCTTTCGTTGTTGCAGCCGTCAAGCTCCTTCCTTCAGTATCTAAGATAAACAATTACCTCAATCTGATTATTTTCTTAAAGCCATCAGCAGACCTCATCTACAGAGATATCAAGGATACTGAGGACATGGTGGATGTGGAGATCGAGGATGCAAAGACAGGTGATAAGGCCATGCTGGAGGAGCACCCCTCTGCCATCTCAGTCAGGGATCTGACCTTCAGATATCCACACACAGAGCGGGATGTCCTAAAGGGTGTATCCCTCGATATTCCTCTCGGCGAGTCTGTGGGACTTATCGGTGCGTCCGGTGCAGGAAAGTCCACCCTTGCAGATATCATCCTTGGAATCCTGACACCTACGTCAGGTTCCGTGAACTATGGAACGATGAATGTCCATGAGCATCCCATAAAGTGGTCGAGAAAGCTTGCATACATTCCACAGGCTATCTACCTGGCGGATGAGACGATAAGGAACAATGTCGCCTTTGGTATTCCTGATGAGGATATCGATGAGGAGATGGTATGGAAGGCGCTCTCTGAAGCGCAGCTTGCTGATTATGTGAAGACGCTCCCCGATGGCCTCGATACAGAAGTAGGAGAGAGAGGAGTGCGTCTGTCAGGCGGGCAGAGGCAGCGAATCGGAATTGCAAGAGCCCTCTACGGGGACCCTGAGATTCTTGTGCTCGATGAGGCGACCTCGGCCCTCGATACGGAGACAGAGACTGCTGTAATGGAGGCGATTGACAGACTCCACGGCAGGAAGACACTGATAATAATAGCCCACAGGCTTACCACGATAGAGAACTGCGAGCATGTCTACAGAGTAGATGCAGGGCAGGTGTATAAGGAGAGGTAACACGATGGATGAAAAAAATACCAAGCTCAGTGTGCTCTTCATCACCTACAACCATGAGCCCTATCTGCGCAGGTCCCTTGACGGAATCCTCATGCAGGAATGTGATTTCGAGTATGAGATAGTAGTCGGTGAGGACTGCTCGACCGACAACACACGGGCTATTCTGATAGAGTACAAAGAGAAGTATCCTGACAAGTTCGTACTTCTTTTCAGGGAGAAAAATTTCGGCAGGCCAACCATGAATGTGTACGACACAGGAATGCACTGCCGTGGTGAGTATCTTGCCTTCCTTGAGGGTGATGATTACTGGACAGATACCCACAAGCTTCAGAAGCAGGTGGATTTCCTGGATTCCCATGCTGACTATATGGGATGCACACATACCTGCATAACTGTTGGAAAGAATGACGAGCTCCTGACAGATGTAAAACCCTTATCTCTCTACGATTGGGACGGAGATTTTACTATGGAGGATTACAAGAGCCAGCCCTGCTGGCCTGGACAGACTGCCACGGTTGTGAGCCGTAATTTTTTCAAAGAGGGAAAGTACGATTACACAATCCTCTACAAGGCCCACGATTTCCTTGATGATGGAGTAATCCTTCTGTTCCTGCTGATGCAGGGCAAGATCTTCAGGATGAAGGAAGTCATGAGTGCATGGCGCTTTATCGAAAAGAGCGGTGAGGGAAACTGGAACTCCCTGAAGCTCATGAGAAATCAGATGGCGGAGGACTGCCTCACAAAGAGGCGCCTGCTTCAGTGGTGCGAGGAGAACTTCGGCCTCACTGATTACGGCAGGAACCTTGCGTACAAGGATTATGTGACAGCTGTGTCAATTTTTATCAAGAGACCCTGCAGCGAGACCTACTCGCTGATGAAGGAGCTCTTTGGTTACAACATAAAGCACGTCATGAGAGGTGATAAGCTTACACTTCTCTGGCCCTACACAATCGGAGTCATTGTGAAGACCGTGCTTACAGGAAGGAAGAAATAATGAGTGAAAAAAGTAAGCGCGAGAAGCCGGTGCTTGTCACCAGGTCTTCGATGCCTGAGTTTGAGGAGTATGCGGAGGAGATAAAGGATATCTGGGATTCTGCCTGGCTCACAAATTTTGGAAAAAAGCATAATGAACTCCAGGAGAGGCTCAGTGAGTATCTCGGAGTAAAAAATATCTCGCTCTTTGT
>DCHL01000063.1 GCA_002317595.1 Lachnospiraceae bacterium UBA1753 | reverse complement strand
GTTGCCCCGACACTGTTTGATAAGCCCCGACACTACTTGATAAGCAAGTGACAAGCACATGTAGAGAACAAAAGGCAACGCAGAAAACAAAAACCGAGGGCTGCCCTGCGGTTACGCAAGGCAGCCCTCGGCTGACATGTATTTCTATCTCGAGATTAATCAATCATCGACTATGCGACTTATCCCCTCTATATATGGCGCTTAAGTCTAATCGTTTGCCACTCTCTTGAGGGAGATGTTCTTCACCCTGATAGTTCCTGCAGGTGTAGAACCATACTCACCCATCTCACCAAAGGACATTACCAAGGTAACAGGCCCTGTGAAATCCTCACTGATTACAAAGTACTGTTCCTCATGCTTTGAGGTACCAGCTGTGAGATCCACATGCTCTCCACCAATCCACTTATCGCCTGAACCCATGAGGGAATGCTCAACCTGTCTGTCAACAGTTGAAACCACATCGTAGGAAATTACATACTTTCCACCCTTTACGATATTTGAAAGATTTGCCTGCTTAAGCTGTACATTCCAGTTTGCCCAGCCTGCACGCTCTACGCTGATTACAACCTCTGCATTCACGCTGTTTGCAGATACGGTTGCGATTGCTCCGAGTTTTTCTTTATCGCTGCCTGTGTGAACATATGATGACCAGTTCTCGCCGAAGTTCTCAAAGCTACGGTCAGCGATAAGCTCAACGCCAATCTTCTCATCATCATCTCCTGGTTCAGGAGCCGGCTCCTCTGTCTCAACGAGCTTGATGTTGTCAAATACAACTGTGTGAGCCGTTGAAATTACATTTCCATTTACTGCTCCAAGATTGATACTGAATCTTGCTGCTGTGTCGGTATCAGATGCCATCTTGAATACTTCCTCGAAGGTATTGAATTCAGATGTAAGGTTATATACCTTCTGTCCTGAATATACTGACCAGTCATCGTCAGCGGATCCATTATGCTGGATTGCACTCTTAATCTTTCTGTCAGCAGATGATTTAGCATCGAAGGACAGCTTATACCACTTACCATTCTCAACCTTTACACCGTCCTGGATGAGCTGGATCTTCCAGTCTGCATCACTCGTATTGTTGATGGTAAAAGTCATTGCTGGATTTCCTTCAACCTCCTTCACCTCATGGCTTGCTGATGCACTGCCGTCAACATATACTGAGAAATTATCATCGCCGCTACTGAAATCACCGTTCTTGATGAGTTCATCAGAAGATACGGGATCGGGCTCAGGTTCCTCAGTCTCTTCAAGCTTGATGTTATCAACTACAACTGTATGAGGAGTTGAGATTGCTGTTCCATTTACTGCACCAAGGCTGATGCTGTATCTTGATGCTGAATCACTAGCTGCCTTCATCTGGAATACTTCTTCAAAGGTGGCAAATTCTGATGTAAGGTTATATACCTTCTCTCCAGAATATGGTGTCCAGTTGTTGTCATCAGAACCATTATGCTGGAAGGCACTCTTAATCTTTCTGTCCTTTGTTGACAGGGCATCGAAGGTCAGCTTGTACCACTTACCCTTCTCAAGCTTAACGCCATCCTGAATAAGCTGGATCTTCCAGTCAGCATCGCTGGTGTTCTTAACATCGATTGCCATTGCTGAATCATATGTAAGAGTATCAATTCCATGGGATGCTGATGCACTGTTGTCAACAAATACAGTAAATCCTGTCTCACCGGCACTGAAGTCACCGTTCAAGATAAGTGTGTTGTCTCTGATATCAACATTGTCGATATATGTTGCTCCCTTGTATCCAACAAGGAACTGAAGGTCTGTTCTGTTCAGACTCTCATCTGTGGTGAACTCAAACTCAAATGTCTGAGGCTCTTTTGTAAGTGCCACGTCAAATGACTTGCCAGCAACCTTAGCAGTGATTGTTCTCTCTGCATCAGCGTAAGCTGTGAATGAGAAGCGAAGGTCCTTCTTACCGATAATTCCAAGATCCTTCTGTGTGATGACTGCATCCTCAGGCTTAATTGTTCTCTTCTTGCTGCTTACCTTGAGAGTTGTCTCGTTTCCGTCCTTTTCAACTGAAGCTGTTGCCTTCTTAGTAGGCTGAACAAGCTCCCAGTACTTCATTCTGTCAGCGCCTCTGTCGAAGCCACCGTTGTAAACATAGTTTCCATCAGGAAGAACACTCTTAGGTGACTCATCAGTTACCTCTTCTCCGCCTGAAACCTCATATCTTACGTTTGAAATCTTAACTGTTGCCTTAGAACCCTGGTTTCCAAGGTTGAACTCAAGACGAGCATTTGCGTCGCTGTCCTTAGCCATGTTGAACGTGTATGTGAATGTCTGCTTTGTTGTTGTAAGGTCTACAACTGTATCATTGAGGTAACGCTGGTATGAAATGTCAGGAGCTGTAACAGCAACCTTCATTGTTCTTGCCGCCTCTGCATATGCGTCAAATGTAACCTTGTACTGCAGACCCTTCTTTGCAGGAAGACCAGGCTGAACTGTCTGTACTGAGTGGTCCTCTGTTCCGTAGTTTTCCGTCTTTATGATAAGCTCGTTATCCTTGATTTCAGCAGATCCCTTGCCGCCTGCTGCGAACAGCTGGTTCCATGCCTTATCCTCGCCAAGTTCCTTCTTTGAGAAATCACCGTTGATGATGAAGTTACCTGTCGAATCAGCCTCTCTGAACTTAACTTCCTTATTGGGCTTCTTAACGTTCTCGTTGTATCCCTTCTTGTTCTGGTACACTCTTACGTAGTCTACCTGAAGGCCTTTATTAAAGTCTGTTGTCTCATCAGGATCAACTGCCATATCTCCGCCTACTGCAAGGTTTAAGATCATATAGAAGGGCTGGTCGAAGGGTGCGGGATAGGTAACTGCATCCATGCCCTCTCTCTTTGAGTACCAGTCATCCATTGTACCGAGCACCTCGCCATCAACGTAGTAGGTAATCTTGCCAGGCTGCCAGTCAACAGCATACTCATGGAAGGCGTCTGCGAAGGTTCCATTCTCAAGAGTCTTGTTGAATTTCTGCTGAGCATGAGGCTCACCGTAGTGAATTGTAGACTGTGTTGTAGCTGCCTCATGTCCGGGGATCTCCATGATATCGATCTCACCACACTTAGGCCACTGACCGTAAAGGCTCTCATCTGTAGGCATCATCCAGAACGCAGGCCAGAAGCCGTTGCCCTCGGGAACCTTGATGCTTGCTACATATCTTCCGTACTTGAAATCCTGCTTATTCTGTGTATTGATACGGCCTGATGTGATTGTCTCGCCGTCCTTCTCTGCCTTGATTGTAAGAAGACCATCAGCAACCTTGACATTGCTGTCACCGGCAACATATGTCTGCAGCTCGTTGTTTACCCAACCTGCTGCATGCTCTTCATAGTTCCAGTTCTCTGTATCAAGAGCATCTCCATCGAACTCGTCTGCCCATACAAGCTTGTATCCACGGGGAAGCTTTACAGACTTCTGAACCCTTACCTCTACTGTCTTGGCAATACCATTTGCAGATGCTGTGACAGTTGTAACACCATAGCCCTTAGCCTGAATCTTACCCTTTGAGCTAACCTTGGCAACTGTCTCATCAGCTGATGACCAGTTTACCTTCTTGTCATGGCCCTTAACCTCTGCCTTGATCTTAATATTCTTGTGTCCAGCTTCCTTAGAAAGGGAAACCCTGCTCTCTGATAAAATAAGGTCTTCAGGTGCTACCGTAACCTTACAGGTTGCTGTCTGTGCCTCAACAGTTGCTGTGACATCAGCCGCACCGACTGCAACTGCTGTAATCTTGCCTGTCTCATCAACAGTAACAACATCAGTGTTTGATGAAGCATATACTACTGTGCTGTTTTTTACTGCGTTTGTCTTAAGCTTAAGTGTATCCTCGGGATAGACAGTCACTGCCTGATCGTCAAACAGAAGGAGATCCTTGATAACAGTAACCTCACATGTTGCTGTAAGACCATTTGCTGTAGCTGTGATTGTAGCTGTACCTTCCTTCTTGGCTCTGATCTTGCCTCTTGATACAACTGCAACACTCTTGTCTGAAGATGTCCACTTAACCTTCTTCTTAGTTCCTACAACCTCAGGAATAAGCTTGTAGAATCTTCCCTTTCCTCTTGTGCTGAGTGTAACTGCCGCTGCATTAAGGCTGACACTTGACTGAGTAACCTTTACGCTGCAATCATCCTTAACACCGTTAGCAGATGCTGTGATAACGGCTTCGCCGGCACCCTTTACAGATACCTTGCCAGCATCAACTGTGGCAACCGCCTCATCGGATGTAAGCCATGTCACGGTCCTGTCTGCACCGTGAACAGTTGCCTTGAGCTTCTTTGTTCCTGAGTAATCAGAATATAAATTAAGCTCATGCTTATTAAGGCGAATAGACGCCTGAGCTGCATTTGTATTTGCTGCAAATGCAGGTGTGCATGACGAAAGCACCATAGCTATCGTGAGCACATAAATCAGTAGTTTCTTAATTCGTTTCATTAACTATTACCTCCCAATAATTCTCTTAAGGTGTAACAGCTTCCATTTTGCTCTCCAAAATAAAAACTGCGAATATGTGACTATTATCGGCCACATATCCGCAATATAATATTAAAATAATGTTCATTTATACAAAATCATGTCATATTGGGTTTTCTTTTTGAGCATTTTATCGTGATACTATTTCTATTTCTATCACGTATCCCCTGGAACTCAGACAATTATCTCTATCTGTTTTCCCTCATCACTTAGATAGTTATCTCTATCTGTTTTCCCTCATCACTTAGATAGTTATCTCTATCTGTTTCCCCTCAATATCAACCACGCAGCTCTCATAATATCCATCTCCGGTATTCCGTGGTCCGCTCAGTATCGTATATCCGGCTCCGTCAAGTGCCTTCGTGAGTTCATCAACCTTCTCCCTGCTTCCGACAGAAAATGCAATATGGATGAATCCGGTCCTCGCAATACTCTTCCTCTCGTCCGCCATGCCCGGCTTAGTCATAAGTTCCAGCCTTGCGCCATCATCGAAGCTCAAAAAATATGACCTAAAATCGATTTTCGTGTTGTGATATCCACTGTTTGACTTTGCTCCAAAATAATTTTCAAAAAATAATCTTGCACGCTCAAGATCATTCACATACATGGCAACATGTTCAATTCTCATAATATACCCCCACTGTACTATGACTAATTCGAAATTATTTCGCTTGTCCCTTTCAGCCTCTCTTCCTGCGTTCCGAAACCATAAGAAGAAAAGTTGCCGCAACAAGCACTACGGGAAAGATACTTCCCGCCAGCATTCCAGCCTTCAGATTATCTCCTGCATTCTGGGTGACAATACCTACCAGGTAGGGACCCACAGAGCCTCCCATATCTCCTGCCATCGCCATAAGCGCAAACATCGCTGTTCCACCTAATGGGATTCTGACAGATGTGATACTTATTGTTCCAGGCCACATGATACCGACAGAAAATCCACATACTATACATCCGATCAGGCCAAGCACAGGATTTGAGCTGAGCGCTGCCACTAGATAACAGACAAGGCATAGTGTTCCCGAACCAGCCATGAACTTGACCAGGTTAATTTTTTCCCCGTACTTACCATAAAAGGACCGGCAGATTCCCATGGAAACCGCAAACAGGCAGGGGCCGATGATGTCTCCAAGCGTCTTCGATATTCCGAGCGCAGACTCCACGTATGCGGATGCCCACTGTGCCATCGACAGTTCGCTGGCCCCCGCGCAGACCATGAGGATGATTGCAATCCAGAACAGCGGCATCGCCAGAAGTTTCCTTGTTCCGAGGCTCTCCCCTTCCTCCGTCAGCCTCTCGATGGGGCAGGTCAGGAAGTTGAATATGTTAATGAACGGCACAACTGCCCAGAGGCAGGACATTATTCTCCAGCTTCCAATTCCGAACACTGCGAAAAATGCCGTCGAAATCAGCACAGTTCCAACCGAGCCCCAGCAGTAGAAGGAGTGCAGCAGGCTCATTACGCTGTCCTTGTTGTCGAAGGGACAGGCCTCAACAATCGGGCTCACCAGAACCTCAATCAGTCCGCTTCCCATTGCGTAGATTATTACGCTGATTATGATACCAATATATGGATCTGGCAGCAGCGAGGGCAGCACGGCAAGACCGATAAGGCCAACCGCCGAGAACACCTCCGATGCCACAACGCTCTGTCTGTAGCCTATCCCATCCACGAACTTTGCGCAGAACAGGTCGACAAGTAGCTGTGTAAAAAAGAAGGCCGTCGAGATAAGCGCTATCTTTCCAAGCGGAATGCCGTAGGTGTTATGGAACGTCAGGAACAGAAGCGGCGCAAAATTCGCCGAGATTGCCTGTGTTACGAAGCCCAAATAGCAGGCGATGAGCGTCTTTTTGTATTTGCTTTTCATTGATGGTTCTCCTCGTATGATAAGTTTTGTAGACCTCGTATGAAGAAAGAATGAGTCTTTCCGAGGGATATTTTGCATTATATAGCACTTCCGTCTTCATTTCATTGAAAAATATCACATATTTATTGTACAATATCGCAAAACAGAAATCAGTTTGTAACAATAAGGAACAAGAGATGAATACACAGACCAGAATACACACCGACGACACCCTCATGGAGACCGTCAGCCACGGAAGCCGTGAGTTTCCCTTCAGGTTCTACGATGAAAAAATGAGCATGTTCGACTTCAAATGCATCGAATGGCACTGGCACAATGAGCTTGAATTTGTTCTCGCCGAGGATGGCTGCATGGACATCAGCATTAACGAGGATACTTTTACGCTGAGTGCAGGCCAGGGGCTCTTCATTAACTCAAGGGCGATGCACAGGTTCATCACAGACGAGGACTGCACTCTTCCAAACTTCCTGTGCTCACCGACCTTCATTGCACCTGAAGACAGTCTGATATATGAAAAATATGTAAGTCCCGTTCTCACCTGCCCTCTTTCCTATGTCGTGTTCTCACCAGCCGTCAGCTGGCAGGCGGAGTGCATCTTGGTCATGGAGGAACTCATCAATCTCCAGCGAAGCATTGGTCCTGATGAACTAAAGACACATATACTGCTCCAGAAATTCTGGCACATATTTTTTTCCAACATATCAGACCAGTTTTCTGCAGCAGAAAAATCAGACACTGCTTCCGTGTCACGCGCAAGACTGAGGCTGATGATCCAGTTTGTGCAGGAGAACTATGCTTCCACTGTCACTCTTGATGACATTGCATCAGCAGCTTCAGTCAGCAAGAGCACTGCCCTCTCCATCTTCAGAAACTATCTGCACACGACTCCAATTAGCTACCTAATATCCTACAGACTCCAGGAAGCTGCTCTTCTGCTATCTTCAACCGAGAAGAAGGTCAGCACAATCGCAGGCGAGACAGGCTTTGAGGGTGTTGATTATTTCTGCAGGAAGTTTAAGCGGCATTACGGATGCACTCCAGGTGAATACAGGAATAACAGACAGTAAAAAAGGACTGCGGCAAGCCGCAGTCCCTCATAATCTCAAATCAACTATTATTATCCCTCAACAATCTTAACCGCTCTTGCGATTGCATCGTCAATATGAGGACATACATTCTCTTCTCCGATGAGCTGAATGAAGCCGTCCTTCTCCATTGTTGCTCGAGGCTGCTCATTAAGGTGAGACAGGATCATCGTAACATTATGGCGCTGGCATCTCTCATGGAGAATCTCAAGTGAGTGCATTGCAGTTGCATCGAGAGCAGGAACACCTCTCATTCTGATGACAAGGCACTTTGTGAAATCCTTGATAGTGATGGCAGCAATCTGGTCAGCAGCTCCAAAGAACATGGGACCACTTATCTCATACACCCTGACATACTTGGGAACCTGACGAAGCTCGATACTGTCAGGATCGTCATCCATCTCATCAAAGTATTTCCAACCCTTAACCTCAGCTTCCTCACTCATTCTCTTGATGAAGAGGATTACAGCTGCGAGCATACCAAACTCAATAGCAACAACGAGGTCGAATACGATGGTAAGAACGAAGGTCATCACAAGAACGATGATATCACTCTTAGGTGCAGTCTCGCACAGATGCTTGAACACTCTCCAGCCACTCATGTTGTAGGCAACCATGAAAAGAATCGCTGCGATTGTAGGCATTGGAATAAGTGCTGCATAGGGCATGAGAAGCACAAGAACAAGCACGAGCACAAGTGAATGAACCATACCTGCGATAGGTGTACGTCCACCGTTCTTTATGTTGGCAGCAGTTCTTGCGATGGCGCCTGTTGCCGGAATACCACCGAAGAGAACTGAACCGATGTTACCGATACCCTGGGCAACAAGCTCCATATTTGACTTATGCTTAGAGTTGATCATACTGTCAGCAACCACGCATGACAGGAGCGACTCGATTGCAGCAAGGACCGCAATTGTAAGTCCATCTGAGAACTCTTTTCTTATGATTGAAAAATTAAGTGCAGGCAGATGCAGTGCAGGAAGCCCGCTGCTGATCTCATAGAGGTCACCGATCGTGTTGACCTGCATGCCAAGACCCTTTACCATTGCAATTCCAGCAAGCACGGCAATGAGTGAAGGAGGAATAATCTCCGTAAACTTAGGCATGATGATGAGGATGAGCAGACACACACCTCCGACGATAAGCGCCTGGAAATTAATGGTGGGGAAGTTGGCAACAATGGCCTTAACCTTGTCCACAGTCTCAATTGTCTCTGTGCCTGCAGGATATGTCAGACCGAGAAAATCCTTAATCTGTCCGATAAAGATTGTCACGGCAATACCTGCTGTAAATCCTGTAGTAATTGTATAAGGAATGAACTTGATTAGTGAACCAAGGCGGAACACACCCATCAGAATCAGAATGATACCTGCGATGAATGTCGCCACGATAAGGCCGTCCATTCCTGATGTCGCCACGATACCCGCAACGATGGTTGCAAAGGCGGCTGTAGGTCCAGCTATCTGAACTCGGCTTCCGCCAAAAAATGAAATAAGGAAGCCTGCGACAATTGCAGTGTAGATACCCTGCTCAGGATTAACTCCTGATGCGAGTGCAAGTGCAATCGAAAGGGGAAGTGCGATGATTGCAACAATAATTCCCGAAATGACATCCTTAATAAACTGATCTTTTGTGTAGCTCTTCATGACACTGAAAAGCTTCGGCTTTAACTTTTCTTTTCCCATAACGTCCTCTCTTCCAAAAAATAAAAAACGAACCTGTAAGCACCGGACAGGCGCTCACAGATTCAAAATGTTATACCCATTATGACCGAAAATCAATACCCGTAATGATTTATCGGTGTCTTGTACAAAATATGGCGTAATATGGAAAAAAAACTGTTCTGAATTACAACGAAGTGTACTTATCCTTGCGGCCTTTAGCCTTGTCCACAGGATACTTCTCATTGTTCCTCTTGATTTTTTCCAGAACAATCTCATCGATATCAAGGCCGCACACATCTGCCATCAGCACGCTGTAGTTGATGACATCAGCAAGCTCCTCGCGGATTTTATCAAGCTTGCCGTCAGCCGAGATATCCTCCCCGCTCCACTGAAACACCTCAAGAAGCTCAGCAGCCTCAAGCGAAAGTGAGATTGCAAGGTCCTTAGGATTATGAAACTGCTTCCAGTCCCTGTCATCCCTGAATTTAATTATCTGCTTGATTGTCTCATCCTTCATATCACATCACCATGTCAAAAACATAATCAGCATCACCAGTCAGAATCCCAGGAGTCGCTCCCCCAGTCAGAATCCCAGGAATCACTGCTTCCCCAGTCATAATCACTGTCATCTGAGGAGCTGAACCATCCATCGTCGGAGCTGCTGCTGTAGGAGTAGCTGTCCTGATATTCCTCATACGCAGGCGTATCCTCAAACTCAGAAACCTGAAGACTTGAGTCCCACTCAGGGGTGTCATAGAAATCACCGACCGTGGAATTATGTGTAAGGTCCTCGGGGACATATTCATAGTCAACCTTGCTCCAGGTGCTGTCGTAGTCATCATAGCTGTACCAGCCATCATCAAGACCGCCCGTCAGGTTATAGTATGTGGTCCCGTCGTATTTGTAATATCCCGTATTGGTTGATGAGTTGTAATAATCATCAAAGGCAAGTGACTGGGTGAAGTTGGGCATTCCAAGCTTCTCATTCCAGTATTTGCTCTTAAAATATCTCTTTGACCTACTCTTCTTCTGCAGCTCCTCTGGCGCACTTTCAAGCGATGTTCCACGGGTCTGCCAGTCGCCGGTCGAAGAATCAATCGCATACCACTGGCTCGCCTGATCAAAATAGTAGTAGGGTGCCCCATTGAAATCATAGTAACCTGGCTTGGGTTCATTCAGTCCCAGTGACCAGATGAAACTCATACCGATCAGCAGCATGATCAGCCATGAAAGCATCGTGAAGGCTCCCTTTACAAGAGTGCCGATCATCCCGAATAATCCACCGTTTCCTGAAGAAGTATGGCTGCCAGAATGAGAACTTCCAGAAGCGCCCTTCTTCTGCTGGATAATCTCCTGCTTAAGACGCATGAAGAGCTCGTTGACAGCATACGCCTCGTCTGTACCCTCGTACCTTACTGCGCGCTCCCCTGAATCCTTATTTTTGTACACAATAAAATTACCGCTGGTCTCATCCTTGTAGATTCCGAAGGCCCTGGGCTGCCTGTAATTCTCACCGATGAAGAACCTGGTCACCTCGTAAGGCGGCAGCTGCCTATCTGAATACCACTGCTTAAGTTCAGCGATTGTCTGCGGCTGGCTCTTTGTCGTCCTGACCACATTCTCATTAGGTGCACCGCAGTGCGGGCAGACCGCATTGGTGTCATCTATCATGTTCTCGCAGAATTTGCACTTTATCTTCATAGTTCTTCACACCTCTCGCAAGAAAGAATCACAACACTTTCTTCACACGATTCCAACAGTACTCTCTTCACACAATTCCAACAGCACTTCCGAAAGAAGATTTCTACTTCATCACTGCAGCTACCATGTCAACTGATGTTGTCAGGAAGTTCTTGATAGCCCAGTTAGTCTCCGGAGTAAAATGTGTTCCATCGTAGGTTGAATACCCATTTGTCATAAGATAATTGTAGCAGTCGATATAAGGAAGACCTGTACTCCTAAGCTTTAAGTTGAAGGCCTCTACCGCAGGATTGGTAGTCCTGTCGCAGTTCGAACCGACAGGGTTAACAGACACAAGGATGACCTTGCTCTTAAGCGCTCTCGTCAGATAGAAGTTGGTATAAAAATCAATGCTTGTAATGTCATTGACACCGAGACCATAAATCTCATACCAGTTTGTAATCTGAGGATTTGACGCCTTGAGATTGTCAACATAGGGTGCAGCCTCGCCCTGGAGCCAGCCGTATCCCATTCCCTCAACGGAAACATTCCACACATTAGGACTCGCTGAGAAGGCGGTATTACCGTCCATGTATGCAAATCTGCTGTCTCCGATATATATGTATCCTGTGGTTCCAACAGGCTCAGCAAATACCGGCACTGCAATAATAAGTGTGATAAAAAATAATACAGCAAAAAATCTGATTGTTTTCATATTTTACCTCTCCATAATCTTTCTTTAAAAAAATATTATAATGTTTCACCATCCCAAAGGTCAAGGAAAGTTCCCAAAAATGCTCAGATGTGGTATTCTATACGATAGTTTGCTTTCTAATCATTCATAGGATTATATATAGAAAATACGAGGCCGTAAATCAATGAACCGACGCGAAATTGCAATGAATTATTTTTCCGAAGGATATAACTGCGCGCAGTCCGTAGTCCTGGCCTTTGCCGACCTTACGGACATGGACAGCGAGACTCTTGTGAGGCTCGCCTCCTCCTTTGGTGGTGGCCTTGGAAGGCTCCGCGAGGTATGCGGCTGTGTCAGCGGAATGTCGATAATAGCAGGAATACTCTATGGTTACGCAGACCCCAAAGCCGGCCCAACCAAGAATAATCACTATGCAAGAATCCAGGAACTTGCCCTTCAGTTTGAGAAGGACAATGGTTCCATCGTCTGCCGGACGCTCCTGGGACTCTCCTCAGGCACAGAGCTCACAGAAGGCGGTCACGATGTTCCCATCGCTGCCGTCCGCACCGAGGAATACTACAGAAAGCGCCCCTGCAGGGAGCTTGTAGGAATGGCAGCCGGATATCTGGAGGATTACATTAACAGCCACGAACAGACAGACTAATTTTTACCCGATGGAGGAATTATGAAATACCGAGTAATTGCAGCCCTTCTGCTCAGTGCACTTTGCCTTAGTGCCTGCGGAAAAAATATGACAAGGGAAGTCCCAGGCGCAGCGGGCGCCCAGGAAGCAGCAGCGTCTGACGCAAGTGAAGATGCAGCGGGCAATACCGCAGACAGCAGCGAAGACACCTCAGACAGCAGCGAAGACACCGCTGTTTCAAGTGCCGATAACGAAGACAAAGAAAAGGAAGAAGCCCCCGAGGCCGCCACCCCCGAATCCGCTTCAGATGCGATAAAGGAACTCTATATTGGCTTCCTCAAGGGCGAGAGCACCGCAACTCTCACAGACAATTACTCCGCATCCCTCAAGAAGGGCGAAGAATACAGCTATGAAGATATAGTTGACGCCCTGTATCTTGACGACATCAGTGAGTATGCCGATGACCTGATGCTCTCTAACGCCTCCTACAGCTATATCGACTGCGGAAACGATGGCACTCCCGAGCTCGCCGTCAGGCTCTCCTACGGCAACTACGATGAACTTCATAATTACCTCATCTTCAGGTATGACGGCGAAAAAATTATTTTTGTCACCTCAGAAGCAGCCTACTACCGCAAGGAAGTCTATCTCAACAGCTGCGGTTATCTCTACGCAGGCGGAAGCAACGGCGCTGCCTCTTACGGCTACAACTATTACTTAATTAACGGCGAAGGCGAGCGCATCTTCCTGTACAATATCAATACCCATCTGGGTCTCTCTGAAGCCTATATCGCATACTTCGATATCGTCGAGGCAGACCGCCCTGCGAAGTATCCCAAGGAGGTCGGATTTGCCGAAGATGATGGCGTATGCACGGAAGCTGTCACCTTTATGGAGTATGTCCCGGATGAAGCCAAGGGCGGTGAGGAATACGTCCGCTCAAAGTTTTTCAGTTTTTACGACAACAGGACCGGAGAATACGTCGCTCCTTCTGAGAAATTCGCATCGATCTATGATGAAATCGGAATTAAGTACTACACTCCAAAGGAGTGCACAGATATCGTGCTAAAGCACGTTGAAGAGCTCGGCGCAACAGACGAGATCCGTGAGGCTTCTGACCCCGAATGGGAAAATCTTAAGGAACTCGGAGTTGGAACCTACTTCTACTCTCTCGAATCAGTGCAGCGCAATATCGATCTGATGGAAGGAAACTGGATCTGCAAGTCCCAGAGTCCTGACGTGGAAAAGATGTATCTTGCCATTGGCCGCGACGGTTCCTTCAAGCTTGACGTAAACTACACTGATACCTACAAGGCTCCCGGCTATGTGAATGGCCATATTATTTTTAGGAAAAGCAGTGAATGGGGTTCCTATGACATGATTGATTTCTACGTCGAGGACACCAATATCTCCAAGGTTAAGTTTGACAGATATCTGGGTATGTTCGAGGTTGACTACTACAAGGTCAGGAATGACACTGCCGAGGTGCGTTTCAACATGACAGTGCCTGCGGAAACAATCTTCCTTGAGTACTACGGGAATAACCAGCCAGTGTTTGAGAAGGCCTTCGCTCCCACTCCCGAGTCGGCTTCTGACTACGTATATTTCTACGAGCCCGCAAATGACAGATTCTTCTATTCAGAAGACACCTGCACCGAGGCAGAAGATATCGAAGTCACTCAGGTTTCAGAGGCGGAAAACGAGATAATCGACTATGATGTATGGTTTGCAAAAGCGGGAATAGACAAGCCTGAACAGAAGTATCAGGATGACAAGTACATCTATGAGCTTGTTGGAATTGAGAATTACAGCACCAGTACAATGCTCAAGATATCAGACAAGGCCACTGGAAATCTGCTTCACACCTATGATTTCCACGACTTCATGTACTCAAAGGGCTATGAGTATAATGAGTATGTGGACCGCGGTATTCACTATGCACTCATCAAGGATGACATACTTTATGTAAACCTGTATCACAGTACCTATGCTTCATCCTGCCCCAACAATGCATACATGATGGCAATTGACATGAATAACCAGAGTATCCTCTGGCGTTCAGATGCACTTATTTCTAACTCAAACAACTTTGTAATCTACAAGGACAGGATTATCACCGGGTACGGCTTTACTGGAGAAAAAGATTACCTGTCAGTTCTTGACATCCATACTGGAAAGGTCCAGTCGAAAATCAATGTCAGGAAGAGCCCTGATTACTTCGCCCTCAAGGGAAACAGGCTGTATGTACGCACCTACAGCTACGACTATGAATTTGAGGTAAAGTAATAAAGTAGTATCAAGAGTGTTACGCTGCCACGGGAACAGGTATCAGCTAGTCTGACAATCTTTCCTTGAGCAGCGTATTTCTTTTATTAACGGTCACATTTCTCACGGCATACCCCAGGGCCCTTTTCGCCCCGACTATGACCAAGATCTTCTTTGCTCTGGTGATTCCTGTATATATCAGGTTTCGCTGGAGCATCACATAGTGGTTCATAAGTATTGGCATTACCACTATCGGATACTCTGACCCCTGTGATTTATGTATGGTGGTTGCATATGCATGCA